>NZ_LZHQ01000028.1 GCF_001690655.1 Gilliamella sp. Occ3-1
TTTCGGTTAATCCCATTCCCAGAAACCAGCGGTAAGCTAAATTGACCTGAATTTCCTGAATCAGACGACGTTCACTGGGGATACCGAAAAGATACCCCAATAACATGATTTTAAACAGTCTGACCGAATCTTCTGCTGGACGACCATTATTAGGGCAATAAAGTGGTGCTACCGCTTCTCGAATAAATTCAAAATCAATGACTTTAGCTATTTTACGAACAAGATGATTTTAAGGGACAAGCGCATCTAGCGAGATTTGTTCTATTTTTTCTGGTGTCGCTGGAGTTGGTTTTTTTAGCATAGAAGAATTCCTATTATAATCGACTCCTCTCTATTAGATCAAAGAACTCGCCAAAAAGCGAGCTCTTTGTCATCAATCTGAGACGCTTATTAGCGTCTTTTTTATTTTAATTTTTCCTAGTAACGAGAAGGCCAAATTTGCTCAACAGGTACCTGTAAATAATCAGAAATAATTCGTTCATACTTAGGACAATGTCGATATAGTGCGTTTCTTAAAGTGTCAGCCTGCAAACCGCTGGCTCTAGACAATGCCCTTAAATTTCCACCTCTAATTTTAATTTCACCTACTACTCTTGACGGTGCCCAGTCTTGATCTTGCTCTCTCATTATGAGATCCTCTATTAGTTAAATTTTTGCTATTGTAAAGATTATCGGTATTACAATATTTTAAAAGATAAGAATTTATATAGCAGAGAATAACACATAAAAAAACGAATTAAAATGATAAAAACAAAAAAACACGTGGAATAGAACAGAAAATGACTGAAAGCATAACAAAAAAACAAGATGAAAAAGAAAAAACACGAACCCTAACTGATACAGGAGTAATTAATTTTAGGAATAGATTAAGCCTAGTGTTAGAAGGTGTTTCGGGTAATGCCTTTGCTAAAAAAGTTGGCATGTCAGAGGCAGTAATACGAGATTACTTATCAGGTAAAACTTACCCATCACTAAATAGGTTAGCCACCATAGCCCAAAAATGTAATGTCCCCATTGAATGGCTAGTAACAGGAAAAGGAGAATGTCGATTGTTGTCAGAAACAGAAGTTCGAGGCTCAGTACATATTCCATTTCACCATTTAAACGATACGGTGAAATCTTACTCAAAAATCGAATCAATCCCCTTTGATATTACCTTAATAAAGCATCAAGGTTGCAACCACGAAGACTTAGTTGCTGTATGGGCTAAAGGTGATAGTATGGAGCCCACTATATCAAATCATGATATTCTTATTATTAATAAAGCGCATTGCAAACCGATCGATGGCTATTTATATGCTGTTGAATATGAAGATCAAATCAGTATTAAGCGCATTCAAAATCAAGGAGCCAATTTAGCATTACTTTGTGATAATCCTAAGTATCCAACCATTATTGGTGATAAACATGAACCCCAAGAATTTAAAATTATTGGGCATGTAGTTTACCTTTTAAAAGATCTTAACTAAACTTTCATTTAATCTTTATATTATTACAGCTTTATCAGTATTGGCTAATAAAGCTGTTTTAATCCTGTGAGTTTGCATTTTTTTCCACGAATGTTGAAACAAAAAAAATGTCAAAAAGTTTCAGTTAAACATGCCTCTTAGTAGAAAATTAATGTAAAGCTATTTTAAAAAATAAATCATTCTAACAATCGTTATCAGCATAACTTTATGCTTTTTTCGCTAGTTATGTTAAAATTAGCACAAAATTTTTTATTAATTTTACCTATTAATATAATCACTATGGCAAATATAAACACTCGAAAAAAAGTCGTTGTCGGTATGTCTGGCGGCGTTGATTCTTCTGTCTCAGCTTATTTATTACAACAACAAGGATACGATGTTGTTGGGTTATTTATGAAAAATTGGGAAGAGGATGACACAGAAAATTATTGCTCAGCCGCCGTTGACTTAGCCGATGCACAAGCAGTTTGTGACAAATTAAATATAAAATTACATACTATTAATTTTGCTGCCGAATATTGGGACAACGTATTTGAACATTTTTTATCTGAATACAAAGCAGGCCGAACGCCAAACCCAGACATTTTATGTAATAAAGAAATTAAATTTAAGGCTTTTTTAGAATATGCGGCCGAAGATCTTGGCGCAGACTTTATTGCCACAGGACATTACGTACGTAAACGTCGAACAGGTGATAAAGTAGAATTATTACGGGGGATCGACAATAACAAAGATCAAAGCTACTTTCTTTACACCCTTAGCGAAGCACAAGTAAGCCAAAGCTTATTTCCGGTTGGTGAACTCGAAAAACCAGAAGTGCGAAAAATTGCACAACAGCTTGGTTTAGCAACCGCAGCTAAAAAAGACTCAACAGGCATCTGCTTTATTGGTGAACGTAAATTTAGTGACTTTTTAGCACGATATTTACCCGCTCAAGCAGGTAACATTCGTACCGTTGATGGTGAAATTATCGGCCAGCATCAAGGTTTAATGTATCACACATTAGGGCAACGTAAAGGGCTTGGGATTGGGGGCTTAAAACAAGCTGATGACGCACCATGGTATGTTGTTGACAAAGATCTTACCAATAACGAATTGATTGTGGCACAAGGCCATGAGCATCCAGCACTCCTTTCTGAAGGATTAATTGCTCAACAACTTCATTGGGTTGATCGTAAAGTGGTAACAAAACCATTTAGCTGTACTGTAAAAACACGTTATCGTCAACAAGATATATCCTGTCGGGTAATACCATTAGCCGATGACAAAATTAAAGTCATATTTGATAATCCTGTTGTAGCTGTTACACCAGGTCAATCTGCTGTCTTTTATAGAGATGAAGTATGTCTTGGTGGTGGTATTATAGAAGAACGAATTACAAGCAGTAAGGAAGACTAACGTGAATAATAAATACTACCATATTGCTATTGCACTTGCTGGCACAGCGCAAAGTGCAATACTGGTGTCGCAGCTTGCTAGCACAGGCATTTGTAATCTTAAGCTTTATGAACAAACAATAAAAAGCTTGTTTAAAACCTCTCCAAAAACGACGAGCGATGTTTATGATGGTATTGAAAATATTAAAATAGGATTACAAACAGTAATACAACTATTATCATCAGGACAAAAAGAACAAGCCCAAATTATTCGTTACCTTTTTGGTACAATTGGCATTACAAGCAAATTATTAAAAAATAATGATGAATTAGATAAAATTGACCAACGATTAAAACGCATTTCAGGACTTTATCTAGACATAAATGATGAAACTATTAGTACTAATATTGATGATCTGTCCTATTCATTAGCCGGAATTTATTCTGATATCATCAGCCCAATATCAACAAAAATAAAAGTTGTTGGGAAAATCGAATTTTTACAAAACACATTGGTACAAGCAAAAGTAAGAACAGCCCTTTTGGGATGTGTTCGATCGGCTATTTTATGGTACCAAGTTGGTGGAAATCGTTTTCAGTTTCTTTTTTGCCGTAAACGCATTTGCAAAGCAGCACAAGAACTATTAGACCAAATTAATCGCGCAAACTAATTTGCACTTTATAATTGATATTTCAAATATTGTAACAACGGAGTAAAATCGATGGTATTATCTGCACTCACTGCTCTTTCACCTATTGACGGGCGTTATAGTGAAAAAACGACAGAGTTACGCACCATTTTTAGCGAATATGGTTTATTAAAATACCGCGTTCAGGTCGAAATTAGTTGGCTACAAAAATTAGCTTCACAAGCAGATATTTTAGAGGTTCCAACATTAAGTCAATCAGCTATTAATCATCTTAATCAAATTGTAGACCAATTTAGTGAGCAAGATGCAAATCGTATTAAAGAAATCGAAAAAACCACTAATCACGATGTTAAAGCTGTAGAATATTTTCTAAAAGAAAAAGTAAGCACTCATGAAGAATTACACGCTATCAATGAGTTTATCCATTTTGCCTGCACATCAGAAGACATTAACAACTTATCTTATGCATTAATGCTAAAAACAGCTCGAGAAACTGTCTTAGTGCCATATTGGAATAAACTCATTGATAAAATCACCTCACAAGCTATCGCTTATCATGATTTACCACTACTATCAAGAACACATGGTCAACCTGCTACTCCATCAACCATAGGTAAAGAGTTTGCTAATGTAGCTTACCGCTTAAAACGCCAATTACAACAACTAAAATCGGTTGAAATACTAGGTAAGATTAATGGCGCAACGGGAAATTATAATGCACATATGGTTGTTTATCCGCAAGTAAATTGGCATAAATTTAGTGAAGATTTTGTTAGCTCGCTAGGACTAAAATGGAATCCTTATACCACCCAAATTGAACCACATGACTATATTGCCGAATTCTTTGATTGTGTAGCACGTTTTAATACTATTATGATAGACTTTGATCGAGATATTTGGGGATATATTTCACTAAATCACTTTAAACAAAAAACTGTTGCTGGCGAGATCGGATCTTCAACTATGCCACACAAAGTTAATCCTATCGACTTCGAAAATTCAGAAGGCAACTTAGGGATTGCCAATGCAATTATGAACCATTTAAGTAGCAAATTACCTATTTCCCGCTGGCAGCGTGATTTAACCGATTCTACAGTGTTGCGTAATCTAGGTGTAGGTATTGGTTATGCCATTATAGCTTATCAATCAACCCTAAAAGGATTAAACAAACTCGAAGTCAACCAAGAGCACTTACTTGAAGAACTTAATCGCAACTGGGAAGTATTAGCCGAGCCAATTCAAACAGTAATGCGCCGTTATGGTATCGAAAAACCTTACGAAAAATTAAAAGAATTAACTCGAGGCAAGCGAGTTGATGCAAAAGGCATGCAAGAATTTATTGACTCATTAGATCTACCCGAAAGTGAAAAAACACGGTTAAAACAGTTAACACCAGCAAACTATATAGGTTATGCCGTTAGTTTTGTTGACAATTTAGAATAAAACTTAAATTCAAATAGCCTGATACAGGTCACACTATATCAGGCAATATTGACTCTATGGTGATCACATTAATCACACCAACGTACAAGTTACGCATTAAATATAAATCACCTAAACCAAAAATAGGGAAATGAATTGAACATTCGCATTGCAACTCGTAAAAGCCCATTAGCGTTATGGCAAGCAAATTTTGTTAAACAACAAATTTTAGCTCATCACCCAAATTTGACAGTGGAATTGATTCCCATGGTAACTAAAGGTGATGTATTGCTTGACAGCCCTTTATCGAAAATTGGCGGTAAAGGTCTTTTTGTAAAACAACTAGAACAAGCAATTTTAAATAACGAAGCAGATATTGCTGTCCATTCAATAAAAGACATCCCTGCTGAGTTTCCTGAAGGATTAACATTAGCCACAATTTGCAAGCGAGATGACATACGCGATAGCTTCATTTCAAATAAATATTCAAATATAGATGAGCTACCCAATGGTGCGATAATTGGTACATCAAGTTTACGACGTCAATGTCAATTACGAGCAAAATATCCCCATTTACAAATTAAAGATCTTCGTGGCAATGTAGGCACTCGTTTAGGTAAACTGGATAATAAACAATACGATGCCATCATACTAGCCTCAGCGGGTTTAAAACGTTTAGCACTACAAGACAGAATCAAACAATATATTGATACTGACTTAATTTTACCTGCTGTCGGACAAGGTGCTATTGGTATTGAAACCAGAGCAGATGACAAAAAAATATTAGAGATTCTTTCAGTGCTTGATGACAAACATAGCCGAGTTTGTATTGAAGCAGAAAGAGCAATGAATAAAGCTTTACAAGGTGGATGCCAAGTACCCATTGCTTGTTATAGCCAATTAAATAACAATATTTTGTCATTACAAGGGCTTGTTGGACGCATTGACGGTTCTAAAATAATCAAAGTGGCATTAGAAGGCAGTATAACTGAAGCCGAAAAGTTAGGACAAGAATTAGCAAAACGCTTATTAGATCAAGGTGCGAAAGCAATATTAAAGGAATTAAATGGCGGATGATTTATGTAACTAGGCCCTCTCTGGAGGGTGAAATCCTTACCCAACTATTTGCTCAAGCAAACTTGCCTGTACAACATCTCCCTTTTTTTACTATCTCACAAGGCAATGACCTACTAAATTTACAAGAACAACTGAATAAACTTTTACCTAACGATATTGTGATCGTTGTTTCACCACAAGTTACACACGTTATTAAAGCATATATTGACAATCTAATATTACCAACTAATGTTCGGTATTACGCAATAGGAAAAAAGTCAGCACAATTATTTAACCAGCTCACCACAACTAAAGTCAATTATCCAGAACAAGAAGACAGTGAAGGATTATTGATAAAACTACAGCAAGAATCTGTACAAAATCATACTGTTTTAATTTTATGCGGTAATTCAGGTCGGCAATTATTAGCTCAAACACTAACAAATCGAAAAGCCAAAGTAAAATCAATAACGTGTTACTGCCGTGAGCCAATCATCTATCCGCCAAAGATATTATCTAGTAATATTGAAAATCAAATCATCATTATTACTAGTCTAGAACACTTAATCCAACTTGAATTATATAGTAATCTTGAACATAAAATGCATGCTAATCTTATAGTAATAAGCCAACGAATTTTTGCAAAAGCGAAACAACTTAATTGGCAAAAAGTTCAACTAGTGAATAGTGCGAATAATCAAAAACTTTTTAACGCTGTAATGATAAATTATGCTATAACCGATAATATAAATAATTTGTGATACTTGCTTATTTAGACAATAATTAAAATTTATTTAAAACAATGTTAACTCTATGTCATAATGCCAACATAAATTTTTAAAAATTTAAATGAGGTTACTTATGCCACCAAGATATTACGGTGCCAATGCAACACTTTCAACAATAAGCACAACTTCATTTAGTCAAACAACGATAGCAACGGTTCAAAATGAAGCGAATAACACTATGAAAGAAGATAAAAAAAATCAAGCAAGTGCCCAATCCAATCCTACTGTAGAAGCTAAAACTCAACCTAAAAATAGCAATAACGGTAATACCAATACTACAAGCAAATCACCTGTTTCAAAACTATCAATAATTGCTATAGTATTGACCGTTTGCTTAGGTGGTTTAGGTTTTTATTATGGTCAACAGGAAATTAAAAACCAAAAAAAAACCATCTCAATATTACAAACACAATTGGCCAATTTAAAACAAACAACCAAGCAGAGTATAACAAACGATTTACAAAATAGTATTACCGATGCGGTTAATAAACAAAACCAGCAATTCAATTCATTAGAACAGCGTATTGATCGTAAACTGAGCGATCAACAACAGCTACAACAGCAATTAACGACTCAAATTAATGACTCACAAAAACTGACTGAACAAAGCTTGCAAAATATCAATGAGCGCTTAGCGGCAATGTCAACAAGCGATCACAATATTTGGTTAATTTCGCAAGCAAATTACTTAGTACATTTAGCTGGTCGCAAAATTTGGAATGACCAAGATTACACATCTGCACGATTACTACTAAAAAGTGCCGACGAAAGCCTAGCCCAAGCTAATGACCCTAGCCTACTACCAGCAAGACAGGCAATTAGTAAGGATATTAATTCACTTGCTCAAGTGAGCTTTACAGATACCGATGGCATTATAATAAATTTAATTGGTTTATCTGAATCGCTTACTGAATTACCTTTAGTGGGTAATTATAAAGACATCGATCTTGGCATGACCCAATATGCCGAAGATGCTACAAATTCAGCAGATACCAATGATGCTCAAATAGAAGACGCTAACGCAACAAACAATCCACAAACAAATATTAGCAATACAACTAATGGCACTAATAGTAATGTATCATCATCGGTTAACAATTGGTCTGCTAATTTATTAAGTAGCGCCAAAGCTTTTATGGATAAATTTATCACCATTGAAAAACTTGATGATAAAGATACCAACTTTAAAGCTTGCTTAGAACAAGCGAGCAAAGACGAAAAACAAATTGTCAAATGCCAAATATTAAAAGCACCACTGAGTTTAGAACAGTCACTTTACTTGCGCGAAAACATCCGATTCCGATTATTGATTGCAGCGCAAGCTGTACCGAGACACCAAGAACTTATTTATCAACGTGCGTTAAACGATACCGCAATTTGGATTAATGCATATTTTGATGGTAATGCACCAAGTGTTAAAGCATTTATTAATGAACTTGAGAATTTACAAAATCAATCAATCAGCAATCAAAATGTGCCTGAAAACCTAACTAGTATTGGCGAACTTGAAAAACTAATGCAAACCCGCGTTCGCTCAATGTTGACAAAATAGGAGAATAATAATGATAAAAATACTAATTATTTTCTTAGTGCTAGTGGGTGGATTCTTTTTAGGACCATTATTACAAGGACACCAAGGTTCAGCAGTATTTGAATTTGCCAAATATCGAGTCAGCATGTCGTTTAATTCATTTATGATCCTTGAATTAATTGGTCTACTGTGCCTTTATTTAATCTATTGTTTATTAAATAAAATTTTCAATTCTAAAACAGCATTAGGCAATTGGCTACGCTTAAAGTCACCAAAAAAATCGATAAAACGTATTGAACAAGCGCAAATGTTATTGCTTGAAGGTGATTATAAGCAAGCTGCTAAACTATTTATAAAAAGTGCCAAAGGTGCAAAAAATACTACTTTATCGTATTTACTTGCGGCACAAGCTCAAATTGATAATGATGAATTACTCCCTGCTAATCAGTCGCTAGAACAAGCTGCTAAAAGTTGCCAACCTAACGAATTATTTGCCTTTCAGCTAGTACAAATTAGATTGCAACTAAAAAACCACGAATACACAACTGCACGCATCACATTAAACCAGCTACTAAACGAAAAGCCTCGCAATGCTGAAGTACTTAGATTAGCAGAGCAACTTCATTATGAAATGGATGATTATCAAGCGATTATTGACCTATTGCCTGCAATGTACAAAGCTAAAGTGTACAGCGAGTCACAACTAGATCAATTTAAACAAGCAGCCTATATTGGTCGAATTAAGCAATTATCGACTAATAGTGATGCACAAACACTAGTAAGATGGTGGAATGAACAACCAAGAGCCATTTTAAATAATATGGCTTATCAAAAAGCGATGGTCAATTATCTAACTCAACTAGGACAAGACAGCGAAGCTGAAAAGATATTAAAATCGATGAGTAAACTTGAACAAAAAGAAAGAACATAAAAAAGAATATAACAAGAAAAACAGGGTAATTGCCCTGTTTTTGTTTGAACTCACAATAATGATTATCAACCAATTAGCCAGCCATTAACAATAATGATTAAAATTCAGTTATTGATTGATACAAATCAAATCATAAAATAGCGAATTAACGCCATAAAGCACATACCAGTAACCACAACACACATCAGATTCTTAGTCAAAAAGGCAACAATTACGGTTGGAATTGTCGCTAAGCAATATTCCATATTAAAATTTGGAAAATGTCCCTCCTTTGCCACAAATAAATTTTGCACAAATAGCGCTGTTAAAATACATAAAGGTACATATGACAAGAATTGAGTCACAACATTAGGTAACTGAAATTTGCGAACTAATATAAATGGAATCACTCTTGGCAACCAAGTTACTAACCCGCAACCTAAAATAATTAATAAACTATAAGTTGTCATGCTTTTTCTCCATTGCTATACCCATAAAACAACCGCCAAACGTACTGATTAAAATAGCCATTTCAGGTGACACAAAACGCATTAAGAAAATTAACAAAACAGTAACGGTTAACATGGCTAAAAGCCGATTTTTAAGACTTTTGCTATTATCGCTAATCAATTGCAAATAGAGCAAACCAATAAACATGGCGACTAGAGCATAATCTAGACCAAATTGTGTAGGATCAGGCAACCACTCTCCGATTAAAGCACCAATAAAACAAGACAGAATCCAAGTAATATAAGCCGTTAAATTAAGGCCATGCATCCAAGCAGCATTAACTGGCACTTTATTTGTAATCGCATTTATTGCCACAGCAAAACTCTCGTCGGTCAATAAGCTACCGATACCAATATTATTTAACAACGAAATTTTTCGAAAAGTGGGTGCGGTTGCCATACTCATCAAAAAATGACGTGAATTAACTAAAAAAACGGTAAAAATAATAGCCGAAATAGGTGTAGCTACTATCATTAATCCAGCAATAATAAACTGCGCAGCGCCTGCATAAACAATAATAGCCAGTAATGTAATTTCGAGTACCGATAAATTTGCCGATTTACCCACAACACCAGCAGCAATACCAATACCGATATACCCCAATAGTGTTGGGATACAAGCATAAACTCCATCTTTAAATGATAATGGCATAGATATTCCTTAATAATAACAATATGCTATAGATTAATATTGCCTATATTGCAAATACATATTAAAACTGACTATTTAAATCTATTTTGACTAAAAACCAAACACCAATTTAAATAACTTAATTTGCAATAAGCCACAATATATTGCCGAATTTTGCTATAATATCGCTTAACTAATATTGATGACAATCAAAATAACTTAATAACAATTAACGTGACAAATATATCTATGTATACGGGAACTCTATTTATCATTTCTGCACCAAGTGGTGCAGGCAAATCAAGCCTGATCCAAGCTTATCTAGCTCAAAAAAACCAACATCAAGCTAAAGTATCAATTTCGCATACTACGCGCGATCCCCGCCCAGGAGAAGAATATGGTGAACATTATTACTTTGTGGATCACAAACACTTTGAATCCTTAATTGATCAGCAAGCATTTGTCGAATATGCCAACGTATTTGACCACTATTACGGCACATCTAAAGCCGAAATAGAACAAAGCCTATCGCAAGGAATTAATGTTTTTCTAGATATTGATTGGCAAGGCGCAAGACAAGTACGCGAAAAAATGCCAAAAGCAAAAAGCATATTTATACTACCACCTTCGCTCAAAGAGCTTGAAAACCGCCTAGTTAAACGTGGGCAAGACGACAACCATGTGATTGCCAAAAGAATGCAAAAAGCCCGAGCTGAAATTTCGCATTATAACGAATATGATTATGTTATTATTAACGATGATTTTGACATCTCATTAAACGCCTTAAGTGCTATTATTACCACTGCCAGCCTTGAGCAATCAAAACAAGCTATTACCAATAAGCAATTATTAGTAGATTTGCTAGAGGAATAGTTCGAAATAAGATACAAAAAATATCGCCTAAAAACGGCGATATTTTTTATGGAATAAATTAATTACCTAACGCTTTATCAGCCTGATCGTTTTGAATCAACTCTAATTTATAGCCATCAGGATCTTCAACAAAAGCAATAATGGTTGAGCCACCTTTTACAGGCCCTGCTTCACGCGTTACCTTGCCTCCAGCTTGTTTGACGTCATTACACATTTTAGCAACATCATCAACACCAATAGCGATATGACCAAACGCCGAACCATGATCGTATTTATCAGTACCCCAATTATAAGTTAACTCAATAACTGAGCTGGTTGTTTCATCACCATAACCAACAAATGCTAGTGAATATTTATATTCAGTGTTTTCACTAGTTCTTAACACTCGCATTCCCATTACACGAGTATAAAAATCGATTGAACGCTGTAAATCGCCAACTCGAATCATAGTATGTAATATACGCATTACTTTGTTGTTCCTTATACGATTAATAATTTGTTTGAGCTTATATGTTAGCATTCAGACAGGCAAACTTCTGTGAAAGATTCATTGATTAGATAAAAAACAATAATTAATTTAATCAAGTTATTTGCTAAAATAATCCGCTCACCATTGAGATGAGCGAAAATTAATAATAAATAGTAACAACAATACACCCAAACTAAAATTAAGTATTATTTTCTAACAGCGTTACTATAACGTGGTGATGCATTAATCTGCTTACCATTAGTGACTAAACGAACAGGTTGACCAACATAGAAATCATTAACCGAACCTTTTTGTACAAGAACAATATTAGAGCCATTTTCTTGCTTAATTTCTAGCTCAACAGCACTGGCCTGACTAGTTTTATCTTGAATAGCATCGCCTAAAATCGCGCCACCAATTGCACCAGTTGCAACGGCTAACACACGACCTGTACCGTTACCAATAGTATTCCCTAAAACCCCACCTATAACAGCACCGCCTAAGCTACCTGCTACATTCTCGCTTTTACCATTTGACGCATTAGCTTGAATTTTAACAGAGCGTACTGAAACAACGGTACCATAACTTACTTGCTGAACTTGTTTTGCTTGATCTGCTGTATAGACATTGCCAGAATAAAGATCACTATTGCTACATCCTGATAGAATGGTAGCTAACACAGTTAATGTGACGATTTTTTTCATAATTTATTCCCCATATAATATATCGCATAAGCTTTTTATACACTATTTAGAATAGTATCATTTAAAAAAAACGACAACACCATTTTCATTATTTTATTAATAGTTGATACAATTTATGCTTAAGTTGAGTTATACTCAGCACAAAAATTTATCAAGCATCCAATAAATATATGAAACGGTTATTTTTTCAATTAATATTACCAGTTATGATAACAGCCTGTCATGATGCAAATCAAGCACCTAAAACAATCGATAATACTGTCTTTGAACAGTCATCGAATGATTGTTTTGATAACAAACCAGCTCATGATTCGCATTTAGGCAAAACTCCTGTTTTAGGATGTCCCGTGAAATAATTTAATAGGCACATGTAACATAATGAAAACTATCGAAATCGACGAAGAATTATACCAATTTCTTGCTGGTCAAACTAAACATATTGGTGAAGATGCATCGAGTATATTACGACGTTTATTGAATATAAGCCAGTCTACGTTGATAAAAAAACAGACTATTACACAAAAAGAGAATCATTATCCTCTTTTTAATGACTTATTAACTAGCGACGCTTTTACCAACGAAAAATCCATTATTAGTCGCTTTATATTACTGCTTAGTGCGCTATATAACTATAATCCAGCACTATTTGCCATTGCCGCAACATCCTTACATGGGAGCAAACGAAAATATTTAGCCAAAGATAAACAATTACTAGAAACATCAGGCAAAAACACTAAACCCCGCGAAATCATTGGCACACCTTATTGGGTTATCAGCAACACTAATACCGCTAGAAAATTATACATTATAGAATCAATAATGAGTGACATGGGCATATCCGAAACCATGATAAACCAAGTTACCAATGCTTTTTTACCTTAATGGGTTAAATAATAATAAAGTTAAAAACGTGATATTAACTTAACTGGCTCACGTTTTTAGTGATATAAAATATTACGTTATGAAAGAGGAGTAAAAAATGGCCAAGCAAACCCGCGCAGGAATGTTAGCTCAATCATCGGATCTTATCAACGTTGAAACACTACGCAATAATTATTACCAAATCCAACCTGATACGGATAATGCTAGCCAATTAGTCATTTTTGGTACATCAGGTCATCGCGGAAACTCAAACAAAGGCACATTTAATGAAGCACATATATTAGCCGTTGCTCAAGCGATTGCCGAATACCGTAAAGCTAATAACATTGCAGGCCCTTGCTTTATTGGTCAAGACACACATGCTTTATCAGAACTTGCCTTAAAATCAGTGCTTGAAGTTTTTGTCGCCAATGAGCAAACTGTGGTTATGGCTCGTGATTGGGGCTATACGCCAACGCCAGTCATTTCGCATGCCATTTTAACTTACAATCAAAATAAACAATCACAGCTATCAGACGGCATTGTTATCACTCCATCGCATAATCCACCAGAAGATGGAGGAATAAAATACAACTCAACCAATGGAGGACCTGCGGATACTGACATCACCAAACAAATTGAAAACCGCGCAAATGAATTACTAAAAAACAAACTCAATGGTGTAAAACGTGTCACCTTAGACAAGGCTCTAAATTCAAATTACATCCACACCAAAGAATACGAAACCGACTATATCAACGATCTTGAAAACATTTTAGATCTCTCCCTTATCAAATCATCATCGCTCAAAATCGGTGTTGACCCATTGGGTGGTGCTGGTATTACCTATTGGTCACGCATTGCCGAAAAGTATGGCATCAACCTTAATATTGTTAATAACAAAGTCGATCCAACTTTCAGCTTTATGCATCTAGATCATGACGAAGTTATTCGTATGGACTGCTCAAGCCGTTGGGCTATGGCTGGGTTATTAAAATTAAAAGACCAATTTGATTTAGCCTTTGGTAATGATACCGACTTTGATCGTCATGGCATTGTGACACCAAAAGGGCTAATGAACCCAAATGCCTACCTTTCAACCTGTGTTAATTACTTGTTCCAAAACCGTCCACAATGGCACAAAGATATTGCTATTGGTAAAACATTAGTCACAAGCTCAATGATCGACCGAGTTGCAAATAGCTTAAACAAACAGTACTTAGAATACCCAGTTGGTTTTAAATGGTATGCCGATGGGCTTTACAATGGTAAACTTGGATTTGCAGGCGAAGAAAGCGCAGGCGCATCGTTTTTAAGAACGAACGGTAAAGTATGGTCTACCGACAAAGATGGTATTATTTTATGTCTGCTTGCTGCCGAAATGACGGCTAAACTAGACAAAAATCCACAAGAACAGTACCAAGAACTTGAAGATAAATTTGGTATTTCTTATTATGGACGAATCCAAGCGCCAGCCTCGTTTAGTGAAAAACAAAAACTAGCCAAACTTGATGCCAGCCAACTAACCACCGACAACTTAGCAGGTGAAAAAATCACTCAATGTTTAACCACTGCACCAGCTAACAATGCTGCAATTGGTGGGCTTAAAGTAATAACCAAAAACGGCTGGTTTGCTGCTCGCCCATCAGGAACAGAAGATGCTTACAAAATTTATGCAGAAAGCTTTATAAGCAACGAACATTTAAATACACTCCAACAAGAAGCCCAAGAAATTGTGGCAAAAGCGATTAAATAAACAAGTAAAAGACCACAAAAACGGCGACCCCATGGTTGCTGTTTTTATACAAAACTTCTCCCTTCACCTCGCCAAGTATCCTTATTTACGTGCTAACTTCACTTAAATATTAGTACATTCTGACACCATAAAAAAGCAAACATATTAACCTTACAGTGTTATCGAAGCTTATTTTCCCATAAAAATTCTTTATATATTACATTGATTTTATTCTTAAAAAATAAACAACATTCTCAATCTCTTCCCCAAATTCATACAATATAGTATTCTAATAACCATCATTTGAACTCACACAAAATCCAATACACCGTGAACGCATTTATTTTGTCTTTACGTAAAGTCTTTTACAGCAGTAATCTTCTTTTTAGTCTTCGGATGTTAATTAGTTTAACTGGTTCGACTTTGGTTCCGTGGTATTTTGGGTATACTTCGCTAGTTATTCCCCTTACGCTTGGTGTAGTGGCAGCAGGTTTAACCGAGATCGATACACGTCTATTAAGCCGTTATATTAATTTAATTCTTACATTGATCTGTTTTGCTATTGCCACTTTTTCAGTTGAGTTGTTATTTGATTATCCTGCATCTTTTATTATTGGTTTGGTTTCTTCAACGTTTATTTTTACCATGCTTGGTTCGCTTGGGCAACGTTACGGTGTAATTGCATTTGGATCACTTTTGATGGCTGCCTATACCATGCTTGGGCATAATTTATTTACCGATAATTACACCTTGCCCTATTTTTTGCTGTTAGGTGCACTTTGGTATAATGTTGTTTCGTTAATTGAATCGATCATTCAACCCATTCGCACAACCCAACAATCGCTTTCGCAGTGTTTTATTGATTTAGCACAGTATCTTGATGCTAAGGCAGCGATGTTTGATCCAGATGAGTCTGACGGTTTTAAAAAACAAACTTTACAATTAAACAATAATAATAATCAACTCATTAATGCTTTTAATAATACAAAACGTTCACTATTTAATCGTTTAAAAAGCTATCGTGGGCAAGCTTATATTAGAAAGTTACTAAGCTATTATTTTGTCGCGCAAGATATTCATGAGCGAGCAAGTTCAGCGCATGGGCATTATCAAGCGCTTAGTGTGCATTTTAAACATAGTGATATTTTATTTAGATTTGCTCGTATTTTAAATTTGCAAGCGAAAGCTTGTGCGCAATTGGCAATGACAATTAAGTTAAATCAAACTTATCAGCATGATCCGCTGTTTTCGCGTTATTTTTCGTATCTTGAAGAAGCTATTAATCAATATAATGCTAGTCATAAAAGCGATATGCTGATGATTAAAGCGCTTAAGAGTTTACATCAAAATTTGCTTTCTATCGATCTGTTACTTGCTAATATTGATACCGAGCAACATTTGCCAAAAGCAGAAGAAGATAATCAGTTAATCGATGAAGAACTAACCAGTTTTTATACTATTTTTGCCAAGATTAGAAACAATTTAACCATAAAATCAGCACTATTTCGTCATGCAATTCGCATGTGTGTGGTATTTTTTGTTGGTTATATGGTGATTCATTTTTCTGATTTGCAACATGGATATTGGATTATTTTAACCAGTTTGTTTGTGTGCCAACCTAACTATTCAACTACAAAATATCGATTAAAATTACGCGTAATAGGTACCATTCTAGGGATTATTGTGGGTGTTCCGTTAACGTTTTTATTTCCAAGTGTTCCTGAGCAGTTGGTGTTGATTATTATCACCGGTTGGCTGTTTTTTCTATTTAAGAATTCACAATATGCTTATGCTACTGCGTTTATTACGTTATTGGTGTTTTTTAGTTTCAGTCTAATTGGCGAAAGTAGTATTGAAGTTGCGGTCGCGCGCATTATTGCGACGTTAATTGGTTGTTTTATTGCATGGTCTGCAGTGAGCTTTATTTGGCCTGACTGGAAGTTTAGAAATCTACCTAAATTAGTGGATCGTGTTTGCCATGACGATAGTCATTACTTAGCTTTAATAGGTCGTCAATATTTAACAGGCAAATCTAATGATGTAATGTATCGTTTAGCAAGGCATGCGGCGCATGATAGTAATGCGGATTTATCGTCATTAATTAGTTTAATGACTAAAGAGCCGCATATGAATCCAGTTGTTATCGATCAGGGATTTCGGTTGTTAACGCTTAATCATACGTTGATTAGTTATCTTTCGACTTTAGGTGCACACCGAGATAAACCTATTTCTAAACAGATGTTTGAATTATTTGATGATTTGTCGGTCTACATTATTAATCTTTTAAACGTTAAAAAGATCGACGGTGAATACCAAGCTATTAAAAAATCCGTTACCGATTATATCGAAACAATTTCGGCTGTTTCAATTGATGATGATAAAACGAATAATGATCTGTTAGTTATACAACAATTGGCTTTGATTTTGGATATTTTGCCGGAAATAATTGAACTTGCAGCGCAATTGGAATAATGAAACATGTTTAAACATTTATGCAATGTTTAACCTAGTTTGTGGGTAAACATTACCCACTTTGTTTATAGCCAAATAAAAAATATAATAATTTTATGCAGTTACCTGTTCATTTAACCAGTTTATTTCTTGCGTCCAGATATCGGGATCAATGGTTTCTAAGATAAGAGGAATTTCGTCCATTCTTGGGTCTTGCATGATATATTTAAATGCTACTTCACCAATATTGCCTTTGCCTAAACTGTGATGGCGATCGACATGGCTAGCAAATTCGCTTTTAGCATCGTTTAAGTGCATGCCTCGTAAGTATTGAAAACCGACTATTTTTTCGAACTCAGCAAAAGTTTCTTGGCAAGCTTGTTCGGTACGTAAATCGTAACCAGCGGCAAAAGCGTGGCAAGTGTCAATGCAAACTCCAACTCGGCTTTTGTCTTCGACTTGGTCAATGATTTGCGCAAGATGTTCAAATTTATAGCCTAAGTTAGAGCCTTGTCCTGCCGTATTTTCGATAACAGCAACCACATTTTGTGTTTTGTCGAGCGTAATGTTAATCGATTCGGCAATGCGTGCTAGGCATTCATCAACCGATATTTGTTTTAGATCGCTTCCGGGGTGAAAATTGAGTAATGTTAATCCTAATTGTTCACAACGTTGCATTTCGTCTAAAAAAGCAGTGCGTGATTTTTCAAGCTGTTCACTATCGGGGTGTCCTAAATTAATAAGGTAACTATCGTGTGGCAAAATTTGTTTGCTGGTAAAACCATATTTTTCGCAGCGTTTTTTAAAGCTGTCGATGGTGGCTGTTTCAATCGGTTTGGCGTACCATTGTCGTTGATTTTTGGTAAATAACGCAAATGCGGTTGCGCCAATTTGATAGGCATTTATCGGGGCGTTATCTACCCCACCTGCTGCACTTACATGTGCACCAATGTATTTCATTTTTTGTCCTAATAACGTTGTTAGTTTATGATTAGCGGATAATTAGTTCGAGCCGCTATTGCGTTGTAGCTGATCACGCAAATTAGGCGGAACACCTTTAATAACCAGTGAGTCAGTCTGTGGATCCCATTTTATACGTTCACCTAACAAATTTGAATCGAAACTTAAGGTTAATCCCCCACCGCTGCCCGAGAATTTTTTAAGTTGGCGCAATGCACTACGATCAACGGGGAATGAGTCTTCTAAATCGTATTCACTATTTTTGACAAATTCAATAAAGTTGTTATCGTCACTTATTGGTAGTTCGTTGGCTAGATTTTTTAGTTCAATTTCTTCACCAGCTTGTAATTGTGCTTGGCAGTAATTGTAGACGCTTTCACGTGCGTTGGTTTTGTCTTGTTTGTCAAATTGCATTTCTTGGCAGTAATCATCTACCGCTTTAACCAGTGTTTTGTTTTGTACTTTCGCATCTAATCCTTCATTAGCACCTAGGTAGTCCATAAAAAAGTCAGATACTTTTCGCCCTACTCGTCCTTTTAAAAAGGTTAAATATCGTTTTGAGTCGGCTTGGGTTTCCCATTCGGTCATGTCTATACGGGCAATAATATCGGCATGGTCAATGTCTAGATATTGCGTTTCGCTAATATCTAGGTCTTCATTAACTAACATACTTAAACAACTATTTAACACCGCAATAATTAAGTATTCAACCGCCAAATAACGATATTGGCAAAACACCACCGTTCCTCCTTCTGCAAAAGGATATTTGGCAAGTTCGTTGCGTAGTTGTTTGGTTGATTCTTGGCTGAAATGTAAGAAATCTTGATTGCCTAGTCGTAGTTCTTTTAGTGATTGTTCAAATAAGCTTTCGCTATTAAATAATCCATAGGCTTTGCTTTTGTTATTATAGATGCGGTTGATATCTTCAATTAGATTAACAACCGCTTGCTCATTGTCGAGCATTGAGTCACGAAGTTGTAGTTCAATTTCGGTGTCGCTTTTTCTAATTAATTTATGCAGTATGATCTTTTCTATTTGTACGCTCATTGGTGAGGTTCCTATTGGATCGCTATAATCATTAAGGACATTATTTTATCAAAGCGCTGAAAAAGTGCTATTAACAATTTGCCAGTCTGTTAAACTAGCACTGTTAAATTGCATAATATTTATACTTAAACGTATAGTTATCGGAAACTTTTTGACAAGTTTTAACTACACGTAAGTGCAGTCGCAATAGCAAGGTTTAGATAATCGCTATCAGTTATAATCATTAAAATTAAGAAATAAGTAAAATTCAAAAACTGAATTTATTATTTTGCTAATATACCTAACAAGCAATTTGGGGGTATCATTATCAATGTAAAATAATGATTATGTTTTTTATACTGAAACGTATAGTTACCTGAAACTTCTTTACAATATTTATCAACGGAAAATTAAAAGCAATGGCTCACTCTATTGATGTTTATAATGATTTTAAAAATAAAAAAATCAGTGCACTATTTTGGCAATATGCGCTGCCAGCAGTGATTGGAACGATTGTTAATACACTTTATAATATTATTGATGGCATTTTTATTGGCCATTGGATCGGACGCGAGGCGTTAAGTGCTGCTGGTCTTATTTTACCTGTGATGAATTTAGCAGCAGCAATTGGTATGTTAGTTGGAATCGGTTCGGCCAGTCGGATTTCAATTTTTTTAGGTCGTGGAGAAAACGACAAGGCCGAAAAAGTCGCTGGTACGTCGTTTATGCTAACTGCAGTACTGAGTGGTTTTACGCTGTCAATGCTGCTTATTTTTATTGATCCCGTGTTACGTTTTGTCGGTTCTAGCCCTGTTAACCATGTTTATGCTAGAGAGTTTTTAGAGATTTTTCTACCCGGTAGTATCTTTTTGACCCTCACTTTTAACTACAACAATATGATGCGTGCAAGTGGTTACCCTTTTAAGGCAATGGTCACTATGTTTGTTAGTGTGATTGCTAATATTATTTTAGCGCCAATTTTTATTATTGGTTTAGGCTGGGGGATGCGTGGAGCTGCAATGGCAACAACGTTGTCGATGATGATTAGCTTTGTGTTTGTTATGCAACATTTTTTAAATAAGAATAGTAATATTAAGCTTTATCGTCGTAATTTTAAGTTGGACTTTTCAATTGCAAAATCGGTTATATCAATCGGTTTATCGCCTTTTTCAATGCAAATGGCGGCATCAATCGTTGTAGTGTTTATTAACTGGCAACTTAATCGTTATGCTCCACTTGCTAATGTGTCGGGCGATGATTCAATTGCTGCTTTTTCTAATGCTAACCGGCTTATTACTTTAGTGATTATGATTGTCATTGGTATCAACCAAGGTATGCAACCTATTATTGGTTATAATTATGGTGCTAAAAATTATGATCGCGTTAAAAAGACTTTCTTTTATGCTGTTAAAGTGGCTACAGTGGTGACTTCGCTCGGTTTTGTGTTAGGATTTTTTATTCCAGATATGTTGGTGCGAGCTTTTAGTTCCGAGGAAGATTTAGTGCAACTTTCGGCTATTGCATTACGATTTACTACACTCTCGTTTATTTTTGTTGGCTTTCAAATGGTTACCACTAGCTTTTTCCAATGTATTGGTATGGCAAAAATTTCGATTTTTCTGAGCCTTTCAAGGCAAATTTTGATTTTGTTACCAGCACTTTATATTTTACCATTATTTTGGGGTTTTGATGGTGTTTGGGCTGCAGCCCCAACAGCCGATCTATTATCAACAGGTACAGCTTGCCTTGTGCTTTATTGGTATTTTAAATCACTCAAAGCAAGAAATTATTGTAATTAACACAGCTTTTAAACTGATCAATTAAATAAAAAGATAATGATAATTCCAATATAAATGCAAAGAAAATTACATTTATATTGGAAGAATGTACTAATAAGCAAGTGTTAACATAATAAAATTACTCAATATTTTGTACTTGCTCACGAATTTGTTCTATAAGGACTTTTAATTCAATCGCACTGGCGGTCACATCAGCATTAATTGATTTAGAGGCAATAGTGTTAGTTTCTCGATTAAACTCTTGCATCATAAAATCTAATCTACGACCTATCGCTTCGTTTTTCTTTAAGATCGAATAAGTTTCTTTAACATGTGTCATTAGACGATCAAGCTCTTCTGCAACATCAATTCGCTGGGCAACCATCACTATTTCTTGCTCTAGGCGAGAATGATCCAGTTCAATATTAGCTTCAGCCAATTTACTTTTTAAACGTTCTTTTTGCCATTCAAGTATTTGCGGCATCCAATTACGAATCTTATCCACTTCTACGGTAATGGCTTCTAAACGTTTAGCTATTAAATCACTAAGCGCTTTACCTTCACGTTCTCGAACAGCTTTAAACTCGTCGATAGCTGTATCAAGTAACGCTAGGATTTCTTGTGATATGCTGTCAAGATTTTGTTCTTTTGCCGACAATACGCCTGGCCAACGAAGTACATCAATCGGGTTAACTTGTCCTGATTGATGCTCTGTTTGAACCCAACTAGCGGCATTTAAAATTTGCTTAGCAAGATCTTTATTTAACGAAAGTTCTTGATTTTGCGCTGCAGGATCTAATTCAAAGCGTAAATTACATTCGACTTTACCACGAGTTAGACGATTACGGAGTCGTTCACGTATCATCGGTTCAAGTGAACGAAACTGTTCTGGTAGACGGATATAGGTTTCTAAATAACGTTGATTAACTGATCGGAGTTCCCATGAAGCGGTTCCCCAAGATTGATTTAACTCCTTTCTGGCATAGGCGGTCATACTGGAAATCATAATTGCTTCCTAAATTTGTAAAAAACTTGCTGGGCATTGTACCACATATTCTGTATAATATGCTCTTAGCTTAGGCTAAACATCAACCTTATCTTGTTGATGTCCCCCTAAATAATTAGCTCAAAAAAGATATTTTTTAATTGTAACATCTGGAGAATTGCATGCGCCCGTCAGGTCGATCTGCGGAACAAGTCCGCCCTATCAAAATAACCCGTCATTATACTAAGCATGCAGAAGGTTCTGTATTAGTTGAGTTTGGTGAAACTAAAGTACTTTGTAATGCCACTATTGATGAAGGTGTGCCACGTTTTTTAAAGGGTCAAAACCAAGGTTGGGTAACTGCTGAGTATGGAATGCTACCTCGTGCAACCCATTCACGAACTCAACGCGAAGCGGCTAAAGGTAAACAAACCGGTCGCACTATGGAGATTCAACGCCTTATTGCTCGTTCACTACGTGCAATGATCGACCTTAATTTATTAGGTGAATATACTATCACGTTAGATTGTGATGTTATTCAAGCAGATGGTGGCACTCGAACTGCGTCAATTACTGGTGCTTGTGTGGCACTAAATGATGCAATCAACAAAATGGTTGCAGATGGTAAAATTAAGCAAAATCCAATTAAATCATTAGTTGCTGCTGTTTCTGTCGGTATTGTCGATGGCCAAGCAGTGTGTGACTTAGAATACATAGAAGATTCAAACGCTGAAACCGATATGAATGTTGTTATGACTGACGATGGTCGTATGATTGAAGTGCAAGGCACTGCTGAAGGCGAACCTTTTAGTCATGACAAATTATTAAAACTGTTAGAGCTAGCAAAAAATGGCATCAAAACTATTATTGATGCACAAAAACAGGCCTTAAAAGATTAATTGGAGAGGATCGATGAAATCATATAAAAGTGAATTTATTGAATTTGCATTAAATAGGCAAGCATTAAAGTTTGGTGAATTCACCTTGAAATCGGGACGCAAAAGTCCCTATTTCTTTAATGCAGGACTATTTAATACAGGTAAAGATCTGGCTTTATTAGGTCGTTTTTATGCAGCCGCACTAATGGATGCTAATTTAGAATACGATGTCATTTTTGGTCCAGCTTATAAAGGTATCCCTATTGTTTCATCAACCGTTGTTGCACTATCTGAACATCATAATGTTGACATTCCTTACTGTTTTAACCGTAAAGAAGCAAAAGATCATGGTGAAGGCGGTAATTTAGTAGGTAGTTCGATCTATCAACAACGCGTTATGTTGGTCGATGATGTTATTACTGCCGGAACTGCTATTCGTGAATCGATGAAAATATTAGCAGATAACCAATCTAAACTTGCTGGCGTACTGATTTGTCTAGATCGCCAAGAAAAAGGTCGTGGTGAACTGTCAGCAATTCAAGAAATTAAACAAACTTATCATTGCAATGTAATTTCAATTATTACGCTTGATGATTTAATCCAGTACCTCTATAAAGATCCAGCTAGAAAAGATCAAGTAACGCAAGTTGAAACTTATCGGTCTGAATTTGGGATAAAATAAGCTATTAATATTTGAATATAAAATAGCAATATATAATTATTGGAAAACCTCGAATAATATCGAGGTTTATTTTTTTGTTTAGCAACAAATAAGCTTTTTATTGAGT
Source organism: Gilliamella sp. Occ3-1 (assembly GCF_001690655.1). Classification (GTDB taxonomy): domain Bacteria; phylum Pseudomonadota; class Gammaproteobacteria; order Enterobacterales; family Orbaceae; genus Gilliamella; species Gilliamella apicola_P. The sequence continues at coordinate 23,851 of NZ_LZHQ01000028.1, forward strand.
CTCTTCACAGCAGGCTAAAAAAATCCAAATAACTGCATTACTATTTTCTTTATATCTCAGGCTGTGATCTGCACTTAAAAAAGTTTCTACAAAGATGAATATAAAAAGTGCTATTTTGTCAAAAATGATTTTTATTTAATTTTAAATAAAAAATAGCTGTGATATAACCTTACTGTTGTATTAACTTTCATAATTAGGAGCGAATCATGTCATACCATACAAGTAATGAAGAACACGCTATAGAGATCGTTAATATTGCTTCATTAGAAGCATTAGTTAAAGCAAGAATGCAAGCGGGTGCTTTCGGTTATATCCGCGGTGGTGCGGAAGACGAATGGACAATGCGAGAAAATACCTTATCGTTTAATCGAAAAAAAATTATTCCTCGAGTATTACAAGGTATTGATCGCGCAGATTTATCAACAAAATTGTGGGATATCTCATTAAAAACACCCATTATTCAAGCACCGTCAGCAGCCCAAGGATTGGCTCATGAACAAGGCGAAAAGGACACCGCTAAAGGCGTCGCTGCTGCGGGATCTATTTTCTGTATTAGTACTTATGCCAATACCTCTATTGAAGATGCCGCAAATGCCGCGCCCAATGTACCGTATTTTTTTCAACTCTATATGAGTAAAAATGATGATTTTAACCGTTTTATTATCGATAAAGCCGTTAAAGCAGGCGCAAAAGCAATCATTCTAACAGTTGATTCAACCTTAGGCGGTTATCGCGAAGAGGATATCGTTAATAAATTTCAATTTCCACTCCCTATGAAAAATCTCAGTGCTTACAGTCAATCAAACGGCAATGGCGATGGTTCAGGTAAAGGCATTAGCGAAATTTATGCCGCAGCAAAACAAGGTATCGTTCCTTCTGATATTCAAAAAATTAAAGCCATAGCAAATTTACCTGTTATTGTAAAAGGAATTCAATCACCTGAAGATGCATCAATTGCAATATCTGCCGGAGCTGATGCGATTTGGATATCAAATCATGGTGGGCGACAATTAGATGGCGCTCCCGCTTCATTTGAGGTATTGCCTAATATTGCAGCTACTGTTGCCAAACGTGTTCCAATCATTTTTGACAGCGGTGTACGGCGTGGTGAGCATGTATTTAAAGCATTGGCAAGTGGCGCTGATCTTGTTGCTATTGGACGCCCTATTCTTTATGGCCTGAATTTAGGTGGCGCTGAAGGAGTAAAATCAGTCTTTGATCATCTAAACAAAGAGCTGTCTATCACCATGCAATTAGCTGGCACAAAAACAATTGAAGATATTAAAAATACTCTATTAATTTAATGATAAAAGTCACTCACGTCGGTTACAGTAGTTAAAAAAACGACTGTAATGAATATTCATAAAACAAAATTATCGCCGTATCATCAACAAGTGCTATGGCGATAATACCCTAGAAAAAATAACCGCCATTGATTTGGCTAAACGTATTATGGTCAGTCATCCAACCATTGATAACACTCAAAAATCTAATTAAGCATTAACTAACATGATGCCCATTGCATATACAACACAAAAACAAGCAGCATAATTTTTTACTAAGTTGTATGCTCATTATAAAGTAGTTACACAACTGTCATGTTTTAGGCTATATTTTTGTAAAAAATATTCAGGATTCTATACCGTTTCGTGATGAATTAAAATTTAGAGTATCTTATTTGTTAAAACGTATGATAACCATTGTATTAATTAAAATTGACAAAATTTCCTATCCTCAAGCAAATAGAAAAAGCTCCAAAGCGATAGATATTTTACGAAAATTTGGCAGAAACAATAAATAATCAGTGGTTCAAAAGATTAAAAACGATTTATTCACTTTTATCATACAGTAAAACCGCATAAAGTGATTTTTAGCAAAACGCCTTATCGTTATTAGGAGATTATTTTAATCATAAGGTGTAAACAATGTAAATAATGCTTACAACTAAACCACGATATTAAATTAAATATTGCAAACCACAGAAAGAACGTGTAATTTTTGCACTCAATTTGGTTAAAACTATTGATAATTGAAATAAACTGGATCGGCTACACTAAATCATACAACTTTTTTAAGGGGTAAGGTTTAATAGAGTCACAAGGCAAGTGTATATTCAACGCCCTAAATATTGTGGTGGCACAGTGGTATTTAAGTGGGAACATATTATGCCCACTAACTTTGGCGAAACCGGCTCAGACATGGGGAGCACCAATATGGTTAACCTAATGACCTTTCATGGTTTTGAGGGGCATGTAAAACCCATGATTCATGTTGCTAAAATGCACCAACGGCATGGGTATATTTACTGCTTATTCCTGTATTTTTAATTTTATTACCGTTTTACACTATCGGCTACTTTATTTCAGAATGCCTGTACTGGCAACCGCGACGGCCAAAAGTTATACTCCAAGCTGGTAAAGTGGGCAAACCGATCCCTAAAGAAACCACCTTATCGGACTATCCCCCTAAGGTACAACGAGCCATATTAGATAACCGTTCAGAATGGGGTGTGCGTGACGAAAAAACAGAAAAGCTCGTTGATTATGGTAATTCTTAATATAAAAACCATTTTTTAAAACAATAAAAAAGGGGTAAATTAATGCAAATTCCCCCTTTGCAAACCTAAAAAAATACCGCATTTATATTTCCTCACTTAATTACAGCCAATTAGCTCAATCAACCGTACTTAAGCGGTGAAAAAACCAATATTATGTTGTTAAGAAATACTATTTAAACGACTGTGAACAATCATATTATACGCCTAGACTACTACCAATTTCTAAACTGCCTACACGGCAGTGAACAGTTATTAATGGAACGAGCTATTAACTTAGCATTTCTAAACTGCCTACACGGCAGTGAACTGCGTGCTATTGTTCCACGTATTTCCTCACGATTTCTAAACTGCCTACACGGCAGTGAACCACTTTTCGCGCCTCTTTTATAAATACCTTGATTTCTAAACTGCCTACACGGCAGTGAACGGGCGGTTCAAATGCATCTGCTTGCTTTAGGATTTCTAAACTGCCTACACGGCAGTGAACGGGCAGATATCAAGGATTTTATACTAAATGGATTTCTAAACTGCCTACACGGCAGTGAACCGCATGGATGATGGTTCGACAATCGCCCAATCTTTCTAAACTGCCTACACGGCAGTGAACACTAATAACACGAGATTTAAGAGATCTATATTTTTCTAAACTGCCTACACGGCAGTGAACATCTCCGTCTCATTTGAATTTAAGCACGTTAATTTCTAAACTGCCTACACGGCAGTGAACTAGAAGCTAATATACTATCAATATAGTATGTAAAAAGGCAAATAGGTATTTAGGTTTTAAAACCCTTTTTTTTGAGATAAATTTAATTTATTGATTTTATTGAATTTTAAAATATAGCTAAAAAAAGGGTTTTTGTTTTTAGATTTTGTTGCTTTGTTATTTTTTAATATTTTCCAGCCTTAAAGTTCAAAATACCCATTGGCTGAGTTTTTAATAAACGCCCCAGATGGAAAAATAACAACAAATCAGCTATGCTATAACACCTATAACAGGTAGCTATAAAATGACTAATATGAAAGTAAAAATCAGTTACTTTCTAATTAGGCAGCACCTATTTTTTATTTAGGAATTTTGAAAAATATGACATCTAATAACGCTAAATCAATTACCGAAACGCAACAACGCGATCAACTACAACGACAAATTTGGAAAATTGCCGACGAAGTCCGTGGTGCTGTCGATGGTTGGGATTTTAAACAGTATGTACTTGGTTCTTTGTTTTATCGCTTTATTAGTGAGAATTTTGCCAATTATATTGAAGGTGGCGATGAGAGTATCGATTACAGCACATTATCCGACGATGTCATTATCGATGAAATAAAAAAAGACGCAATAAAAACCAAAGGCTATTTTATTTATCCTAGCCAATTATTTTGTAAAATTGTAGCTGAAGCTAATACCAATCCAAGTTTAAATACTGACTTGGCAAATATTTTTAATGCGATTGAAAGCTCAGCCATTGGTTACCCTTCAGAAAGCGATATTAAAGGATTATTTGCCGATTTTGATACTACCAGTAACCGATTAGGTAATACAGTTGCCGATAAAAACAAACGGTTAGCGGCAGTACTTAATGGTGTAGCCGAACTGGATTTTGGTGATTTTGCAGACAATCAAATCGATCTGTTTGGCGATGCTTATGAGTATTTGATTTCTAATTATGCCTCGAATGCTGGTAAATCAGGAGGCGAGTTTTTTACGCCGCCGAATGTGTCCAAGCTGATCTCGCAATTAACCTTACATAATCAAAAAAAGGTCAATAAAATCTATGATCCAGCAGCAGGATCAGGCTCTTTATTATTACAAGCGAAAAAACAGTTTGACGAACATATTATTGAGGATGGGTTCTTCGGTCAAGAAATCAACCATACCACCTATAACCTTGCTCGAATGAATATGTTTTTACACAATATCAACTATGATAAATTTGAAATTGCTTTAGGGGACACGCTACTTAATCCAAAATTTGGCGACGAAAAGCTATTTGATGCAATCGTTTCTAATCCACCCTATTCAATTAAATGGATTGGTAGTGATGATCCAACCTTAATCAATGATGACCGATACGCACCTGCCGGTGTACTGGCACCAAAATCGAAAGCCGATTTTGCCTTTATTATGCATGCACTAAGTTACCTGTCCGAGTGTGGGCGAGCGGCAATTGTTACCTTTCCGGGGATATTTTATCGTAGTGGTGCGGAACAAAAAATTCGCAAATATTTGGTCGATAATGATTTTGTCGAAACTGTAATCTCGCTCGCACCAAACTTATTTTATGGTACATCGATTGCGGTTAATATTTTAGTGCTTGCCAAAAATAAGACCGTCAAAACAACACAATTTATTGATGCTAGTAAACTGTTTAAAAAAGAGACCAATAATAATGTGCTCACTGATGAACATATTCAACAAATTATGCAAGTATTTGCTAGCAAGCAAGATATCGAATATTTTGCCAAATCGGTTGATAATCAAACCATTGCCGACAATGACTATAATCTATCAGTCAGTTCGTATGTGGAAGCCGAAGATACCCGTGAAGTAATTGATATCAAACAATTAAATGCCAACATTGCCGAAACAGTAAAAAAAATAGACACACTTCGTGCTGATATAGATGAAATAATTAAAGAGATTGAAGCATGAGTAATATGATGATTGCAAAATTACTAAAAAATGTAGTGGTAACATGGAAACCGTTGAGTGAAGTTTGTGGATTAATAACAACAGGAAAACTCAATGCAAACGCTATGGATGAAAATGGAATTTACCCATTTTTTACATGTAACGAAAATCCCTATAAAATAAACAATTATGCTTTTGATATGGAGGCAATACTAATATCCGGGAATGGTTCAAAAGTTGGACATATTAATTATTTTAAAGGTAAATTTAATGCTTATCAAAGAACTTATATACTAAGTTCTTTCCATGAAAAAATAAAAGTTATGTTTTTATTTTATTATCTAAACTTTTCGTTTCGTGATTTTATTGTCATTAATTCAAAAAAAGGATCTGTGCCTTATATAACATTACCAATGCTTGAAAAATTTGAAATTCCCATTCCCCCTCTACACATTCAAACTGAAATAGTTCGTATTTTAGACACATTCACAGCTCTCACAGCAGAGCTCACAGCAGAGCTTACTGCACGGAAAAAACAATACAACTATTATCGAGATAAATTGTTGACCTTTAAAGATGATGAGGTTGAGTGGAAGGCTTTAGGGGAAGTCGCTCATTATTCAAACACTCGTATTAGCTTTGATAAGCTTAATGAAAAAAATTATGTAGGTGTTGATAATTTATTACAAAATCGAGCAGGAAAAACTGATTCAAACCATGTGCCTAAAGAAGGAAATTTTACAGAATATCTTACCAATGATATTTTGATTGGAAATATTCGTCCTTATTTAAAAAAAATTTGGCAAGCAGAATATTTTGGAGGAACTAATGGCGATGTTCTAGTCATTCGTCCCAAAAACGATCTATTATTTCACAGATATTTATACCATGTCTTAGCGAATGATAATTTTTTTGAATACAATATGCAACATGCCAAAGGCGCAAAAATGCCACGAGGAAATAAAGAAGCTATTCTTAAATATCACTTACCCATTCCCCCACTCAAGGAACAAGCTCGTATTGTCGAAATTTTAGACAAATTCGATACTCTAACAAATTCCATTACAGAGGGTTTACCGCGCGAGATTGCATTACGTCAAAAGCAATATGAGTATTATCGGAACTTGTTATTGGATTTTCCTAAGGCAGAACAATAAATAACAGACAAATTACAGCGAACTAAATAGTAGAATAAAATTACAATTTTAAACATTTGGAATAGACTATGACGACTTATACAAAACCCATCGCCGAAACCAATAGCTATATTATTTTAGATAACTACAACAAACTTGAAGAATCGGCTGCTTTTTATCAGACTGAAACGGATTTAGAAAATGAATTTATTCATGATTTAACTCGACAAGGCTATGAATATTTACCGAATTTAAATACGCATGAAAAGTTATTAGCCAATATTCGCGAGCAGTTGCAAACACTAAACAAAATGCAATTTACGGATGATGAATGGCAACGTTTTGTATTAGAGTATTTGGATAAACCCAATGAATCGATGATCGATAAAAGTCGCAAAATCCACCACGATCATATTTACGATTTTGTTTTTGATGATGGTCATATCCAAAATATCAAGCTGTTAGATAAAAAAGATGTCACCAATAATAAATTACAGGTTATCCATCAATTTCAGCAAACTGGCAATTATGCAAATCGTTATGATGTGACTATTTTAGTTAATGGCTTGCCGCTTGTTCAAGTTGAACTAAAAAAACGTGGTATTGCTATTCGTGAAGCCTTTAATCAAGTGCATCGCTATAGTAAAGAGAGCTTTAATCAAGACAATTCACTATTTAAATATTTACAACTGTTTGTTATTTCAAATGGCACCGATACGCGTTATTTTGCTAACACGACTAAACGTGACAAAAATAGCTTTGATTTTACAATGAATTGGGCTAATGTTAAAAACGAGCCGATAAAAGATCTAAAAGACTTTACCGCAACCTTTTTTGCCAGCCGAACGCTGTTAAATGTGTTATTGACTTATTCGGTGCTCGATGTGAATGACACATTGTTAATTATGCGCCCTTACCAGATCGCCGCCACCGAGCGTATATTATGGAAAATCATTAGCGCTTATCATGCCAAAAAGTGGAGTAGCTTACAAAGTGGTGGTTTTATTTGGCACACAACAGGTTCTGGCAAAACATTAACCAGTTTTAAAACGGCACGCCTTGCAACCGAATTAGAATTTATTGATAAAGTTTTTTTTGTGGTGGATCGTAAAGATCTGGATTATCAAACCATGAAAGAGTATCAAAAATTTTCAAAAGATAGTGTGAATGGTTCAAATAGTACCGCAGGGCTTAAGCGCAATATTGAGAAAACCGATAATAAAATTATTGTTACTACCATTCAAAAACTTAATAACTTGATCAAAAGCGACGATAACTTAGCGATCTATGATAAACACGTTGTATTTATTTTTGACGAAGCACACCGCTCCCAGTTTGGCGAAGCTCAAAAAAACTTAAAGCGTAAATTTAAAAAATATTACCAATTTGGTTTTACTGGTACGCCGATTATGCATACTAACGCAATCGGAACGCAAACTACAGCGGATGTTTTTGGTCGTGAACTGCACGCTTATGTATTAACCGATGCAATTCGTGACGAAAAGGTACTAAAATTTAAAGTTGACTATAATGATGTGCGTCCTAATTTTAAATCGATAGAGCAAGAACAAAATCTCGAAAAACTCAGCGCTGCTGAAAATAAAAAAGCATTGCTCCACCCAAACCGTATTGAGCAAATCACACAATATATTCTGAATAATTTTAAACAAAAAACCCACCGATTAATGGGCAAAAGTAAAGGGTTCAATGCCATGTTTGCAGTGAGTAGTGTCGATGCGGCTAAACTCTATTATGAATCATTCAAAAAATTACAAGAAGGTGCAAATCAGCCGTTAAAAATAGCCACGATATTTTCTTATTCTGCTAATGAAGAACAAGATGCACAAGGTAATTTTGCCGATGAAAGTTTTGAAATAGATGCCTTAAATCAGAGTGCTAAAGAGTTTTTAGCTTCTGCGATATCAGATTATAATCAGATGTTTAAAACTAACTTTGATGTCAGTAGCGATCAATTTCAAAACTATTATCGTGATTTGTCTTTAAAAGTAAAAAATCAAGAAGTCGATCTATTAATTGTCGTTGGTATGTTCCTTACTGGCTTTGATGCTCCAACACTTAATACCCTATTTGTCGACAAAAACCTGCGGTATCATGGGTTAATTCAAGCCTTTTCACGCACCAATCGTATCTATAATGCCACCAAAACCTTTGGTAATATTGTGGCGTTTCGTGATTTAGAACAAGCGACCATTGATGCAATAAAAACATTTGGTAAAAGTAATACTCATGAAGTAGTGTTAGAAAAAAGCTTTAAGGAATACATGGAAGGGTTTACTGATAAAGATTCAGGTAATTTTCACAATGGCTATCTAGCCATCGTTGCCGAGTTACAAGAAAAGTTCCCACGCCCTGATGAAATTATCAAAGAAAAAGATAAAAAAGAGTTTGTTAAATTATTTGGTGAGTACTTACGTGCTGACAATATATTACAAAATTATGATGAATTTGTTGCATTAAAGGATTTCCAACAATTAGATATGACAGATGCGCAAGCAGTTTTAGCGTTTAAAAATAAGCATTATGTGACTGATGAAGATCTGCAAAAAATGCAAGCCGTTAAACTACCGACTGACCGCACAATTCAAAATTATCGTTCAACTTATAATGATATTCGTGATTGGCTACGCCGAGAAAAAGAAGCCAATCAACAAGATCAGCAAAGATTTGACTGGGATGATGTGGTTTTCGAAATTGATCTATTAAAATCGCAAGAGATCAATTTGGATTATATTCTTGAGTTAATTTATGAACAAAATAAACAAGAAAAAACCAAACAGGACATTGTCGAAGATGCTAAGCGATTAATTCGATCAAGCTTAGAAAATCGAGCTAAAGAAGAGCTAGTTGTTGAGTTTATAAAACAAACTGATCTTGATGCTATTCCAGATAAAGCCTCGATTATTGATGCGTTTTTCTTGTATGCACAGCAAGAGTTACAGGTAGAGCTTAATTTCTTAATTGAAGAGGAAAATTTAAATGAAGCGGCAACAAAACGCTATATTGCATCATCATTAAAGCGAAAATATGCAACCGAAAACGGCACAGAGTTGAACGAGATTTTACCAAAAATGAGTCCGCTGAATCCCCAATATTTAATTAAAAAGAACCGAGTCTTTGAAAAGATCGCCGCATTGGTTGAAAAGTTTAAGGGTGTTGGTGGTGAAATTTAATTGTTAACAGTTAAATTTGCTAATAATTAAAGGAAGATGAATGATCGATTTCTTATTCATCTTCCTAATAATTCATCATTCAAACTTACTTTGAGTGATTTTGTATACAAAATCTTGCATTTTCGTAATGATAAATGATTTTTGAAAAATCAAAAGGTTCACCTGATGAGGTGTAAAATATTTCTTCAACACAAAGTGCAGGTTCGCCAGGTTGCAATCCTAAACATGGCGCCATTTTTTCATCAAGTTTTATTACCTGTAAATATTTATCAGAAAAACCAATATTAATATTATAATTTTCCTGAATGTAATTAAAAATTGAGTTTTCTACAATTTCTTTATTTAAATAACAAATTAACTTTTTACGGTAATATGACTGTTCTAGGCCATATAATTTATCTTCAACATAGCGCAATCTTTTAACAAAATAGACTTCTTCGTTATCATCGCATTGTAGATTTTCTTTAACTTTTGCACTGGGCTTGATGATATCAACATTAAGTACTGTCGAAGAACCATAAACATCTTCTAGATCGACAGTAAAACCATGACTTTGCAAAAAATTGAGATAGCCTCTTTTTTTACGTTCACGAACAAAAATACCACTACCTTGCACTTGATAAATAACGCCCTGCCGCTCAAGACAATTAAGCGCTTTAACAATTGTACTACGACTGACCTGATATTGATTAATTAACCCGTCAATATTAGCAAGCTGAGTGCCTTTGGACAGTTGTTTTTGATAAATCATCTGTTTGATTTTTTTTGCAACTTCTTGATATTTAACCATTTGTTTATGTTATTAATTTAATCAATAATTGAAGTAGTATTTTATACAGCTTATTTTTAGTTTTAAATTAAATAATATAAAAACTCGATCTAGATCACAAACAATATAATTGTTAATTAACAATTTTGAAATTGTCTATAAAATAATCTTACTGAATTGCTTTTAAGGAGTTTATGGATGTCATCAAAAATTAGAGATTATAACAAGCTAGCTGTTGATATTTTAAATGAGTTAGGTGGTGAGAAGAATATTGTTACCGTTTCTCGCTGTGCAACACGCCTTCGCCTTGTTACCCAACACACACCAGATCATGCAAAAGAAAACATTGCTAAATTGCCGGGTGTGATTACCGTTGTTGAAAAAGGCGGTCAAATCCAAGTGGTTATTGGTACACATGTTGATAAAGTCTATAACGCTTTTACTCAGCTAGTTAATACTGATAACAAAATTGAAGCAGGAAATGATAACAACATATTAAATCGCATCATTGCGACAATGTCGGCTGTATTCGCCCCGTTTGTCTATATTTTAGCCGCATCAGGAATTTTGCAAGGTATCTTGATTTTACTTAAATTAGCCTGCCCTGAGCTAGAAAAAACGGGGACTTTTGAGGTATTCAATTTCATCTCTTGGGCACCTTTTTTCTTTTTACCTATCTTTATTGCTATCACTGCTTCTCAGCATTTTCGTTGTAACTTATATATCGCTGTTGCTTGTTGTGCTGCGCTGTTATCACCGACATGGACAGAGTTTGCAAAACTAATTAGTGAAGGACAAGAAATTGATCTATTTGGTATTGCGCTATCACAAACCACTTATGCTTCAACCGTTTTACCACCACTCTTTTTAGTTTGGTTACTTTCTTATTTAGAACGATTTTTAGAGCCTAGACTGCATAGCATTATAAAACCCGTTTTATTGCCATTATTTAGTCTTGTCATTATGGTACCTTTAACATTACTTGTTGTTGGTCCATTAACCGCAAATGGTGCACAATACATTGCCAACGGCTATAATTGGTTTGTCAGTCTAGCACCTTCAATAGCTGGTGGGATTATTGGAGCCGTTTGGCAAGTCTTTGTTATTTTTGGTGTGCATTGGGGGATCACACCTGTTATTGTCGAAAACTTTAAGCAGTATGGTCAAGATTCTTTCCAAGCTTTCCAAACTATTGCCGTTATTGGTCAAGTCGGTGCAGCATTAGGTTTTTATTTAAAAACCAAAACGCAAGAGATGAAAGGCATTTCATTATCTGCTTTTATCACTGGCTTATTTGGTATAACCGAACCTGCTATTTATGGTGTTAACTTACGCTTTAAAAAACCATTTATTTATGGTTGTATTTCTGCATCTTGTGGTGGTATTGTGGCAGGATTTTTTGCTCCTCACTATGTTGCTTACGCTGGTTTACCAGGTCCACTAACTATCGTTAATGCAATTAGCCCAAATAATTCTGGTTCATTTATTGGCGTCTTGATTGGTGCACTTATTGCTCTTTTAGGACCAGTAGTTTTGCTCCAAATTTTGGGAACTGGCGAAACCATACAAGATACGGCTAATAGTCAAGAAAATATCAATATTGAAGATGATAATCCTAAGATTCTTCTTGATGAAGTTGACATCACAAGCCCGATGACAGGTCATGCTTTACCACTAAGCGAAGTGCCCGATCCTGCTTTTTCACAAAAACTCATGGGAGAAGGGATTGCAATTGAACCTACTGATAATCATGTTTATGCACCTTTTGATGGCGAAGTCACAGCCGTGTTTGAAAGTTCTAAACATGCTATTGGTTTAACATTAGATAACGGTGTTGAGTTATTAATTCATGTGGGGATTGATACCGTTAATTTAACTAATAATGAGTTTGAATATCACATTGAATTGAATCAAAAAGTGAAAAAAGGAGATTTGCTAATTAGCTTTAATCCTGATGCTATTAAACAAGCAGGTTATCCATTAATTACGCCAATTATTATTGTTAACACCGATCAATACCAATTAATTTCATTAACCGATAAAACTGACGTAACGATTAATGATATCATATTTAAAATTAAGCAATAACAAGGAATCAAAAATGACGAAAAAACCATTTTTATGGGGCGGTGCTTTAGCCGCTCACCAATTTGAAGGCGGTTGGAACGAAGGCGGTAAAGGCCCAAGTGTTGTTGATGTTATGACCGCAGGTGCTCATGGCGTTGCAAGACAAATCACTCAAGATATCGAAGCAGGTAAATTTTATCCAAATCATACTGCAATTGATTTTTATCATCATTATAAAGACGATATCAAGCTTTTTGCCGAATTAGGTCTTAAATGTCTACGCACCTCGATCGCGTGGACTCGAATTTTTCCAAAGGGTGATGAACTTGAACCAAATGAAGAAGGTCTTCGCTTTTATGATGATGTTTTTGATGAACTAATAGCTCACGGCATTGAACCAGTTATCACATTATCCCATTTTGAAATGCCTTTACATATTGCTCGTCATTATGGTGGTTTTAGAAACCGTAAGACAGTTGAATTTTTTGAGCGCTTTGCTACTGCATGTTTTGAACGTTATAAAAATAAAGTTAAATACTGGATGACATTTAACGAAATCAATAATCAAATGGATACTAGTAATCCTATCTTCTTTTGGACTAACTCTGGCGTACAAGTTAAACCTGATGAAAATCCGCAAGAAGTTCTGTACCAAGTTGCACATTATGAACTGTTAGCCAGTGCTAAAGCAGTAATAGCAGGTAAAAAAATTAATCCTGATTTTCAAATTGGTTGTATGGTATCGCATGTGCCAATTTATCCATATTCTTGTAATCCTGAAGATATGATGGCTTCAGAAATTGCCATGCATCAACGATTCTTCTTCCCTGATGTTCACGTTCGCGGCTACTATCCAGCTTATGCATTAAAAGAATTTGAGCGTGAAGGATATAAACTCGATATTACCGAAGAAGATTTAGGTTATTTGAAAAAAGGTACGGTTGATTACATTGGCTTTAGCTATTATATGTCTACTGTCGTTAAAGCTGATGCCAAAAATGATAATCGTGACAACATAGTTAACGGTGCACTACCTAATGCGGTTGAAAATCCTTATATAAAAAGCAGCGATTGGGGTTGGCCAATTGATCCTGAAGGTTTACGTTATACACTTAATCGTCTGTATGATCGATATCAATTACCGCTATTTATTGTCGAAAATGGTTTTGGTGCAATTGATGAACTCGAAAACGGTAATCAAATACACGATAAACCACGTATTGAATATTTAGGTGCTCATATCAAAGCCATGCAAACCGCTATAGATTATGATGGTGTTGATGTAATGGGTTACACTGCTTGGGGAATTATTGATGTTGTATCATTCACTACTGGCGAAATGAAAAAACGTTATGGCGTAATTTATGTTGACCGTGATAATGAAGGTAACGGTAGTATGAAACGCCATAAAAAAGACTCTTTTGAATGGTACAAAGAAGTCATTAGTACTAATGGTGCAAGTTTGAAATAATCATTATTAGCTAGCTATCATTTGTTATGAGGATGTTTGAAGGTTTTGCCTGCATCCTCATTTTTATGGTTAAAAGGGCTAAAACTGAAAAATCAACTGCTTTTCAACTTGCGGATCGATTAACGTTACATGAAAACCAATTAACCGAACTCCACGCCCATTACGCCGTTCTAACCAAACTTTATGCGCTTGCTCAATTAAATCAGTTTTATCCAATTTAGACCAAACATGTTCTTGTGTAGTTAGCTGAAAATCGTCAAACTTAAATTTTACGCCTTGCCGAGCAATCGATAAATCAGCACGAACTTTGCTTAACCGTTTTTCTATTTCATCAAATAATGGATCTAACTGCAATAAACACTCTTCCCAACTATGAATATCATCAGTTAAAGTACGCTCTACCCCTACCGATTTACGTTGCCTGTCATTACACACTTCACGATCATCAATACCTTGGCATCGCTCATATAGTATTCTTCCAAATTTACCGAATTGGGTAATTAATTTAGTTACATCATAATTAACAATATCATTGCATGTAAATAGCCCTAATTGGGCTAATTTTTTTTCCGTGACCTTACCCACACCTGGGATTTTTTTTAACGATAACTGCTCTATAAAACTATCAACGTTATCTGGTGTTATTACATATTGGCCATTAGGTTTATTCATATCAGAGGCTATTTTGGCAAGAAACTTAAGTGGAGCAACACCTGCCGATGCAGTTAACTCAAGTTCCTTGTAAATTGCCTGACGGATATCTTGAGCAATTAAAGTCGCTGAACCATAACAAAGTTTGCAATCAGTTACATCAAGGTAAGCTTCGTCGAGTGATAAAGCCTCAATAGATTCAGTATATCGTTTAAATATTTGGTGGATCTGTTTGGAGACTTCTTTATAAACTGCATGCCTACCCGCTATAATTTTCAGATTAGGACAAAGTTTTATAGCTTGAGCCATTGACATAGCGCTGTGTATACCATACTGACGAGCCAAATAATTGGCAGTCGCAACCACGCCACGTTTACGAGGATCTCCCCCTACCGCAATAGGCATATTGCGATAACGGGGATTGTCTCTCATTTCAACGGCGGCATAAAAACAATCCATATCGACATGAATAATTTTTCGCATAGCGGGCTTCACAATACTCAAAACATAGCTGTATAAATATACAATATTATACCTTAAATATCGGTGTAAACAACCTAAGTGAATTACTTAGTTAATTTATCAAAATCAATTAGGCCATTCTTGTCATAAGGATCGCCAATCCAACGAATCGATTCATGAAAATTAGGATTAACAATACTTTTTTCAGGAACATATAAGTTATAACTTAACCCAGCTAAATTAGACCAAGTATGAATCAAATCTTGTGTACTAAATTTTCGATCTACATAAGCTTGATAGTTATTAGGATGCGTTTCCACCCATGTTGGCGATTGCCAAAGCATAAATGGCACAGTATACATAGTTTTAGTTGGTGCCTTCTCGTTTCGCCCTAACACATTATGCGGTGTCGTTTGATAAACATCTTCACCATGATCTGAAAAATATAACATAAAACCATTTTCTTTACTGTTTTTGAAGATATTAAACAGTGTTGTTGTGACATAATCGTTATAACTTATTGCATTATCATAACTATTATATACATCTACTTTATCGTCTTCGAGAGGATATGGAATACTTTCCTTATCTTTAAAAAGTTCATACTTACCGTCTTTTGGATAGCGGAACTCGTATTTCATATGCGTACCAAGCAGATGGATAACAATAAATTTCTTTTCAGCGTTGTCAGCTAGCACTTTTTTGAAAGGCTCAAATACCGATTCATCATATTGTCTTGAACTTTGATTACGATCGTTATTCATATAAAACTGTTCATCGGCTTGTTTAGAAAACATAGTCAACATGGTATTACGCTTGGTCATGGTCTGCTGGTTAGTGATCCAAAATGTTTTATACCCTGCTTGCTTCATAAGATTTATTAATGAAGGAGTTTTAAGGTATAAATCGGGATGCCTTTCATCAGCAAAAGTTAACGCTTGTTGCAAAATTTCGATAGTATAAGGTCTTGATGAAACCACATCGTTAAATACAACAAAATCAGCATTATCTTTTTTAAACTGCTCAATTTGAGGTGTGGTATTTCGACCATAACCATAAATACTCATCCTATTACGTGTTGTTGACTCACCAATGACTAATACCAACGTCCTAGGCGTATTACCGTTAGCATCTTTTAAATTTTCAACAGGAGGTAAAATGTCTAGATGATTTAAAATATCTTCCATATTTTTAAGTTGAGATCGATAAGCTAAATAGCTATTAATAAGTTGCCATGGCACAGTTGTTTCCATACGCGTTAGTAAATGAGTTCCGGCTTTTTCAATAGATGATTTTTTTATTGTCACACTAATAAACACAGGCATTATGGCATAAATAGCTATTAATAGTGATACAATCCATTTAGTAGAAGTTTTAATATAAACAGGTCTGACTTTACTCCAGAAATAAATACCCACTAAACTATAAATAATCAATACCACAACTAATTTAATACTAAAATACTGCTGAACAAATTCGCTCGATTCACTATAATTTGATTCTGCCATAACAAAAAATACACTTTGCGAAAATTCTTGTCGATAAATCACAAAATAACCGACTGAAACCAAAGACAAACAGCCGATAATAAGACCAAATATAGTCGCAATCTTTCTTGTATAATTAGGAAAAATCAAAACAGGAATAAGCCAAATCAAACTATAGATAATTGAATCGCGAAGTCCAATTGCATTAGAATGCCGCCGAAAGAAAAATATTAATTGTAATGCACTAGAAAAATAAGTAAAAAATAAAATATTAAAGATAAGTGCTGACCAGCTAAATTTATTGGTTGCTTTTATGTTTAGCATAAATATTTAATTTGCTTTGTTATTGATCATAAAATGCAATATATGCTTGGTAGATTAATAAAACCTTAAGCTTTAAATATCTAAATTTAAATATATAAATTATTAAATGCTAACCTCTTACTTCTTGGAGATATTTAAACCCAATATCTTTGCAATGTGATTACTTTCGGGGTGGTTTAATTGGTTTGGTAAACCATAAAAAACGATCTGCCCATTATCCACCACCAAACAACGAGAAAAATAACTAAGCGAATCATTAAGATTGTGTGAGACCATCATTAATGTCAAATCGAGCTCATCGCAAATTTGATCAACTAATGCTAACATCTCAAAGCGTAATGCTTGATCGAGAGCTGAAAATGGCTCATCTAACAATAAAATAGGTCGACGTTGAATTAAACAACGAGCTAACGCAACACGTTGACTCTGACCACCTGAAAGGTGTTCAGGATAACGATTATTAAAACCAGTTAAACCAACTTTAGCTAACATATCATCTATTGTTTGGCGCTCCGATATATTTAATTTTAAACAAGGCTTTATACCTAAAGCAATATTTTGTTCAACATTTAAATGATCAAATAAATTATTATGTTGGAATAAAATTGAAACGGGCCGCTTTCCTGGTTGAGTGTGAGTCATATTTTGATGATTAAGTAAAATTTGCCCAGAATTTGGTGAAATAAACCCAGCAATCAAGCTTAACAATGAGCTTTTACCTGCACCACTTGGCCCAACAATAACCACCTTTTCTTTTGCAGTAATTTTGATATCAAAATGCATTTTAAAATTATCATATTGATAATTAATTTGATTCAGTTCGATCATAATCTATCACAACCAGTAAGCTAAAAGATAATATTAACAATAATGCAGCCGTTACGGCACTTTCATGATAATGATAATACGATATTTGCTCATATAAATAATAAGGTAACGTTGTGACTGACTGTCCACCAAATAACGCAATAATACCAAAATCACCCAATGATAATATTGCTGAAAAAGCAAAACTTTGGATAATTAACTTTTTTAGTGCTTTATATTCAATTAAATAAAAATGCCAAAAACCAGTAATATTAAGTGACTGACTTAATTGCCAATAACGTGATGTAACATCATACATTGGTAGAGCAAGGTTTTTTAATATAAATGGCAGTGCCATTAAACTGTTACAAAGCATCGTCAAAGCACAAACAAAGACTGAACTATAAGCGTACGGAAATAACAGTAAAAACAGACCTGACGCTAACACCATGCTTGGAATAATTAAAATCAGCGATCCAACTAACATTAACCGATTACTCCAATTTATTTGCTGATTAATCAATAATCGGCTATTTGTATAAAGTAACAATAAAGCTAGTAGCATTGCAATGCCGGCTGATCCAAAAGCAATTAATAACGAAAACATAACTGCACGTTGAAAGGCTACCGAAAAAAATGACCACTGAAAAAAATAAATACCTTTTATTAATATAGTTATGATAGGTAGCAAAATAAATAATCCACCAATAACAATAATAACAATACTCGACAAAACTAAGCCAAACGAAGCAGATAAACGATAATTTTGTTTAATATAGTGTCTGTTAAATTTATAGTTATAATTAAACTTTTGCATTAAACCCATAAAAAAAGTACAACAAACCAGCTGTAAACACGCTAAAAACACCGCTTGTATCAGATCAAATTCACGGATAGATTGATAAATAGCAACTTCAAGTGTGGTATATTTAGGTCCTCCACCAAGCGCTAACACAATAGCAAAGCTAGAAAAACAAAGCATAAAGGTGAGCGACGCCATAGACATCAATTGTCGGCGTAATAGTGGCCATTCTACCAATTTAAAGTAAGTAAAACTCGAAAAATTCAATTGAGCTGCTAATTGCTTGTGTTCGACAGGAACGCTATTTAAGATTTGATAAAATAAGCAACAAGCATAAGGGAAATTAAGAAATACATGTGCCAGTAAAATACCTTTTAAACCATAAATGGATATCACAAAAGGCAAACCCAAATAATCACAAAACAACGCCAATAAACCATGTTGCCCATAAACAGATAATAATCCCGTTACCACAACCAACGTAGGAAAAATAAAGGTGATAGGCATAATGCGTAGTAATACATTTTTACCCCAAAAATTGACCATCGATAAGGCTTTTGCCATCAATATTGCCAATAAAACAGATAGAAATGTTGATAACGTTGCTTGAAATATTGTTATCCAAATAACATGTAATAAATAACTATCAAAATAAACAGTTAAATTGTTAGATTCAAAGGCAACTAAACCAAGCGCAAATAGCGCTGTGCCTAATACAACTAAAATCAAACTTGCAGCACTAATGCCAGGAATTAAAGTTTTTAATTTCAACATTATATTGAATAAAATTATTTGCTAACAGTAGATTTCCATTCACGTACCCACATCTTTTGATTTTTTTCAACTTGCTTAGCATCAAACTCAAGTGCTTTATTGACTGGTTTAATTTGCTGAAAAGCTTCAGGTAACGTTATATTAATAATGGGATACATGAAATTTTTTTCAGCAAATTGGCGTTGTACATCAGGCGTTAATAGATATTGTAAAAAAGCACGTGCCAATTCTGGATGCTGACTATACTTAGTAATACCCGCAACTTCGACTTGGCGATAATGCCCCTCGTCAAAAATAGCGGCAGCATAACGATGATCATTATCATTCATAATATGTGCAACTGGCGAAGTGCTATAACTAAGCACAAAATCAGCTTCTTTTTTTAAAAATAAACCATAAGCTTCGCTCCAACCTTTAGTCACTGTCACAGTATTATTCGCTATTTTTTGCCATGCAGATGCGGCATCATTGCCATATATATTTTTCATCCAAAATAATAAACCTAACCCGGGGGTACTGGTTCGTGGGTCTTGATAGATAATTTTCCAGTTAGCTTTATTATCAACTAGCTCATGCATGCTACGTGGTGGATTACTGATTTTTTGTTGATCATAAATAAAAGCGAAATAACCAAAATTATAAGGCATAAAATCACTATCCCACCAGTCGGTATTTAAATTATCTGGTTTAGTGATTTGATGAGGTATAACTATTTTGGCTTGTTTGGCCTGTTCCAAAAGATTATTGTCTAATCCTAAGATCACATCGGCATTAGTTCTATTACCTTCAAGGCGCATTCGATTTAATATCGCCACTCCATCACCTAATGCAACAATCTCAATTTCACAGTTACACAGTGCTTCAAATCCCTTTTCAATTTCTTTTCCCGGTCCCCATTCTGAAACAAAGGAATTATAGCTATAAACAGTTAGGCTTGGTTTTACGTTGGCAGCATTTGCCATAAAAGGTACCAATAATACCAAAGATAATAACAATTTTTTACAAAACATTTTGCCTCCAAAATAGCAAATAAAAGACAAAAGGTTTGAGCAAGTGAAATAACTCAAATCCCTCCGCTGGTATGATCCAGTTCAGGTTCGGCGGGTTATGTTATTCTATTTAACATTCTCAGCTCTTCAGGCACCCCGTTGAGAACATAGATTAGTGTAGAGGTAAGCATGAGGCTTGTAAACAACAAAAGTGATATAAATTTAATAAGACTCAAAAAACACATTAATTTATCAAGTTGATTTTAAATGATTTTTATTTTATTCTTGCAACCAAAAATTATTTCACTATTCTAAATGCTCAAAAACAAATCAATATAAACACCACCAAATCCATCTATAAATTAATTTCAATACTTATTTACAGAAATATTTGAGCATCAAATAAATGACAATAATAATCCTTGAACGTCATAAAATATGGTGTTTTTTTATAAAAAATCTCAGGTAGGACATAATTTTATTTAAGTTTCATTTTTAATTTTTTTCAATAAAATTAGATAATTAACATGATTTTTGTTATTTTATGAAATTTACCCCAATACAGTATTGGCTTATAAGCTAATATGCTATAAATCTAGCCTAATATAGACATCTTACTTTCCCTATAAAGTGCTTTTAATTTCTTATTCATCTTATTAATTTTAAAAAATAAATCACTCGAACCAGATCATTGATGCCATTCTGCCAGTTTTATTTTCACGCCTATAAGAAAAAAATTTATCCTGTTCGATATAAGTACAATAATCACCACCAAAAATTTGCGTTACTCCTACTGCTTGTAAGCGTTGTTTGGCAATTAGATATAAGTCGGCTAGGTATTTTTGTTCAGTCGGGTTGATCAATTTAAATGCTTCTTGTGCTTTTGGATCAACTTTTTCAAATTGTTGTTTGACTTCAATACCTACCTCAAATTTTTTGACACTAATGGCTGGTCCCATCCACGCGATGATTTTTGATGGCGAGCTTGAGAATTTTTTGATCGTTTCTTCTAATATACCATTACATAATCCCCGCCAACCGGCATGGGCAGCTGCAACTTCGTCGCCTTTTGCTGTGCAAAAAAGCACCGGCATGCAATCTGCGGTTAGTACTACGCTAACTTGCTTAGGTTGATTGGTATATGATGCATCAGCTTCAAAAGTTTGATAAGGAACGATGTTACCTGTTGGGGGTTGTAAAGCAATTTGTGATATATCAAGCACTGTTGTGCTGTGAGTTTGCGTTAACCAATACGGTTCGCTTGGTATTTGTTCGGCTTGAATAATTCTTCGTAGGTTTTCAGCAATATGCTCGGAATTA
The DNA here is from genome assembly GCF_001690655.1 of Gilliamella sp. Occ3-1. Lineage (GTDB taxonomy): Bacteria > Pseudomonadota > Gammaproteobacteria > Enterobacterales > Orbaceae > Gilliamella > Gilliamella apicola_P. The sequence goes on from NZ_LZHQ01000028.1 coordinate 45,290, forward strand.
TCACCGGTTCGATTTCCCATATTTAAACTTGCAAATGGCGCTAAACTGACGCCACCAGTCCGTGTTGTAGTAAAAGCATGAATTTTTTTTGGGGCTGTCCAATATGGGTAAATCGGTTTAATCATATTTGTCACCAATCTAGTTCGTCTCTGTGCCACTCGGTATCTTCTTGTAAAGATTTAATTAATTTTTGCATATCTTCAGGAATAGGCGCATGCCATTCCATTTGTTCACCTGTTATAGGATGATATAAGCGCAACATGGTAGCGTGTAATGCTTGGCGATTAAAATCGCGTAAGGTTTGAATAAAAGATTCACTAGCTCCCTTAGGTGGTCTTGGTCTTCCACCATAGAGTGGGTCACCAATTAGTGGGTGAGCAATGTGTGCCATGTGCACACGGATTTGATGTGTTCGCCCTGTTTCTAAACGTAACCGCAAACGAGTATGTAAGCGATATTTTTCCATCACTCTGTAATGCGTAACCGCTGGTTTACCCGTTGGGAATACAGCCATATGAGTACGTTTGGTTGGATGACGGGTGATAGGCTGATCAACTGTCCCTCCTGCGGTAATAATCCCCATAACTACAGCTTCATATTCGCGTGTAATTTCGCGTAGTTGAAGTGATTCGACCAAGTGTGTTTGCGCCATAATGGTTTTAGCTACAACCATTAGCCCTGTTGTATCTTTATCTAGGCGATGCACAATACCTGCGCGTGGCACGCATGCTATATCGGGATAATAATGCAATAATGCATTTAATACCGTACCATCAGGATTACCTGCTCCTGGATGCACAACTAAATCACGAGGTTTATTGATCACTAAAATATCACTATCCTCGTAAACAATATCAAGCTTTATATCTTCGGGTTGATGATAAATTTCTTGTTCAATTTCGGCATTAATAGTTATTATTTCACCACCGAGTACTTTTTCTTTAGGTTTATTAACGATGACGTTGTTGACAGCAACTTTATTATTAGTAATCCAATCTTTTATCCTTGAGCGTGAATAATCAGGAAAAAGCTCAGATAATGCTTGATCTAAACGCATTCCTAGTTGACTTTGTTCGATTTCGGTTGATAATATTAACTCATTCATATGTAATTTATCTATTTTAAGCTGTTATGTTTTAGAGTATTATATACCAATCATCGCCTTTAATGTTTAATTATATTTGGATCAAAAACTGAATGAAATTGCGTTTACACTCTTTGTTAGCTATTGCTCTAAGTGGCATGCTAATTGGTTGTACTTCTTCCAAGCCCGATGTTGAGCGTTTACCTGAAATTGAACTTCATAACAAAGCGAAGTCAGAGCTTGAAAATGGTAATATTAAATCCAGTATTACTATATTAGAGGCTTTGGACAAGAATTATCCATTTGGTCCGTATTCCCAACAAGTCCAACTTGATTTGATTTATGCTTACTATAAATCAGCCGATTTACCGTTAGCAATTGCGTCAATTGACCGCTTTTTGAAATTAAATCCAACGCATCCTAATATTGATTGGGTTATTTATATGCGAGGTATTTCAAATATGGCGCAAGACGACAATATGCTCCAAGGCTGGTTTAATGTTGATCGTTCAGATCGCGATCCGGATTACGCTTCTGCTGCGTTTAAGGACTTTACTTATTTACTGTCAAGCTTCCCAAATAGTCAATATGCAGCCGATGCGCAAAGACGCCTTGTATTTTTGAAAAATAGATTAGCTCGCTACCAGTTAAAAGTTGCGCAGTTCTATACAAAACGCGGTGCTTATATAGCAGTCATTAATCGTGTGACGCAAATGCTGGTTATGTTCCCAGATACCGATTCAACTAAAGAAGCGTTACTTTTGATGCATAATGCTTATAATGAATTAGGCTTAGTTGATGAAGCCCAAAAAGTTGATCAGCTGATTCAAGCGAATCTTGAAAACATGCCTAAAGAAGAGCAACGTTCATTTTTATCACACTTTACCACTGTTTTTAATGGCGGTTAAGCTGTTTTATAATTAAGATTCTACCTTTTGTAGTTTACCTACCTTTAATTGCTATTTAATCAAACTTAAATAGCAATTAATTTAAGTTATTGTAACCCTTTTTAGCTTAAACTTTTAAAGTTTAGTCTTTTATCTGAAACATTCTATTTATAACACCTCATAACACAAAAAAACTCCATTAGTCATTAAATAATATGACGCCTATTGAAAATAAAATACTAAGTAGTGTAATTCGTTACGTGAGTTGTGTACTAACTGTGAGGTATTTACAATAAGAATTTTTAATTGATACGATAATTATTAAACATTTTAACAAATAGATGTTCACTTGTACTTTGATATTCACGTCCGTTATCGGAATAAATACATGTAGTGATATACGGACATTGGGCTAATATATCATTTTGCAGAAACTGTGCTACGCTAAATTGGGATTTATCAGAGTAAATACCTGCATAGAGCTCACGTGAAAAATCATCAATGTCGACAAAATAAATATTCTCTGGTTTGTTGTTTTGTTTAATTTTTAAGTAAAGGTAAACGCTTGGTATGAACGTGTAGCATTTCATCCGGATAGGCCTACAGCTTATGAATTAAAACAAAGTATTGACCACAAAGGTAACTTTTAAGATAATGGTATAAATACCCATAGTAAGTACATAACTCACCATGGGTATTTACAAAACTGAGAACTTGTTAAATTAAATTTTCTGTAAAAAATATTCAGCATCCTATACCGTTTAGTGGCTAATTAAGAATTAATAGTATCTATTTGTTAAGAAGACTTCAATGTGATAGGTACGATTAAATCGTTCGATATAACCTTTCGCCAGTTGGATATAATCAACTTGTTATACCATGTGATTTGTTCAATGAGTAACTTTATTATTAAATGATAAAGCTGTTAAGCTATAAAAAACAAAGGTTCATAAAACAGCAACTACGTTTTTGTAAGTGCGAATAATAACCCTTTAAAAGATATTGATCGAGGAGTCTTTAATTGCACCAAGAAAATTTGTAAAACTGATAATTCCCATTTTCACAATTTAAGGTACACACGAGCAAGCAGGCATATCCAAATTTTTACACAGCAAGAATTGGGTGGTTGGGAATCCTTGGAGATGGTAAAAAATACGCTCATATGAACGATGAACATTTAAGTCATTTTTCAAATGCGGGCACAATTTGGTCACAAAATAGAAATAAATATCATCAAGCTTTGAATTTGCCAACTATAAGTGATTGATTATTTTAGAATTTAATGGCGTCCCCTACAGGATTCGAACCTGTGACCTACGGCTTAGAAGGCCGTTGCTCTATCCAGCTGAGCTAAGGAGACTTAGATAGGATTTTTTGTTTAGACGCTGTGTATTATATAAAGCTATTTCGATCCGTCAATGATTTTTAATGGTTTATTACATTGGATTGATAAAATATCATCAATTTAATTTCTTATTAGTTTAATTTTGGTTATGAATGTATATCTTATCCTTAATTTAATTTGCATCACAATGTAGATATTTTTTAATTACTTTTATTCTATTATCTATTAATAACTTTATTGATGCCGAGCGTGATTTATCACGCTCGGCATCACCTAGGTAATGTTTTTTCGCTTCAAATTTTTTGGTTAATTGATAAAGTCGCATGCGTTCGGAGTTATAATCTAGATCTGTAGCATTCACAAAACAACTAGTTAAAATTAATATGACACTTATTATTAACTTCATCGTTTGTTATTCATTATTTTATACTAGTCAAAATTTGATTACTTAGCCTTGGCAATTTGCGCTTTTAGCATGGCTAGTCTACTTTGCCCTTGTTGCATTTTTTTTTCAGGTGATAATTCGTTACGCTGATCTTGCCATTCTAAGTCATCTTGCGGTAGTTCTAATAAAAATCGACTCGGTTCAACTTGAAGTGTTTCGCCAAATTGTTTACGTTGTCGGCTAAAAGAGAAAGTCAGTTCTCGTTGCGCCCGAGTAATACCAACATAAGCTAAACGGCGCTCTTCTTCAATGTTATCTTCATCAATACTGGTTTGATGAGGTAATAAACCTTCGGACATGCCAATCAAGTAGACATAAGGAAACTCTAATCCTTTAGATGCATGTAGTGTCATAAGTTGTACTTGGTCGAGTTCTTCTTCGGACTCGTTACGTTCTAACATATCACGCAAAGTAAATCTCGCGACAGCTTGTTCAAGTGTCATTGCTTCATCAATATCATCACCTTGCAACATATCATTTAACCAACTGACCAATTGTTCTACATTGCGCATGCGCATTTGCCCAGATTTTGGAGATGATGAGGTTTCATAAATCCAGCTCTCATAATGAATCCCGTGTAAAAGTTCATAAATTGCTTCCATGGGTTCAGTATGAGATTTTTGAATAAGGGTATCAAACCAATGTATGAATTCTTGTAATGACTCCATACGTTTACCTGAAAGCAATTGGGTCAACCCCATATCATGGCTTGCTTGATATAAACTAACACCTCGATGATTAGCCCATTCGCCAAGTTTTTGAATAGTTGCTGGACCAATTTCTCGTTTTGGTGTGTTGATAATACGAATAAACGCATTATCATCATCTGGATTAGTTAATAATCGCAAATATGCTATTAGGTCTTTAATTTCAATTCGAGCAAAAAATGATGTACCGCCAGAGATTCGATACGGTATCCGATATTGCATAAGTATCTTTTCAATTAGTCGAGCCTGATGATTGCCACGATATAAGATAGCGTATTGACCATATTGGCTGTTATGTGCAAAGCGATGACCAATAAGGTAATTGATGACTTTTTCGGCTTCATGCTCTTCGCTATCGGCTGAAATAACTTTTAATGTTTCACCATAACCCATTTCTGAGAAAAGTTTCTTTTCAAGGATATGTGGATTATTTTCGATTAAGATATTCGCCACTTTTAAAATTCGACCCGATGATCGGTAATTTTGTTCTAATTTGATCACTTCTAAATTAGGAAAATCTTGGTTAAGTAATACTAAATTTTGTGGTCGTGCACCACGCCAAGAGTAAATAGACTGATCATCATCACCAACAACAGTAAATTTAGCTCGGTTACCAACCAATAATTTGATAAATTCGTACTGACTTGTGTTTGTGTCTTGATATTCATCAACCAACAAATAACGAACTTTGTTTTGCCATTTTTCGCGAACTTCTTCGTTGGTTTTTAATAATAGTGTGGGCAATAATATAAGATCATCAAAATCTAATATACTGCAAGCTTTTAATTGTTTTTCATACAATTGATAACAGTGAGCAAATAGTTTCTCTTTATTCGTCTGCGCTCTTGCCATCGCAATAGTTGAATCAACAAGATCATTTTTCCAATTTGAGATTGTTGAACGTAATTGATTAATCAGATCCTTATCATCTTCTAACCATTGATGAGTTAGTTCCTTGAGTAGCGCTATTTGATCATGATCATCAAATAGAGAGAAGTTAGATTTAATTCCCAGATGAGTATACTCTCGGCGAATAATATCCAACCCTAGCGTATGGAATGTTGATATTTTAAGCCCTCTTGCTTCTTGTTTACTAAGTGCTTGGGCTATACGTTCTTTCATTTCGCGTGCGGCTTTATTCGTAAAGGTAACCGCAACAATATGGCGTGGTAAATATTCTTTAACACGAATTAAATAGGAAATTTTGTTAATGATAACCCGAGTTTTGCCAGAACCTGCCCCAGCTAAAACAAGGCACGGTCCTGAAACATATTCAACGGCTTTTTGTTGACTTGAATTTAAACGCACAGAATAAAACCATTAGGAAAAATATGAGCTAGTATATAACGATATACTAGCAGCGCGCAATTAGCGTCATTATTGAGCAAATATAATTGCTATTTTGTTAAATATTATTTGATGAATGTTAAAGCCTGTTCAACAACCTCGACCCCTGCCCCTTTTTTATGCGCATTTTCGCTAAGATAACGCCGCCATTGCCTTGCTCCTTTACGTCCATTAAATATACCTAAAGTATGCCGCATAATATGGTTAAGTTGCGCACCTTGCATTAGCTGTTGTTGGATATAAGGGTAAAGTGCTTGAATAGCAGATAGAGGATCAATGACGGGAGCATTTGTGCCAAAAATTTGTGTATCAATTTCAGTAAGTAACAGTGGATTTTGATATGCCTCTCGCCCAACCATCACACCATCAACATGCTGTAAATGGCATTTTATTTCATCAATTGTTTTTATGCCACCATTGATGGCTATAGTTAAATTGGGATAATCTTGTTTCAATTTATAAACACGTTCATAGTCAAGCGATGGAACCTCACGATTTTCCTTTGGGCTTAATCCTGATAACCATGCTTTGCGCGCATGTACAATAAATGTTTTGGTGTAAGGCATTACCTTTTCAATAAATTGACACAAAAAAGTATAGCTATCGCAATCATCAATACCAATTCTTGTTTTTACCGTGACAGGAATATCAACTTGATCTTGCATCTGAGCGATACAATCGGCAATCAAATTTGGATTTCCCATTAAACAAGCACCAAACATACCATTTTGTACGCGATCTGATGGACATCCCACATTTAAGTTGATTTCGTCATAACCACGTTCTTGCGCTAATTTTGCACATTGCGCTAATGCGTTAGGATCGCTACCGCCTAGTTGCAAGCTAAGTGGATGCTCTTCATTGTTGAAAGCTAAATAATCACCTTTCCCAAATAAAATTGCACCTGTAGTTACCATTTCGGTATATAGCAATGCTTTTTTTGTTAAAATTCGATGAAAATAACGGCAATGTTTATCTGTCCAATCTAACATTGGGGCAATAGAAAAACGATTTAAACTTGAACTATTATGCAAAAAATCACCTCGACATTAATTAAAAATATTATCCTATTTGACACTTTCAAATAGAATAATAATATAAGGAATAAAAACGGATAAAAATAAGACAAATACCATTTTATTCAAACACCTGAATTATTAAAGAAACATATGCGTTTTATTGCTACTATGCAACAAATTTTTGGTGTTATTTTTATAATTGCAGGCGCTTTTACATGTCTGGGGATAATCACTGCTATTATTGGCATTCCACAAATTATTGCTGGTCTCAAGATTTTTAAATCGGTAAGTGCATTTAGTTGAGCTGCAAATCTTCATAAAGAAGAATATATTGTTGCTATTGAAAATCTACATGGCGATTGAAAATATTTTCTAATTACATTTATCGCTTAATTCTATTTGTTATTTTATACATTGCAATTATTATTTCAATTTTTGCCTCTTACAATGGTAATGGCTACCAATAACAATTATCATTTTAATATTTTTTCTTATAAATGGGCAAATATAACTAAAAACTCATCTCTCTACGAGTTTCTTAGTTATATTTTGGTTAAGATTCAGAATTATCATCATCAGATTTAGTATCAATTGGGTCTGATATACCTTGTTTATTCATCTCTGCTAATGATTTAGAACCAGCTAGCTCTGAGACTTTGATATCCTTTACAATGCCCATTTCATCAAAATAAACAGCATACGTTCTTTGGCTTACAGTGCCATGCTGAGGTTGTTGGCGGAAAACATAATACCAAACGCTATCACCAAAAATGGAAGTTAGCATTGGTGATCCCATAATAAATACGACCTGTTCTTTATTTTGACCAACTTGTAATAGATCAATAGCATCTTGCGTCACATAATTACCTTGATTAATATCGGGTCGATATACCCAACGTTCAACAACTGAACAACCTGTTAATAAAACACTCGTTATAATTGCAAAGGCGATAGATTTACGAAACAGCATCTAACTTTATCCATAAAAAAATAATGATATATATATTATCGCTGATATTTTTCATAAGTGCTAGCCAAATTAATAAATTCTTCCACAGTTAGATAATGATTCTGTTATCAGCAATTCCTAATATGAATTATCACTTGAATTTTATTCTTGTATCAACCAACTTAATACTGTCATAATAGACACTATTTTTAAATATCAAAGGTACAAAATGAAACTAGAAACAATAGATCAAAAAGCAAGTTATGCTATCGGTTTGCAAATAGGACAACAACTAAAAGAATCTGGCTTAAATAATTTAGAAATCAACGCATTAAAACTAGCAATGGAAGATGTTTTAGCTGGTAATCAACCGGCTCTACCTTTGCAAGAATTACATGAAGCATTGCGCCATGTGCATGAACAAGCGACCAAAGAAAAGGTCAAACAAGCAGAAAAAATTGCTCAAGCAGGTAAAGATTTTCTAGCAGAAAACATCAAAAAAGATAGCATTAAATCGACTGAATCAGGTTTACAATACGAAATCATCAAACAAGGTGATGGCGCTTTACCAAAAGCAACCGATCATGTGCAAGTTCATTATACAGGGCAACTAATTAATGGTACCGTATTTGATAGTTCTGTTGAACGTGGGCAACCTGCTGAATTTCCAGTCAATGGCGTAATTCAAGGCTGGGTTGAAGCGTTACAACTTATGCCTGAAGGTTCAAAATGGCGTTTATATATTCCTCAAGAATTAGCCTATGGTGCTCAAGGTGCTGGCGCATCAATTCCGCCATACAGTGCATTAATTTTTGATGTTGAATTACTAAAAGTTTTATAAACAAGAGTGGACGCTACTTGGCGTCCATTTGTTTTGAACTATTATCGTTTAGGAAGACGATAAGCACTAAATGCCGCCAGTAATAATAAAATACTCGCCGTACCAAACGCAACTAAATGAGTGTGTAAGTGATCGTAAGCCCATCCACCTAACCATGAACCCATCATCGCACCAATTTGATGCCCCAAATAGGTCAATCCAGAAAGTAATCCCACAATTTTTACACCATAAATATCTGCTGTAATAGCGCCAGACATTGACAAAGCGCCAGCCCAAACCAAACCACCTACTGCTGCAATAGTAAAAAGCTGCCATTTAGTTGATGCTAAAACAAGAGTAATAAAACCTAAGCCTCGTATTAAATAGACCATCATCAAAATGTTTTTTCGTTGTACTATATCAGATAGATAACCCAAAACTAAGGTACTAAAAATAGCGACTAAACCAATCAAACCAATACCATTAGAACTGGTGATAGGATCAAAACCATGATCGATAAGCATTGGGACACCATGTGTTCCTAATAAATTCATACTGAAGCCACAAGTAAAAAGCCCAAAACTCAGTTGCCAAAATGGACGTGTTTTTAACACATCTATAAGTTTGATACTAAACTCTATTTTTTGATTGATAACAGGCTCTATACTAGAATTTTCGATCTCAGATTGATTATCTTCCATAATAAACAAAGCAATAGGCAAGGCGATAATCATAAAAATCACAGCAAACGAAATTAGCGTTGTTTGCCATCCATAAATAGGAATGAAGAATGCAAAAACAGGTAACATCACTGCAATACCTGCCATACTTCCTGTTGATAAAATAAATAAGGCCAATCCTCTGCGTTTAATAAACCAACGCGCTATAATGGGCGTAAAGCTAACTGACCCCACAAAAGAAGTACCAAAAGATAATGCAATACCGAAAGATAGTAAAAAGCTCCAATAATCAGTTGAGTTAGCTGACCAAACTGTCGAGATAATAATAATGATCGCGCCTAATATTAGGACAAAACGAGTGCTATATTTACCCACTAAATATCCGGCTATTGGCATTGCGATACCTGAAAAAAGCATACCTATAGCAATAATTCCAGAAAGGACGCTACGGCTAAAACCGATATCATTTGCAATGGGAAGAAAAAAGACCCCCATACTCATTCTCAACCCACTGGAAAGTAAAGTAAGAAAAGAAGCTGCAATAACGATATTCCAACCAAAATACCACGGAGATCGCATAATAACTCCTGATTATTTTTTATAGAAAACGGATCAAAAATTGTAGCATTAGAGTTTAACTTATGTGTATAAGTTCTTTATTTTCCGTTATAATATTTATTTATCTACATTTACAAAAAGTTAAGGAAAGTTATATGTCAACAAACATGATTCGTATCGCGATCACTGGCGCGGGTGGCAAAATGGGACAGCAACTTATCCAAGCTGTTTCGCAAATCGAAGGGGTTACCTTAGGCGCAGCATTTGAACGAGCAGGTTCATCACTAATTGGTAGTGATGCTGGTGAACTAGCTAGAATTGGTATTTGTGGCATTAAAGTCACCGATAATCTAGAACAAGCTAAAGATCAATTTGACGTAATGATCGATTTTACGCGACCTGAAGGCACCCTTAAACACTTAGCCTTTTGTGTTGAAAATAAAAAAATGATAATCATTGGCACAACTGGTTTTGATGATGTAGGTAAACAAGCTATTGCTGATGCAGCTAAAAACATTGCCGTTGTATTTGCCGCAAACTTCAGTGTCGGTGTTAACTTAGTGCTGAAATTATTGGAAAAAGCCACCAAAATTATGGGCGGTTATACTGATATCGAAATTATTGAAGCACATCACCGTCACAAGGTTGATGCACCGTCTGGTACAGCATTAGCTATGGGTGAAGCAATTGCAGATGCACTTGATTGCAACTTAAAAGATCGTGCAGTTTACTGTCGTGAAGGTCATACAGGGGAAAGACCACAAGGTGCTATCGGCTTTGCCACTATCCGAGCAGGTGACATAGTAGGAGAACATACCGCTATCTTTGCCGATATTGGCGAGCGCGTTGAAATTAGTCATAAAGCATCTAGCCGCATGACATTTGCTAATGGTGCTATTCGAGCCGCATTATGGCTTGCCAAACAGCCAGTTGGATTATACGATATGCGTGATGTTTTAAATCTCAATAATTTGTAATTCCAAAATGTTAGATGAAATCTGGATGCGTCGTGCATTAATGCTTGCTAAACGTGCTGAAGTTACTGGCGAAATTCCTGTCGGGGCGGTGATTGTTGATGAAAATAATCAAATTATTGGCGAAGGTTTTAATCAGCCCATCAGTAAACATAATCCTACCGCGCATGCCGAAATGATTGCTATTGAACAAGCAGGTAAATATTTGAATAACTATCGATTGATTAATACAACTCTGTATACCACTCTTGAGCCTTGCATTATGTGTGCTGGAGCCATTATACATAGTCGTATTAAACGCGTAGTATATGGTGCAAAAGATTACAAAACTGGCGCAGCAGGTTCTTTTATTGATATTCTTGCTTGCCAAGGTATCAACCATTATGCAGAAGTAACTGGCGGAGTGTTAACTAACGAGTGTAGTACCGCTTTGAGCAACTTTTTTAAAAAACGTCGCTTACAAAAAAAATTGGTCAAGAATGGCTGTCAAAAAGTTTCAAGTGACTAGGCGTTTAAGTATAAAATACTATAGCCTATTCCCATATTACTTTAATAAAAAATTAGTTTTCTTATTCTTTTTATAAAGGAAAATTGTTAGAATCTAATTTGATTTTTGAAAGTTAATTTGAGCATTATTAATGAAAAAACACACATTAGAAATGATGATATCTGCTGATGATATCCAAAAACGTGTAATTAAACTAGGTCAACAAATAAGCCAAGATTATCAACATAGCCAAAATGAATTAATCTTAGTTGGACTTTTACGTGGCTCCTTTATTTTTATGGCCGATTTAAGCCGAGCAATTACCGTCGGGCACGAGGTTGATTTTATGACAGCGTCAAGCTATGGTAATGCTGTTATTAGTAACCGCGACGTTAAAATATTAAAAGACTTAGATGAAGATATCCGTGATAAAGATGTATTGATTATCGAAGATATTATAGATACTGGTAATACACTTAGCAAAGTTTTGGATATTTTAAAATTACGTCATCCACGCAGTATTGAAATTTGTACGCTATTAGACAAACCCTCTCGCCGTGAAGTAAACGTTCCAGTTAAATATATCGGATTTTCAATTCCTGACGAATTTGTTGTGGGTTATGGTATTGACTATGCTCAGCACTACCGCCACTTACCTTATATAGGGCATGTAACATTACTTGATTCTTAATATTATGCGAGGTATATGTGTCTCGATTCTCCTGTTCATTAGGTTTACTTTTAGTTATAACAGCTACGTCAAGTTATGCTGACATGAAGTTAGCCATTAAGGGATTAAAAGGCGATCTTGCTGATAATATTGAGGCACGTACTTCATTAATTACACCTGACAAAATTAGTGATACTCCGAATTTTAAACGTTATTTCGAAAGTGAAGCAAAAAAAGCATTACGCGCATTAGGTTACTACTCTCCTAGCTTTGAATATAACGCACAAAACCCGAAGGTTCTTGTTGTTAATATATCACCTGGCGAACCCATATTAGTTGATCAGCTTAATGTTAATATTACTGGTGATGGGTTGCAAGATCCTGATTTTCAATATTTACTTAAAAATAACTTACCAAAAATTGGCGATGTGTTAAATCATGGTATTTATGAATCATTTAAGAAAAGCCTGCAAAATTTATCACTAAAAAAAGGTTACTTTGATGCCAATATGCCTAAACATCAACTAGCTGTATCTATGTCTGAACATCAAGCCTTTTGGAATATTGATTATACAACAGGTAGACGCTATCGATTTGGTAAAGTTACTTTTCATAATGCCAAAATTCGTGATGACTATTTAGCTAATATTGTGCCGTTTAAAGACGGTGAAGAATATACAGCAGAACAATTGTCATTACTAAATAGACGCCTTACTTCTACAAACTGGTTTAATTCAGTGGTTGTTGTCCCAAATTTTCCTCATCTAACCGAAGATAGAGTTCTTCCCATTGATGTAGAAACCTCACCCCGAAAAAAAAATAATATGGACTTAGGGTTGGGCTTTTCAACAGATAACGGCGTGCATGGTAAGATTGGTTGGAATAAACCTTGGATCAATAGTCGAGGGCAAAGTTTTCAAAGTAACTTATCGTTATCTTCGCCAGAACAATTGGTGACCATGAGTTACAAAATCCCTTTAAAAAAATCACCTTTAGAGCAATATTACACTATTCAAGGTGGTTATAAAAAGATAGATAATAATGATACCTACTCACGTTCTTATACGTTCGGGGCTTTGCGAAACTGGGATAATTTTTATGGATGGCAAACGGCATTAGGATTAAATATGTTAAATGATGACTTTACCCAAGGTGATTCAAGTTTTAAAACATTTTTGTATTACCCATCGCTTAGCATATCAAGAATCCGTTCTGATGGTAGTTTATTAGCAATGTGGGGCGATTCACAACGTTATTCTATTGAAGCAGCTGGAGAACAATTAGGTTCAGATATTAATCTAGTGCGATTTCAGGCACAACAAGCATGGATTCGCTCCTTAAAAAAATCGCATCGATTTATAGCTCGTGGCAATTTTGGCATTATACAAGCGAGCAATTTTGACCGTGTTCCACCATCATTTAGATTTTTTGCTGGTGGTGAACGCAGTATTCGAGGTTACAGTTATCAGTCTATTTCGCCTAAGGATAAAAAAGGTAAATTAAAAGGAGCTTCTAAACTCATCACAGGTTCACTTGAATATCAATATAATTTATCTGGATCATGGTGGGGAGCTGCATTTGTAGATACAGGTGAAGCTATAGATAAAGTTGATAAAACTAAATTTTATACAGGAACTGGTTTTGGCATTCGTTGGGCTTCTCCGGTTGGACCAATAAAGGTTGATTTAGCAACACCACTTAACAAAGATACAGGCTCTATTCACCTATACATTGGCTTAGGAAGCGAATTATAATATGACTAAAAATTCAGCTAGAATTAAAAAAGTAAAAAAATTAAAGCGGATACGTAAATGGAAAAAACGAAGCATCGCCATTTTATCTGTTATCGCCTTTCTAATTGTTTTTGTTATTTTGTTTATATACACCAGTCTTGGTGTAAAATTAAGTACCTATGTTTTAAATAAATTTCTACCTGAGTTAAAAATAGCTCAAGTTGAAGGCTCCTTTCATGATTTGCATATACAAGGACTTTCGCTTGAATTACCGAGTATTAATGTTCAAGTTAATGATGCTTCATTTTCACTCACAGGACTTTGTTTATTAAAGACTGAAGTCTGCGTCAATCAATTCAATGCCAATGGTGTAAATGTTTCAATTAACACTAAAGAAATCGAAAGTTCACCAAGTGAAACTACTATTGATACTACCGCAAAACAACATTTTGTTCTCAAAACTCCATTACCTATAGAGCTTAACAGTACACACCTTATTAATGTAAAAGTCACTGTTGATGATATGCAATTTGGAATGTCTGACTTTACGGGTAAAGCCACATGGGTTAATAATCAGATTCATGTTTATCCTGCTGTTGCCACAGGGTTAAAAGCTATTTTTACAGATAATAAAGCAGCAAATGTACCAGTAAAAACAACCGATAAAGATATCGCACTTAATGAAAAAATAGCCCAACTTTTTAATCAACCGCTGATTGAATCATTACCTCAAGTTAATATTCCATTAGATATTAATGTAACTAATTTAAGAGGGACTAACTGGCTATTACATATGGGGGGGCATGATTACCTATTTGATAACGTTGCAATTCAAACCAATATTGTTAACAGCCGTATTATTATAAAACAATTAGATACTGATGCTATAACACCCTATGCTAGCGGACATGCTTCACTTTCAGGCGAAATAACATTACACGATGACTGGCCAATATTAGCTTTAATAAAAGCAGATACTGAACAAAACCGATTGGAAGCACAGTTTTCTGGTAAATTGCTTGGTGAGTTATTAACCAATATAAACCTTGATGGTTCGAATCAAATGGTGATGAGTGGACATATCAATTTTATTGAAAAATACTTACCTGTAATCACTCAAATTGAAGGTAAGCATATTCAATGGCCAATTGAAGGAAAAGCTCAGTATCAATTAAATGATTTTTCCGCATCAATAAACGGTAATGTAAAACAGTTTCAAATGTCAGCCAAAGGTATTATTGAAGGAAAAGAATTAACTAATACCTCGTTTGATATTGTTGGTAAAGGAACTAATCAAGATGCAAGTATTGATCATGGCATCATTAAATTACCTCAAGGTGAAATTAATATAGATGGAAATATAAGTTGGCTACAAGCATTACAATGGGATATCAGCATAAAACTAAATAATGTTGATATGTACAAAGAACTACCTAACTATCCGATTCGATTAAATGGTCAATTTAAAACTACAGGCGTACTAGACAAAGATAAATGGGCGTTTGATTTTTCCAATCTACAATTAAAAGGTAATATTAACCATGCTAATTTTTTAGCATCTGGTAACGTATATGTTGATTCTGAAAACTTAGCCACTGCAAATAATTTTGCAATCAATTGGGGTAAAAATCAGATCGATTTAAATGGTTCAGCAGAAAAAGGCAATTTACTGGCAAAATTAAATCTCGAATCATTATCCTTATTAGTTGATGGTATGCAAGGTTCAATTTTGGGTAGTATAAAACTTAACCGCATACCTAATAATGCAATTATAGATACTAATTTAGCCATTAATTCACTGTCTTTTAATACTATCAAAGTAGCTAAAGCTAATCTTACCGGTAAAGTTGAGTATAAAGAACAGGCCAGTGGCAACATTAAACTCACTGGGCAATCAATAGAACTTTCAAGCCAAACTATAAAAAGATTAAATGTAGATCTAACTGGAAGTGAAAACCAACATATATTAACCGTTAATATTGATGGTGAACCTGCATCACTAAAAACATCGTTAACAGGAAAACTTGATAAGAAACGCACAAAGTGGAACGGAACCATTTCAGGTGCGCTACTCAATTTA
Source organism: Gilliamella sp. Occ3-1 (assembly GCF_001690655.1). Taxonomy (GTDB): domain Bacteria; phylum Pseudomonadota; class Gammaproteobacteria; order Enterobacterales; family Orbaceae; genus Gilliamella; species Gilliamella apicola_P. Next base: position 61,075 of record NZ_LZHQ01000028.1, read on the forward strand.
AACAAAAATAACAGTTGGCAATTAGCTAAATCTGTTGACTTATCTTATGATGTTAAAAATCAAATCCCAGCAATTAATGCTCATTGTTGGATTAATGGGAAGTCAAGCATTTGCCTCGATAAGCAATTTTTGTTAGCCAAAAACACTAATACAAGTATCACTTTAAAAGACATTAATCTATCTAAGCTACCAATACAAAATGACGGTGAAACCAAACTTGCTGGTAGTATAAATGGAAAAATAACTATTCAATTTAATAATGACAATACAATACCATTAATAAAAGCAAATTTAACAAGTTATGATGTTTATATTCAACAAATGGTTACCTCTCAATCATTACTATTGCCTTTTGATGTTTTCAAAATAGATGCTGAATTTAATGAACAACAAGCTAAATTGGATTGGAAATTTGGTCTAAATAAATTAGGAAAAATAAACGGTAATCTTGTTATTACTGATCCAATTGAACAAAAAAAATTAAGTGGTCAATTAAGTATCGATCACTTAGCTTTAGCAATTATTAACCCATTATTAGATAGCAAAGACTATGCTAAAGGGGCTATTAATGGTAACGTTAAATTTTCTGGCTCATTAAATGAGCCATTGCTAACAGGAAATATTAACTTACAAAATAGCGAAATCAAATCTAGCCAATTACCAATTGATATTAAATCAGCTAAATTTGACCTCAATTTCAATGGTAAATCATCCTCATTAAAAGGTATTTTAACAACTCAAGCTGGCAATGTTAATATTAATGGTAATGCCAGCTGGAATACTATAGATAAATGGCAAGCCTCGTTAGCTGTTAATGGCGCTGCCATGGAAGTTACTGTGCCACCAATGATTGTTATGTCAATTGTTCCCGATATTAAAATCAATGCAACACAAGATGAATTAACGTTATTAGGTAAAGTTAGCATTCCAAAAGGAAAAATAACAGTTGAATCACTACCAGCATCAAGTGTTGATGTCTCACCAGATGAAGTAATGCTCGATATAAATCGGAAACCTCTGAGGCCTCAGGAATTTGGCATTAAAATCAATAGTTATCTTGAAATCGATATTGGAGATAAAGTTGTCGTCGATGCATTTGGGCTAAAGGCATCACTTAAAGGTAACTTAATTGCAGCACAAACTAATAAAGGACTTGATCTACATGGTGAAGTTTTGACTCCAACAGGTCGATTCCATGCCTATGGACAGGATTTGGTTATTCATAAAGGTATCATTACTTTTTCAGGATCGGCAGATCAAGCTACACTCGATATTGAAGCAATTCGTAATCCAGAGGCAATGGAAAATAGCAATATCATGGCAGGAATTCGTATTACAGGATCTTCTGAATCGCCAAAAATTGAAGTATTTTCAGATCCCGCCATGTCACAGCAAGAAGCGCTCTCTTACTTAATCCGTGGACAAGGTCTTGATAGTGCAGAACAAAACGATAGCGATATGATGACAGCATTGCTGGTTGGTATTGGCACAGCGAAAACAGGTAAATATATTGGCGATATTGGTAATGTATTTGGTATTAAAAATCTAACACTTGATACTCAAGGTGCTGGTAATAACTCTAAAGTTGTGGTTAGTGGCTACATATTACCTAATTTACAACTTAAATATGGTGTAGGTATATTTGATTCGCTGGCAACCTTTACTTTGCGTTACAGACTAATGCCTAGTCTCTATTTAGACGCTACATCAAGCTTAGCGCAAACACTGGATCTGATTTATCAATTTGATTTTTAACATTAGCCCAAAGAACTCTATGTCATTACCTTATGCTGTATCTCAATGGAGTAAAATGCTAAAATCAGCCTAGCCTAAAACGTGCACTAAGTTTTACGCTCTAATTAGTGCCAACGAACTCGCTTTTAGCGAGTTCTTTGGCGCTAATTTGTTCCTGTTTAACATGGAGCTATATTAGGTTATTCTTCAATTTTTTTATCAAACCAAGAATACCCCATTCCTCTTTTCGTATAAGCATCCTTTACCTGACTACAAGGATATCCTTCTTTTATTGCTTTTTGTAATTTACTTTCTTTATTCCAGTCTAATTTTTGAGATTTAATTGCTTCTAATTTATCTATGCATGAGTTATATGTAGTAATAAATTCCGCATTATTTTCTGTATAGAATTTAATGTACTTATCATTTTCTTTTTTCCATGCTTTTTCCCAACTAATACTACAAACTGGTAAAAAAACTAGGTCATCTGCACAGTATAGTGATTTTGTTGATTCAATGGTTTGGATATCAGCATTAGCTAATTCATCAGCCGCCTTTTCCTCTAACGCTTTTTCGGCAACACTACAATTAGAACCAGTTCTTTTATCTAATTTACATAAAGACTGCATTTTTTCTTTAATTTCATTAAAAGATAGTTGTTTTAACTCTTTTTTACCTTCATCTACTTGTTCTTTATAAATCGTTTCCCAAGCTTCACATTTCGGGCTTTTATTAAACGAAAAACTACTTTTACATTCATCTACCTTTAAGTATTCATTAACTGATTCGCCCCACGACATACCAGAAATTTGTTTTTTGATAGCACTCATTTCTGATTCTACTGCTTGTTTTCTTTCGTCTTCTTTCCGTTTCTTTTCTAATTCATATTTTATCTTTTTGTCTTTTTTAATTGCAGACATTGCAGCACGACATTCAAGATCTTTTTCTATCTTTTCGATACCGCCTTTATCTCTTGCCATAAATGCCTTTTCTAGATCCTGATTACATTGCTCTACTTTTTTATTTGCTGAGTCTATATTGTTTAAATAATATTCCTCATTTTTTTCTTCACAACCAGTTAAAACCATAGCGGTGGTTAATATAATTAAAACGTTTTTTAAGGCCTTCATCTATTCTCCTATTTAACTTACTTTTATTTTCATAAGTATAATATAAATAATAAATTGTTATTATTGGTTAATATTTTATATGAATTACCTTACCATTTCTAGAAAATTACTTAATAGTGCAAATTACTCATGTTGTTTATCTAATTTGCGAAAAGACTGTAACAAATATACATAAAAACATACTCACTTATAGCCAACTAACATTTCACGTTTTGAACCAAATCCTTTTCGTTTTTGAACGATAAATCCTGCATTAATAAAATGACGACGAACAAATCCTGCTGCAGTAAAAGTAGCAAAACTACCGCCAGATGCTGTCAGGCTAAAACAATTTTTAAATAAACGTTCTGTCCACATATCAGGATTCTTAGCTGGTGAAAACCCATCAAAAAACCAAGCATCAATCAAAACATTTTGCTTTGTTAAAAAATCTGAAAAATTGCTAATATCATCATTACATATCTTTAAACTAACATCGTCAAACTGGAAAGTAGAATCAATTAAAAAAGCCTGAAGTCGTTTTGATAACGAAAGTAATATTTTACTTTTAAAAAACACATTATTATGAATCTTTATTAATTCATCTAACGATAACGGATACTTTTCAACACTAAAAAATGCAAGATGTTTAAGTCTATGATTCGGGTATTGACTTCTAAAATGTAAAAATTTTTCCCATAAAATCAAAAAACTTAGCCCTGAACCAAAGCCTGTTTCGCCAACTATAAATGTATCTTGCTTATGATTCAAAAAACGCTGACGTAAATCATTACCTTCAATAAATACATATCTGGTTTCCTCAATTGCGCCTTCAGTATTAAAATAAACATCATCGAAATGGGTAGAGATAGGAGTTTGATTTTCGTCCCAAGTTATAGTTGGTTTATACATAATCATCCTTTAGAAGAAGCCGTTAACGAACTGTATATTAGCTTAGATTAAGTATATAATACGTAAATTAACTTATGAGGTAAATTATGCTATTTCTTTTTCGCTTAATTAGTGGTGTTATAATTGGTATTATTGTTTGTGTATTAGGCGTCATTTTTTGCCTATTTAACCCAAGAAATCCCAAGAACGTAGCAAGATTTGCTCATTTATTTAGTTTTTTCTTTAAACCTATATTGGGTGTAAAAGTTGATACTCGCACTATCCCTAATATCAATAAAATAGCTAGCTGTATCTATATTGCTAATCATCAAGATAACTATGATATAGTTGTAGCGGGTGATGTTGTGCAATCTAAAACGGTAACAGTAGGAAAAAAAAGTCTAGCTTGGATTCCTTTTTTTGGGCAACTTTATTACCTTACAGGTAACATTCTTATTGACCGAAACAATAAATCAAAAGCTCACGATACAATTGGGCAAGTTGTTAATGAAATTAAAAAGCGTGGCATATCTATTTGGATGTTTCCTGAGGGTACTCGTAGCCGTGGACGGGGATTATTACCGTTTAAAACAGGTGCTTTTAAAGCTGCCATTGCTGCTGGAGTACCAATTGTGCCGATCTGTGTATCGCAAACCAATAATATTAAATTAAACCGCCTAAATAATGGACATATCATTGTTGAAATGTTAGAACCTATCGAAACAAAAAATCTTGGCAAAGAGGATACTAGAGTCTTAATGGAACAGTGCTATAGCCTAATGGCAACTAAAATAGCGCAAATAAATGCTGAAGCAAAACAACTAAACAATCAAAAATAATTCATGAATAAACAAGATCGTAATTTTGATGATATCAGCAATAAATTTGCACAAAATATTTATGGCACAACCAAAGGTCAAATTCGCGAAGCAGTAGTATGGCAAGAATTAGAAAAAGTTTTAGCTACCTATCCACACAATAAATCATTAAATATTCTAGATGCTGGTGGAGGACAAGGTCAGCTCGCCTGTCGGCTGGCCAAACTTGGGCATCAAGTAACGCTTTGCGATATCTCTGAACAAATGCTAGAACTGGCAAAACAAAAAGCTCAATCCGAAAAGATAAATATAGATTGTCTTTGTTGCCCTATTCAGCAGCTTGATAACTTAATAAACAAACAGTTTGATTTAGTCATTTGTCATGCTGTATTAGAGTGGGTTGCTGAACCAATTGAATTAATAAAATCATTAAAACAACACCTTAAATCTGATGGTTTTTTATCGTTAATGTTTTATAACTATCATGCGCTTTTGTTTAAAACGGTCACATTAGGCAATTTTGGTTACACAAAATCAGGGTTAGCTAAGCGTAAGAAAAAGACACTTTCTCCCGATTATCCAAGAGTTCCAACAGACGTATATCACTGGCTTACACAACTTGATTTTGATATTTTGCAAAAAACGGGGATTCGTATTTTCCATGACTATCTAATCAACAAATCCAAAGCAGAAACTCATTTTGAACAACTATTAGAACTTGAACAAAAATACTGCCAAACTGAACCTTATCTTAATTTAGCAAGATATATATTAGTTACTGCAAAAAATAAAATGAATTCACAATAAACTCTTTTTACTCATGCTTTTTTAAATGAGCACTCGTAAAATTTATCATAAATCGTTATTATAAGCAGATTAGTTTTATTGATTAAGGAAAATAATCATGATTGTTGTAACGGGCGGTGCTGGGTTCATTGGTAGTAATATTGTTAAAGGTTTGAATGACCTTGGGCATAAAGATATTTTAGTGGTTGATGATCTAACTGACGGCACTAAATTTTCTAATCTAGCTGATCTAGATATTGCCGATTATATGGACAAAGATGAGTTCATCGCAGCTATTATTAGTCATGAAGATCTTAATATTGAAGTTGTTTTTCATCAAGGTGCCTGTTCGTCAACCACAGAATGGGATGGCAAATTTATGATGGAAAATAACTATGACTATTCTAAAGACTTGTTGCATTACTGTCTCGATTTCAATATTCCATTTTTATATGCTTCATCAGCCGCTACTTATGGTGGGCGCAGTGATAACTTTATTGAAGATCGCTCTTACGAAAAGCCATTAAACGTATATGGATATTCTAAATTCTTATTTGACCAATATGTGAGACAATTACTACCCCAAGCTAATTCGCCTATTTGTGGATTCCGTTATTTTAATGTCTATGGACCACGTGAATCACATAAAGGTAGCATGGCAAGTGTCGCATTTCATCTAAATGAACAAATTAATAAAGGTGAAAAACCAAAACTCTTTGCAGGTAGTGAAAACTTTAAACGTGACTTTATTTATGTTGGTGATGTCGTTGCGGTCAATTTATGGTTCTGGAAAAATAAAATATCAGGAATTTATAACTGTGGAACAGGTCGAGCAGAATCGTTCCAAGCTGTCGCTGATGCGGTTCTTACTTACCATAAAAAAGATGAAATTGATTATATCCCCTTTCCTGAACACCTAAAAGGACGGTATCAAAGCTATACCCAAGCAGATCTGACTAAATTTAGACAAACTAAATGCCCAATTGAATTTAAAAATGTTGCAGAAGGAACTACTGAATATATGAAATGGCTTAATGAACAATAAGATGGAATTGATTAAATGAAAACACTCATTATTGGTCCTTCATGGGTTGGCGATATGATGATGTCGCAAAGCCTGTATCGTACATTAAAACAACTTGATTCTAATAACGAAATTGATGTTTTAGCGCCGGCTTGGTGTCGAGCGCTATTAAATAAAATGCCAGAAGTGAATCAAGCAATTGCAATGCCATTAGGCCATGGTGAGTTTGCTTTAAAAAAACGTCATGAAATAGGTAAATCACTGCGTGATAACCATTATGATCAGGCTATTGTATTACCTAATTCATTCAAATCAGCATTGATTCCATTTTTTGCCAAAATTCCTAAACGTACAGGTTGGAAAGGCGAGATGCGTTATGGTTTATTAAATGATCTTCGTAAACTTGATAAGCAAGCATTTCCGTTGATGGTTGAACGCTATATTGCTCTTGCTTATCCTGATAGACAGATTCATTCGGCTTCCGATTTACCACAACCACTACTATGGCCAAAACTCAATGTCGAACAAGATGAAATAACCCAAGCTCTTTCAACTTTTACTATAACACAAGATGAACCATTAATTGGCTTTTGTCCTGGTGCTGAATTTGGCCCTGCAAAACGCTGGCCCGATTATCATTACGCGGCACTTGCTGATATGCTAGTTAAACAGCACGCTAAAATTATTATTTTTGGGTCCCAAAATGATCGTGAAGTAGGAGAAAAAATTATTGCTAAAATGATACATCGCGATAAATGTATCAATCTAGCAGGTCAAACACAATTAGAACAAGCTGTTAACCTAATTGCTGCTTGTAAAGCCATTGTGACTAATGACTCTGGACTAATGCATGTTGCAGCAGCTTTAGACAGACCACTGGTTGCTCTTTATGGGCCAAGTAGTCCAGATTTTACCCCTCCACTATCAGATAAAGCTGAAGTTATTCGTTTAATTACCGGATACCACCGTGTTCGTAAAGGCGATGCAGAACAAGGTTACCATCAAAGCCTGATCGATATTAAACCCGATATTGTTTTCGAAACCTTGATGAAACTCATCATGCGCTGTAAGAAGAGTAATGAATAATGAGAGTATTAGTGGTTAAAACATCATCCATGGGGGATGTACTTCATTCTTTACCAGCATTAACTGATGCTGCTAACAATTTACCAAATATATCCTTTGATTGGGTAGTAGAAGAAAATTTTGCCCAAATACCTAGTTGGCACTTTGCTGTAAACCAAGTGATACCGGTTGCAATAAGACGCTGGCGAAAAAATTGGTTCGCTAAAGCAATTCGTCAAGAGCGCCATGATTTTATTGATACCTTAAGACGACAACATTATGATGTGATTATTGATGCACAAGGACTCATTAAAAGTGCGTTTCTTATTACTCGTAAAGCACGGGGTATTAAACACGGTTTGGATCGCAAAAGTATCAAAGAACCAATTGCTAGTTGGTTTTATGATGTAAAACACAATGTACCTAAACAAATGCATGCTATTGAACGCGTTAGATTACTGTTTGCAAAAAGCCTACAATATAAATTACCTGATTCAATGGGTGATTATGCAATTGCGCGTCACTTTTTATCTTCATTACCTATCGATAATCAGCAATATCTGATTTTTTTACACGCAACAACACGAGATGAAAAGCACTGGAGTGAAGATGCTTGGCGGAAATTAATTAAATTAGTTGAGCCGACTGGGTTAAAAATAAAATTACCTTGGGGAGCACCACATGAGCAAGCACGAGCAATTCGTCTAGCACAAGGATTCCAACACGTAGAGGTACTTCCCAAACTTTCACTTTCTGATATAGCAACCGTTATTGCGGGAGCAAAAGCCGTTGTTTCGGTAGATACTGGTTTAAGTCATCTAACCGCTGCACTAGATCGTCCGAATTTTACTTTATTTGGCAAAACCGATCCAAAATTAATTGGTGGCTATGGAAAAAATCAATTTAGCATTATCTCAAATGAAAAATGTATGCAAACCATTCAAGCCGAGCAAGTTTACAAACAATTAGCTGGCTTTTTATAAGTGAAATAAAAAAATGAATTTAATGAATAAATATAGCGATCTTATTTATGAAAAATACGCACAAATTGGCAGTAATGATCTCGGTTATATTGATGATGCCTTAGGTGCTGTTATGCAAGTATTAGACGAAGTTGTTCGTAACGAAAATGTCCCACAAGAACTAAAAGATAAAGCCGCTTATGCAGCGGCTAATTTACTGATCAGCGACTTTGATGTTAAATAGTGGTTGGTAAATTAATAATAAAACGGGTTGATTGCTCATCAGACTCAGCGTAAATTGAACCTTTGTGTGTTTCAATAATGGATTTGACGATAGCAAGCCCTATTCCTGTGCCCGAACTATCATTACGATGACGTGATTCGTCAACTCGATAAAACCGATCAAAAAGGTGTGGCAAATGTTTACTGTCAACTTTCTTGCCTGGATTAGAAATAATGATTCGAACGCGCTTTTCACTTACTTGACTTAAAGTTATAGTAGTTGTTTGATTTTCAGGTGTATAACGGATTGCATTGGATAAAATATTACTGATTGCCCTACTTAACATCATCTTATCACCTTGAATATGAGAACAATTACCTTCAAGATTAATAGCAATATTCTTCTCATCGGTAAGTGGCTCAAAATATTCACACATTATTGTTATCAAGCTATGTAAATCAATATCGATTAAATTAGGCACCAATTGATGATTATCTGCTTGTGCTAAAAATAGCATATCAGAAATCATCTGCGACATTTTTTCGTATTCTTCTAAATTAGAATATAAAATCTCACGATATTCATTAGTCGTTCTGGCATTACTCAGTACTATTTGCGTTTGAGTTGTTAAATTGGTAATAGGCGTTCGCATCTCATGAGCAATATCCGCTGTAAAATTACGTTGCCGTTCAAACACATCCTCCATTCGATTAAGCATATCATTAAATGCTTTCACTAAACTGACGTATTTAATTGGTACTAAAGAAGTAGGAATACGGTAATTGAGACTTTTAAAATTAATCTTTTCGATTCTTTTAATCAACCGATTAATCGGTTTTTGAGTAAAATAGACACTAACAAATGAGCCAATTAAAGCCAAAATACAAGCAATAGCAATAAGCAACCCTAAACCATCGTGTAATCGCCGAATGAACTCAAGATGTAAATCACGACCGACAGCAACTATGGTGGTATATTGTCTATCATTTTCAATAGCGACACGAGAAGCTGCAACTCGATATGATGCTTTATCTTGATTCCAAATATCAGTTCTGTGATTTTCAATTATAGTATCAAAATCAATATAATTTTTAGCAACGGTTAGATTGGGACCACGTGTTCGATAAACAATTTTACCATTCTCATCAATGATATAAACAAATAGACGGTGATGTCCAGTCAAAATTAATAATAAATTTTGAATAAATTCGTCACGATTCTCATCTGGAGAATAATAAACAAGTTCACGTTCTATAGAATCAATAACCGAATTAAGTTCAGATACATTTTGTTGGATCGAAATTTTCTCAAAAGAACGTTCAATAAAAAAACTAAAGCAATAAAGTAAGCCACAAGTTAATAAACAAACAATAAGAGGCAAACGAAACGAAATTAACTTATTCTGCTTCATCCAAGACATCTAACTTATACCCCATTCCACGAACTGTATGAATTAATTTTGGCTCGAAATCAGCATCGATTTTATTACGCAACCGCCTAATTGCAACATCAATCACATTAGTATCACTGTCGAAATTCATATCCCAAACTTGAGATGCAATTAATGATCGTGGCAATACTTCACCTGGGTAGCGTAAAAAATATTCTAATAACAAAAACTCTTTATTGGTTAAATCAATGCGTTTATCTCCACGTGTTACCATACGTTTAGGAAGATCCATGACTAGATCCGCAATACTCAATTGAGAATTATTGACTTGAGGAACATTACGTCGAAGCATAGATTTTACACGAGCTAATAATTCAGCAAACGAAAATGGTTTTACTAGATAATCATCAGCACCTAAGTTAAGTCCTTTAACTTTATCATCCACACTCCCCATAGCAGTAAGCAACATGATAGGCGTTTCTTTTCCAGCTTCACGCAATGATTGAACAATTTTCCAACCCACTATATCAGGCAACATAACGTCTAAAATAATTAGATCATAATCTTCTGTCATAGATCTATGATAACCATCAAGACCATTATTCGTTAAATCAACAACAAATCCAGATTCAACTAAACCTTGGCGAAGATACTCACCTGTTTTTTGCTCATCTTCAACTACTAACAATTTCATATTTGAATACTTCCTTTGTTATTTGTCTGGTTGTCGTAATTGCATAATACAACTATAGAATAAATGATAAAAACCAAACCAATCATGATGGTTTAATGACTATTTTGTAATTATGTTGTCATTAATTAGTTGGTTTGTCTTTGCTATAGTAGCTACACAATGATTCATGAGGCTAGACATTATTGTTTCATTGTTTTATTTCCTTTCATCCATTCCTTGCAATTTAATGCAGCCCTAGTTTATCTAGGGTTTTTTTTTGTTATAAATAATTACAAGTTTACATATCCCCAAAACAACAAATTCGTTAGATATAAATTGTGTATATTTTAGCTAAAATACTCTACATTGAATATTACACCCTTTTACTTTTTACACAACACAATCCCCGTCTCGACATGATCTGTATAAGGAAATTGATCAAACATAGCAAAATGTTGAATTGAATGCGTCTTTGTCAACAACTGTAAATTGTCACGCAATGTATTAGGGTTACACGAAATATAAATAATTTTTTTATAATTTTTTACTATATTAATAGTATTTAAATCCACTCCCCCTCGTGGCGGATCTACAAGTACCGTATCACACTGATAATCATCCAAATTAATTCCTTTCAAACGATTAAACTCACGTTCTTTTTTAATTGCACTAGTAAATTCTTCAGCGGACAACCGTACAATATTAAGATTATCAATTTGATTAACTAAAATATTATGCTGAGCTGAATAAACCGATGCCTTGGATATTTCGGTTGCCAATACTTTGCGAAAGTTTTGTGCTAATGCGATCGAAAAGTTACCATTACCACAATAAAATTCAAGTAAATCACCCGCCGAATTTTTAGTGACCGATATAGCCCACTGTAGCATTTTAATATTTACCGCTGCATTTGGTTGAGTAAAACTATTTTCAATCTGGCGATATATAAATGTCTTATCCATTACAGGCAAAACTTCATCAACATAATCAACATCAATTGCTATTTTTTGCTTACTTGCTCGCCCTAAAATATTAGCGATTATGCCTTGCTTAGCTAATTGCGTTTTTAATTTTTTGGCTTCTATAATCCATTCATCACTTAACTTCTTATGATACAAAAGCGTAATTAATAGCTGACCACTTAAAGTCGAAAAATAATCAATTTGAAACAAAAGATGACGCAATAACAGATTATGTTGTAAAAACGGTAAAATAGTTTGCATAGCTTGATTAATTAGCTTAGTTGCAATAGGAAATTCATCAATTCGTATTCGCTTTTTATTTTTTTTATCATACATAATATGATAAAGATCTTCACCATCATGCCAGATTCTAAACTCAGCACGCATACGATAATGGCTAATAGGCGAACAATATACCGATAATTCAGGAAGGGAAAAGTTTGATAATAATGCTTTTAAATTATCTACTTTTTTTTTCAACTGTTGATTATAATTATCATTCGAGAAACATTCGGTCATATTCATTATCTGATAGTTATTAAAGGACTATTATTTAATATGGAAATTTGAGTCAACCCGTGTTAAATCACAAAATAGTTAAACATTAATTAAGCTAATTTAGCCTCAGTAGTATAAATAGTCATTATGTATATTATCTTTATGACCGCATATCATATCACAGACAGCCAAAGATGATAAGTTTTCCCTAGATAAAACATCTATTTTTAGACATAAAACTAGGTTTTAAACGATAAAAACATCACTACAATTATACACTCTATAAAGATCGAATAATACTCCATTACACTTTTATTGATTGTAGTTATAATGATTAACGTTATAATATAACCTATAATTTTAGATAAAAAGAACACTATGACAGCACACACTTTTTCTGATTTAGAATTAGATGATATTTTAATTCATAATCTTCAAACAAAAAATATAAACACTCCAACCTTAATCCAAGCACAAACGATCCCTGTTGCTTTAGATGGCAAAGATATTTTAGGTTCTGCACCAACAGGAACAGGCAAAACGCTAGCTTTTTTAATCCCGACCGTTCAACATTTACTGGATTTTCCACGTCGAAAATCTGGCCCACCACGAATTTTAATTTTAACTCCAACTCGTGAATTAGCCATGCAAATTGCTGAACAAGCCAAATTATTAACCGAATCAACAAATTTAAGCATTGCAACTATTACTGGTGGCGTTGCTTATATGAATCACGCTGAAGTGTTTAGCAAAAACCAAGATATCGTTATTGCTACAACAGGCCGATTATTACAGTATATAAAAGAAGAAAACTTCGACTGCCGAGCGGTTGAAATGCTTATTTTAGACGAAGCCGATCGTATGTTAGACATGGGTTTTTCCCAAGATGTCGAAACTATATCAGCCGAAACCCGTTGGCGTAAACAAACCTTATTATTTTCAGCTACACTGGAAGGTGAAGGACTGCATAACTTTGCTAGCCGCATTTTGAATGATCCAATCGAAATCAATGCCGAGCCTTCACGCAAAGAACGTAAAAAAATCCTGCAATTTTATTATCGTGCCGATGACTTAACTCATAAGGTGGCACTTCTTATTCACTTATTAAAGCAAGAAGTATTAAAAAAAACAATTGTATTTGTTCGTAAACGTGAACGTGTGCATGAATTAGTTAGCCTACTGCATCAAGCTGGTATCCATAGTTGTTATTTAGAAGGTGAGATGGTACAAGCCAAACGAAACGAAGCAATAAAAAGAATTAGTACTAACACTGTAAATGTGCTTGTTGCAACTGATGTTGCTGCACGAGGTATTGATATTGATAATATTACTCATGTTATTAATTTTGATGCGCCAAAAACAGCTGATGTCTATTTACATAGAATTGGGCGCACCGCCCGTGCAGGTAAAAAAGGGACGGCTATTATGTTGGTCGAGGCTCATGATAACGAATTACTACAAAAAATTGAGCGCTATATTAAAGAACCAATTAAATTGAGAACGATTGATGAATTACGCCCTAAAACTAAAGCACCAAAACCAGTAACTAAGAGGAAGCCTTCACAAAAAGCAAAACAAAAAAGTGTAAATAAAAAGCATGAACTAGTAAAAAAGAAAAAGCTAAAACAGCGACATCGTGTCACAAAAAATAAAGGTAAACCCAAGATCAATAAATAACACCAAACAATAACCGACAATTAATAGCTTAAAATTATGATACTAATCGTTTATAACAACTTTGACAATGGATTTTAATTGCTATAATGCTCTGCAACATGAGTTGCAGTTAATTATAAAGGAGAAACACTATGACACTAGTCACCCGCAAAGCCCCAGATTTTACATCAGCAGCTGTTTTAGGCACCGGTGAAATTACAAACAATTTTAATTTATCTCAATATATTAATGGTAAATATGCTGTTGTATTCTTTTGGCCAATGGACTTTACTTTTGTTTGCCCATCTGAAATCATTGCATTTGATCATCGCCTAGAAGAATTCAAAAAACGTGGTGTTGAAGTAATCGGTATTTCAATGGACTCTGAATATGTACATAATGCATGGCGCAATACCCCACAAGATAAAGGTGGTATTGGTGAAGTTAAATTTCCAATTGTTGCCGATATTAAACACTCAATTATGCAAGCATATGGTATTGAACATCCTGAAGCTGGTGTTGCGCTACGCGCTTCATTTTTTATCGATAAACAAGGTATTGTGCGCCACGAAACAATTAACGATTTACCAATTGGCCGTAACATTGACGAAATGATTCGTATTGTTGATGCGTACCAATTCCATGAAGAACATGGTGAAGTTTGTCCTGCTCAATGGACAAAAGGTAAAAAAGGCATGCAAGCAAATCCAAATGGTGTTGCAAGTTTCTTAAAGCAACATGCTGATGAAATTTAATTTAATATTATTTTTTTATTCATTCATATCCTAATTTACGCTTTGCGTTACCGGAGTTGATCTCCGGTTTTTTTATATGTAATCATATAATCACAGCTGATTATAGAGTAGCATGTAAACCTACAACTCCAATGATGATAATTGCTAGTCCAAATAAGCGGGGAAAGTTTTTAGGTTCACTGAATAACAACATATTAGCTAACACTGCACCTGATGTTCCAAGACCAACCCAAACAGGGTATACAATACTTAATTCAAGATAATGGAGCGAAAAATAAAAAAGTATAAAAGAAACAAAAAAACCTCCCCAATACAAAACTAATCTAAACAGACTTCTTTGCTGAGCATATAATTTTAGACCTATCGCGCCAAGTACTTCAAAAACCGATGCTATTAATACCAACAGCCATCCCATGATAAAATTGTCCTTTTTATAATATTAACTGTCGGCACGTTTTAGTTGTACAACACCAATAATAATTATAACCACAAAAAAGAGTTGAATTAACTTAATCTCTTTATTGAAAAGTAGTATATCAATCACCGTTGCACCAACGGCACCAACACCAGAAAATATGGCATAAACCGTGCCTGTTGGTATTTTTTTACAAGCATTAGTTAAAAATGTAAAATCAACAATAATGAGCGATACAATAATAACCCACTGCCAAAGCTCGGTTGCAATGCTAAATCCTAATATCCAACATATTTCAAAAAAGCAGGTTAACACTACAAATGCCCACTCTTTGTTTACGCTAAACATATGGCTCCCTCGTTTATATTACTTTATTTCGTAACCAATTTTTTGCAACAATGTATTTTAAGTATAATGCTTGATTATGCTCAATTACTTATAAAGTAACAGCAAAATTGAAGATGGTTCGCAAATAGAATTTGCCGCCAAAAGATATCAATTGTTATATGACCTTAACTATTAAACCAAAACGTCTAATGCTTATAAAACATTATTACATTTTTATTATTATTTGAACGAATATATAATAAACAAATATAAATTGCAAGAAAAATCAAATAATTCTATAGTGGCAATTTTATTTTTTTATGTTTTTTATCTATAAGTTAAAAAAGAGTTAGTAGAATTTGTTTTTACCTGCTTAAGAGGTAAATTTAGCATTATGCTCCATCCTAAAAAATACTTTTATTAGGAAAAGGGATAACACTATAAGAGAAAGGTTTATTCCTATCCTCCCTCCCCTTTCATTCGCCGATAGCTTATCTTCGGCGAATGAAGACGTCAACAAAAACAATTAATTTTTCATTAATTTATATAACACTGTTAAGCATATGACTTTCTCAAAATTAGAATTTTCATTTCAATGCCAAATGGTTACGATATTCAACAATATCTTCAATAGTCACAACGGGCATATGATGCTGTTTAGCAAATTTAACAACCTCTGACGCTCTTGCCATAGTGCCATCGTCATTGGTTAACTCACACAATATTGCAGCAGGCTTTAAACCCGCTAATGTTACTAAATCAATAGATGCTTCAGTATGACCCCGGCGAACTAATACGCCCCCCTCTTTAGCAACTAAAGGGAACACATGTCCTGGATGATTAAGATCACTTGGTTTGGCGTTATCATTCACAACAGCCTTAATAGTTGTAACGCGATCGGCAGCTGATACGCCTGTTGTAACTCCATTTGCAGCTTCAATTGAGATGGTAAACGCTGTATTATTTTTACTAGTATTATTTTCTACCATCATAGGCAAATTTAACTCATCACAGCGTTTTTTAGGCAAACATAAACAAACAATACCACTGCCATAACGAATGGTTAGAGCCATTTGTTCACTGGTAATGGACTCGGCAGCCCAAATAATATCACCTTCATTTTCGCGATCTTCATCATCTAAAACTAGTACACCTTGACCGGCTTTAATAGAGGCAATTGCTTTTTTAACACGTTCAATGGGCGTTCCAAATTCATTTAAATTAAACTGATTCATGGTAAATACCTATATTTTTATTAACTTATTTATTTCATTATTTATCTAATTAAATTTAAATGGCTATTTGCTATCTAATTAATTAAGTATAAATAAAATACCAGAATCAGGGCAGTGCTTGACCAGCATGACTTTGCCTTTCAGCAAATATTGGAAAGATAAGCAACTCTCTTTTATCCAGACTTTTACTGTCGGCTTTGGAATTTCACCAAATCTGCTTGTCCCCAATCTATCAAAATCTAACCGAGCAATAAAATAACTACTACAGTTAACAAAATAAATTAAGCGCTCGTGGGCTATACCACCGGTGGGGACTTACACCCCGCCCTGAGAATTTTGCCAAAAAATTGACGAATCACACTATAATACAAAATGATAAAAAAGACACGGAGTTTTAAAACGAAATATTGCCGCAAACAGCGGCAATAATAGAAAGAGCAGAGTTTAATTAATGCCTACGAGTTTCACTTATGCGACGCCGTTCGGCTTTACGCATCCATAGCCACGAAATAAAGCCAATAATACCAACAATTAGCAATATAATTGTTGCTAAAGCATTAACCTGAGGATCAACCCCTAAACGTACTTTTGAAAATATCAATTTAGGTAACGTCATAGCACCTGGTCCAGTCACAAAATTAGCAATAACCACATCATCAAGTGACAATGTAAATGCTAAAAGCCAACCTGACACTAACGCTGGTGCGATCATTGGTAATGTGATAATAAAAAATACCTTTAAAGGGTTTGCACCAAGATCTAATGCGGCTTCTTCAATTGACTTATCTAATTCACGCAACCTAGCACTAATTACCACACTCACATAAGCGGTACAAAATGTAGCATGAGCCATCCAAATAGTTATAGCACCACGGTCTTTTGGCCAACCAAGTACCTGTCCCATTCCCACAAATAACAACAGCAAAGCCAAACCAGTAATAACATCTGGCATAACCAGCGGTGCTGTAGTCATAAACGAAAATAAATTAGAGCCTCGGAATCCTCTAAAACGAATGATAGCATAAGCCGCTAATGTACCAAGCACAACAGCAAAAGTTGCAGCACCTGCAGCAATAGATAAACTTAGCCCAACAGCTTTAAGTAATATTTCATTATTAATTAACTCAAAATACCATTTGGCCGAAAAATCCGCCCAAACTGTCACCAAACGCGAACTATTAAACGAATAAACAATCAAAATAATCATTGGGACATATAAAAACGAAAATACCACCAAAAAGATAAGTCCTTTCAAACACCGGAATAACAACGCAATGGTAACTAAAACTGTAATAATGAAACTAAAAACAAAACAGCCATAGTAAAAGCTCCATTCACCCAAAAGCGATAATCCCGATGATGAAATCAAAATACTCAATAAAATCGCACCAAGCAATGACGAGATAAAAACAATCAAAGCCGATCGCATAATAACGGGCAAATCGTTCATCTATTTACCTCCCATTTGTCGATTTTGGAATTTATTGAAATAATAAATAGGCACAATCAATATCATCAACATCACACTAGCTACAGCCGAAGCAGCTGGCCAGTCATGATTATTAAAGAACTCAGTCCAAAGCTGTGTACCAATCATAATCCCTTCTGAAGGGCCTAATAATTCAGGAATCACATACTCACCTACAGCAGGAATAAACACTAACATCCCCCCAGCAATCACCCCATTTTTGGTTAAAGGTACAATGATCTTAAAAAATGTCTTTATCGGTTTACAACCTAAGTCTAATGCTGCTTCGATTAACGTTGAATCGACCTTACTTAACGACGTATAAATTGGCAATACCACAAATGGTAAATAAGAATAAACGATACCAATATATACAGCAAAGTAGGTTTTCATAATAATCAAAGGCTGATCAATAACCCCTAACCACATTAAAAAATGATTTAATAAACCATTAGGATTCAAAATGCCAATCCACGCATAAACACGAATTAAAAACGATGTCCATGAAGGTAAAATGATTAACAACAATAAAATATTACGGGTTGACTGTTTGCATTGAGAAATAGCCCAAGCCAATGGATAACCAATTAAAATACAAAGCACGGTTGAAATCGCAGCAATCTTAAGTGATTGCAAATACGAATCAATATAAATCGTATCGCTAATTAGATTTAAATAATTGCCAAAATTTAACGTAATATTAAGTAAACCATCGTCATAACTTAACAAATCAGTATAAGGTGGTACAGCTAAAGCAATTTCAGAAAAACTGATCCTAAATACAATTAAAAATGGTAACAAAAACAGTAATAGCATCCATAAATAAGGGATCGCAATTACGGTTAACCGTCCATAAAGAGTCATTAAATCCGAATCATCTCGTTGTTGACGCAATTTTTTATATGTATAAAAAATTACAACTAACCCTGCTGGAATAAATAAAATACTGCCAGCAATAATAAGCCGATAAGCAAATTTAGACGGCCTATAATGCGCTAAAAAACAACCAAAGCATGACAATAAAAAGCTCAATGTCATTGCGGTAAATAGCGCATCTAAAAATAAATTGTCAAATGCACCTGTTGTTACAAAACGCCAATAAACATTGAGCAACACAAATGCATTTAACAACAATCCCAATACAATGGATCGCATTATGATATCCTCTTTTGTTTATTCAGTAAGCACAACACAACTGTCAACTTCCCAGCTTAAGTTAACTATATCACCCCAAGTTGGCATTCCTTTACGATAACGATGCTCATTTTGCAATTGTGCAATAATAATTTGCCCACTTGGCAATTTGACATGATAAATCGATAAATCCCCAAGATAAGCGATTTCAACAACTTCACCTGTAGCACAGTTATAGCCATCTTCAGGTAATTGTTCACATAATTGAATTTTTTCTGGGCGCAGAGCAACTTTAATCGGCACACCTTCCACCGCTGGAGAATCATAATCCACTTTAAATGGATGTTTAATAGTAGGACAACTCAAAATCAAACCATCTTCTAACGTATCTTGCAAGATACCGTCAAAGATATTAACCGAACCGATAAACTCAGCGCTATAACGGCTATTTGGATGTTCATAAATTTCTTCTGGCTCACCAATTTGCACAAATTGACCTTTATTCATAATAGCAATACGACCAGCCATAGTCATAGCTTCTTCTTGATCATGGGTAACCATAACGCAAGTTGCACCCACTTGTTCTAAAATGCTCACCACTTCAAGTTGCATTCGATCTCGAAGTTGTTTATCAAGTGCACCCATTGGCTCATCAAGTAACAATAATTTTGGTCGTTTGGCTAAGCTTCTTGCTAAAGCTACACGTTGGCGCTGACCACCTGATAATTGGTGTGGTTTACGTTTACCAAATTGCTCCATATGTACAAGTGCTAACATCTCTTCAACGCGATGTTTAATTTCGCTATTGCTTAATTTATCTTGTTTTAAGCCAAAGGCAATATTTTGTTCAACCGTCATGTGAGGAAATAAAGCATACGATTGGAACATCATATTAATAGGACGATTATAAGGCGGAACCTGTGATAAATCTTTTCCATCTAAAATGATTTGCCCCGAAGTCGGTTGCTCAAAACCAGCAAGCATACGCAATAGTGTTGATTTACCACTTCCAGATGCACCTAATAATGCAAAGATTTCACCTTTATATATAGTCAAATTTACATCATCAACGGCATAATAATCATCATTAAAAACTTTTGTTAAATTTTTGATCTCCAATAAAGGAGTTATCATCTTTTTTTTAGGCTGTACCTGATTTGTTGTTTTATCGTTCACTCTTTTTTCCTCATAACAACAAGCCAAAAAAACGAGACGGAAAGACTCATAGCCTCTCCGTCTTGGATTATTAGTTAAGACTCGATATACAAAATATCGCTTATCTACCTGTTTTGAGCTTAGTCCACGTGCGGGTAATTACACGCTCAAGTTTTGGATCTTTAACTTTTAAAGTGAATAAATTTTTCATCACTTCTGGTTTTGGATAAACTGCTGGATCATTTTTCACTTCTGGTTTTACAAAATTTTCATTAGCAACCTGATTAGCGCTAGCAAAGTTAACATCGTTAGTAACTTGCGCTGCAATTTCTGGTTTCATAACAAAGTTTAAAAACTCATGAGCTTCATCTGGATTTGCTGAATCTTTTGGAATAGCAAAGGTATCAAAAAAGACTAAAGCGCCTTCTTTTGGTATTTGATAACCAATATGCACACCGTTATTAGCTTCGTTAGCTCTATCTCGTGATTGTAAAATATCGCCAGACCAACCCAAAATCACACAAATATCACCATTAGCTAGATCGGTAATATATTGTGAAGAGTGAAAGTAACGAATATTTGGACGAACTTTTTCTAACAACTCATAGGCAGCACCAGTATAATCCTTGGCATCTGTACTATTTGGATCTTTACCTAAATATTGAAGAGCACTAGCAAAAATTTCGGTAGGCGCATCTAAAAATGCCACACCACAATCTTTTAGTTTTTCCATATTTTCTGGTTTAAACACTAAATCCCAGCTATCAACTGGTGCATTATCACCTAAACGCTCTTTAACTTTATCAATGTTATAACCGATACCTGTTGTCATCCATACATAAGGGATAGCATATTTATTATCAGGATCATGCGTTGCCATTAATTTCATTAGATTAGGATCTAAGTTTTTCCAATTAGGCAATTTACTTTTATCTAATGGAAGATAGATATCAGATTTGATTTGTCTAGCTAAAAAGCTATCTGAAGGCGAAACCACATCAAAGCCAGAATGACCCGCCATTAATTTACCTTCAAGAGCTTCGTTAGAATCATAAACATCATAAACCAGTTTAATACCAGTCGATTTTTCAAAATCCGAAATCGTATTAGAACCAATTTGCCCTGCCCAATTGTAAAAATGTACGACACGATCTTTAGCAATAGCAGATTGAGATAACGCTAGTGAAACACCAGCCACGATTGAAATAATTTTTTTACGTTGAGTAAACATGCTCACCACTTCTCCTCTAGTTGTAGGGATATTACATGTTAGACACAAGCCCATTGCAAAGACACAACGGACCCCCAAATTTTACTATCGACATTGTTAACAATAACCAAAATTATCAAAATAACAACCGTCTAGCGAAACCGAGATAATCAGGCAATCACGAGTCATTAATAAAACAAATGAACTAGTAGAGCTAACCTTGCATTACGAGGGATAAAATACCTTTTTTTTTAAAGATGTCCACTTAAAAAATCAAATATTGAAAGTTTAAAGATTGAGTGGTTGTATTTTAACCACTCAGAAAATAAAGAACAGCCAATTAACAATCAAATAACAAAATTATTCAGCACTTGCTTGCATAATTTTAGCATTTGGTTGCCACACACGATATTTAACTTGCAAATCGTTCGGGACATAAAAGACTAAAGGTAATTGGCTGTTATAGCTAAACAAACCTAAATTATGGTTGATTGTCACAAATTGATTTTTATTAGTACCTTCAGGACAAGCCATTAATGTTGAAATATTACCAATAGTTTTTTCAACTACGTAATAAGAGTATCCCCAACCTTTGAGCTCTTCTTGTTTAACAAAACCACCTATATTTTGCAAATTACAGTCAACATTCATTTCTTTACCAATGATCACCTCAACTTTCGCATTATTTTCATCTGCAATAGTTGGTAAATGAATAGCATAACGCGTAAAGCCGACTTGAGCAGCTGGGAATGGTGCTATATCATTGATATTTTGTACAACAGGTTGCTTTTTTGGTGAATTTGCACATGCTGTTAATGCTACACCTAATAATGTTAATAACAATAATTTTTTCATTTTTAATCTCCATTAACTAATTAATCATAAACACCATCATATTAATTTTCAGCGATAATGCGTATAATAACGCTAACTAGATTAATAAATATGGTGTAAAAATGCCAGCAGAAAAAAACACTACCGATTTACTCAAATTGATTTTAAACCTGTTAATTATTGGTTTACTAATCATTATTACCTATCGTGTTGTTGAAGTTTTTTTATTTGGATTTTTCTGGGCTGTTATGGTGGTGATTGCTACTTGGCCATTAATGATAAAAATCCAACAAAAACTGTTTAACAAACGCTGGCTATCACTACTGGTAATGGCACTAATATTGGCCTTTGTTTGCATTATACCTTTCATATTAATTATTAGCTCGGTAGCACAAAATGGTCATCATCTTATTGAATGGGCAAAAACACTATCTCATCAAAAACTACCAACACTTGATTGGCTTGAAAGAGTACCGGCCTTTGGTCTTGAACTACATCAAAAATGGTTAAATTTAATACAAACTGATGGTTCTGATTTAGTTTCAAGCATACAACCTTATATTGGTACCATGATAGGTTGGCTACTTGAGCAAGCTACCAATATTGGTATATTCATCTTTCATGCAGGTGTAATGATTATTTTTAGTCTATTACTCTTTTTAAATGGCGAAAGTATCACCAAATACATTTACCTACTAGCTAACAGATTATCAAAACAATATGGCCAAATCACCGTCACATTAGCAGGGCAATCCATTCGAGCTGTAGCACTTGGTGTTGTGGTTACCGCAATCACCTTAGCCTTAATTGGTGGGTTAAGTTTTATAATAACGGACATGCCTTTACCGGGAGTACTAACACTAATCTTATTTATTTGCTGTGTTGCACAAATTGGTCCCGTGGTTGTAATGCTGGGATGCATCTTCTGGCAATTTTGGGCAGGTAACACCATTGCTGGTATCGTATTAATTGTTGTGGCAATTATCTTAACCACCTTAGATAGCGTAATGCGGGCTTACTTAATAAAAAAAGGTGCCAATTTACCATTTTTACTTATATTATTTGGTGTGATTGGCGGTTTGCTTGGCTTTGGTATAATGGGATTATTTATTGGTCCAGTCGTACTAGCTTTAACTTACAAAATAATTCAAACATGGGTTGATGAACAATCATAAACAATTTATTATCACTCAGTAGGAAGCATAAGAGCATAAAAAAGTTGCTAAAGACATTACTCGACTTAAAGCAACTCAGCTACAATGCATACAAATTAAAAGGAGTGTTATTTTACTGGCTTAACTTATCTTACATTTGAAAACAATTTTTTAATGTAACTTAACAGTTATAATGACAAATAAATCATGCGAATACCATTTATAAAATACAATCACCAAAAACACCTTGACGAATTAGATAAAATTCAGCAAGATGCCGAGCAATATCATATCTGCTATAACCCCAAAGCATATCGACTGGCTTTAATTGAAAATATCAAAAAAGCCCAGCACCGAATCTATATAGTTACACTCTATCTAGAGCAAGATGAAGCAGGTCAAGAAATTCTTAACGAACTGTACCAAATCAAACAGCAACATCCTGATTTAGATATTAAAATATTTGTTGATTGGCACCGTGCACAGCGTGGAAGAATTGGTGAGGACAAAGCCCATACCAATGCTAATTATTATTACCAACTAAAACAGCAATATCCTGATATTGACATTCCCATATATGGTGTACCAGTTAATCGCCGTGAAGTATTAGGCGTGCTGCATCTAAAAGGTTTTATTATTGATAATACTGTCATTTACAGTGGGGCTAGCATTAATAATGTCTACCTACACAAACGTGATAAATATCGTTACGACCGTTATCACTTTATTACCAATCCGTTATTAGCCGACAGCATGGTGCAGTTTATTCACGATCACTTTTTACCATACCAAGCGTTGCAACTACTTAATATTGGCACTCATAAAACTAGAAAACAAATCAAATCTGAAATAAAGGTGTTACGCCAACATTTAATGGATGCCAATTATCAATATAATGCCAATACCGACAACCAAACATTATCGGTTGCACCAATAATGGGGCTTGGTCGCAATAACACATTAAATAAAATCATCCATAACCTAATCAACGTAACCGAACGAAAAATCACCTTTTGCACGCCTTACTTTAATTTGCCAAGCATTTTAGTGCGCGATATCATTCGCTTGCTTCGTAAAGGTCGCCAAGTTGAACTGATTATTGGTGATAAAGAAGCCAACGACTTTTATATTCCACCAGACCAACCTTTTAACATATCAGGTGGATTACCCTACTTATACGAAATCAATTTAAGAAGCTTTATTGAGCGCCTACAATCTTTTATTGACAAAGAGCAACTCATCATACGCCTGTGGAAGGATGGAGGGCAAACCTATCATCTTAAAGGTATCTGGGTGGACAATAATTGGGTACTTATAACAGGTAACAACCTAAATCCACGCGCTTGGCGACTTGATCTGGAAAATGGCATATTAATACATGATCCAAAGCAAGAATTAAGCCATAAATTTAACCAAGAACTTGACACTATTCGTCAAAAAACCACATTGGTCACACATTTTCAACAAATCCAAGCGAGCCAATTTTATCCGAGCCAAGTTCATAAATTAATAAAACGAATTAGCCGCATAAAAGTGGATAGAATTATTAAGCGGTTGCTATAAAAGTTTTCAACTAGACTTTTGCTGAAAAGCTTTGATACTTTTTAGGTGACATTTTCCCTGATAAATAAAGCCCTCCAGAAATGCTTATGTTTCGTGGGCTAACGTTCTTCCTTGTCAACACATTCTGACATAAGATTAATAATTATATTAACCTTTTTAGATTATAAAAATCATCATTTAACGTATTGTTTCTTATTTAACTTTACAAATAAGGGCAAATCATTATAGAGTCTTTAGGTTTCAAACATCATGATCTCTTGATGAAATGAATAACAGTAGTGACAAAACCTGATTTAGCGAGTTCATTTCCCTCTATTAACTTACTCACACATTAGCTATAGAATATAACCTTCAGTTGCCTTCCTCTGTTACTCGTGTCATCCATGTTTGATGCACTAATCAACTCCCTTTGTCGACATATTGTAAGCGCTAGGATAAGGCACCTCAAAACAAACCATCATAAAATCAAACTGAATCATAACAATTTGATTTAAATAAAAATAAAAAAATAAATATTTCAATTAAATTCAAGAAAGAGGAAAATTCCTCCTCTCTCTTTTTATGCTCCAGCTCTGTAATTAGGTGACTCTTTGGTGATAAGTACATCATGCACATGGCTTTCTTTCATTCCAGCACCAGTAATGCGATAGAATTTGGATTTAGTTTTTAATTCATCAATTGTTGCACAACCAGTTAATCCCATGCAAGATCTTAATCCACCCATTTGCTGATGAACAATTTCTTTCAAAGGACCTTTATAAGCAATACGTCCTTCTATACCTTCTGGAACAAGTTTATCTGCAGCATTGTCAGTTTGGAAGTAACGGTCAGAAGATCCTTTTGTCATCGCGCCAAGCGAACCCATTCCGCGATATGATTTATATGCTCTGCCTTGGAATAGTTCTATCTCACCTGGCGCTTCTTCAGTACCTGCAAACATTGATCCAACCATCACACAAGATGCACCTGCTGCAATAGCTTTAGCAATATCACCTGAATATCGAATTCCACCATCAGCAATAACTGGAATATTGTATTTTTGTGCAATTTCGACAGCATCCATTATGGCGCTAATTTGCGGTACGCCAACACCAGTTACAATACGTGTAGTGCAAATTGAACCAGGTCCAATACCTACTTTAACAGCACTAACACCTGCGTCAATTAAGGCTTTAGCACCTTCAGCTGTGGCGACATTACCGCCAATAATTTGTAAATTTGGATAGGAATTTCTTGCTTGGCGAATACGTTCAAGCACACCTTCTGAATGGCCGTGTGATGAGTCAATCAATAATACATCTACACCAGCTTCTACTAATGCTGCAATGCGTTCTTCATTACCTGCCGCTGCACCAACGGCGGCTCCAACAAGCAGACGACCTTGCTCGTCTTTACATGCATTGGGTTTTTGTTCGGCTTTGTTATAATCTTTGACCGTGATCATACCCTTTAGGTGGAATCGACCATCAACAACAAGGACTTTTTCAATCCTGTATTCGTGCATTTTTTGAAGAACGATTTCACGTTGTTCACCTTCATTTACAGTAACTAAGCGTTCTTTTGGTGTCATCACAGCAGTAACAGGTAAAGAGAGATCCGTTGCAAATCGTACATCGCGTGCAGTGATAATGCCAACTAGTTCTTGAGTTTCAGTCACAACCGGAAAACCAGCAAAGCCATATTCTTTAGCTAGTTCGATAACTTGTTGTATAGTCGCAGTTGGTAAGACTGATACAGGATCTTGCACTATGCCACTTTCATGTTTTTTAACACGTTTTACATGATTGGCTTGATTTCCAATTGACATATTTTTATGAATAAAACCAATACCACCTTCTTGAGCTAGTGCAATAGCTAAATCTGATTCAGTTACAGTATCCATTGCGGCAGAAAGCATTGGAATATTGAGCTTGATGGTTTGAGTTAGTTGAGTACTGATATCAGCCGTGTTAGGTAATACAGTTGAGTGTGCTGGAACTAATAACACGTCGTCAAACGTGAGAGCTTCTTTCACTATACGGGACATGACAATATTCACCATTGAGTTAAATTGTTGATAAAATATTGCCTAGGTATTCTACTTACTTTTAACTTAAAAGGCTAGGAGAATTTTATTCTATATTGAAATAAAAAAATAAATAAACATGAAAATACAAAGAAACTAAATATAAATGAAAATATATTGCTCCCCCTCACCAATTAAATAAAACTGATGAGGAAAAAATATACTCTTGATGTTTTATTAAATAAACATATTAATAGCTAAGCATCCTACTAACCCACATACGGAAATTATGGTTTCTAATAGTGACCAAGATTTCATGGTTTCAGAAATGCTTAAATTGAAATATTCTTTAAATAACCAAAATCCAGGATCATTTACGTGCGAAAATACAACACTTCCGGCACCTGTTGCAATAACCATTAATTCAGGACTTACCCCTGTTGAAGCAATTAGAGGGAACACAATGCCACCAGCTGTCAACGCGGCAACGGTGGCAGAACCAAGCGCTAATCGAAGTAATGCAGCAATAAACCAAGCCATTAAAATAGGTGAAATATTCGATGAATGCATCATTTGTTCAATGTAAACTTTTACACCACTATCAACAAGCACTTGTTTAAATGCTCCGCCACCACCAATAATTAATAACATCATGGCAATAATCTTGATTGAATCAACTAAAGTAGCATTAACTTCTGCCATGGAGCGTCCACGTAAAAGCCCAAATGTAAATACCGCAACTAATACAGAAATCAAAGTTGCAATGACTGGATCGCCTAGAAATTCTATATAAGGTAGCACTGCATGTCCTTTATCTAAAGTCATATCGCAAACCGCACGAACTGACATTAAAATAACTGGAATTAAAGCAGTAAAAACACTGACGGTAAAACTTGGCATTTGCTCATCAGTAAATTTTTTAGAATTATATAAACCTTCTTCAATTGGATGATTAATTACGCGAATAAATGGTAATCCTGCTAATACTGGGCCTGCTAAAATTACCGTTGGGATACCGATGATAGTACCATAGAGTAAGGTACGCCCCATATCTGCTTTAAAAATTTCTGCAATAGCTGTAGGACCAGGATGTGGAGGTAAAAAGCCATGCGTCACAGATAAAGCCGCAGCCATAGGAATACCAATATATAGTGGCGATATACGTAACGTTGCGGCAATAGTTAATACTAATGGTAATAAAAGAACAAAGCCAACTTCATAGAAAAGTGCAAAACCAACAATAAAACCAGTAAGTGTAACCGCCCATTGGATTTTCTTGTCACCAAATGTTTCAATTAGTGTTGTTGCTATACGTTGAGCCCCACCACAATCGGCCAATAGTTTTCCTAACATTGCCCCAAAGCCCATAATTAAAGCTAAACTACCAAGTGTACCACCTACTCCATTTTTTATGGATTTCACCACATCCATAACAGGCATACCTTCCATTACACCAACACTTAATGCAACTAGAATTAGAGCAATAAAACCATTGACTCGAAGCGGTAACATTAAAATAAGTAGCAGTGCTACGCCAATAGCAATTATTAATAACGGCATAAATAAATCCTTTAAAATAAAATGGCCCGTGTTATCGGTAACGCGCGAAATTATAGAGAATTTTAAAAAAAATACAGGAAAAAATATCTAAAATGAGAATTTGATCACATTTTTAAAGCAAATCTGATTTTCGTGCCATTAATATATAATTTATATCCACATTTGAACTTAATTTGAATTGATTTTTAAATAAAAGATATTCCATACCAATAATATCCTCTACCTCTAATTTTGCTTGCTCAACAAGTGCCATTAGCTCTGATGGGCGGATAAATCGATTAAAATCGTGTGTACCTTTAGGTACCAAATGAGCAATATATTCTGCACCATAAATCAATAATAATTTGGCTTTATGATTTCGGTTAATAGTTGATAAAAATAGTTTACCTTTTGGTTTAAGTAATTTGGCGCATGCTTGTATGATTGAAAACGGCTCAGGTACATGTTCTAATAATTCCATACAAGTAATGACATCATACTTGGCAGGGTGTTGTTGGGCATGATCTTCAACTGTTTGTTTTTGATAATCGATCGATAGATCATTTTGCGAGGCATGTAATTTGGCAACGGTTAGCGATTGCTCGGCAAGATCAATAGCTGTAACTTTAGCGCCTAATTTTGCTAGACTTTCAGACAATATTCCACCTCCACAACCGACATCAAGCACCAGTTTGTCGGTTAGTGATCCGCATTTTTGTTTTATATAATCCATACGCAATGGATTGATGATGTGTAACGGTTTACATTTACCATTTGGGTTCCACCAATCGGCAGCAAGTTGTGAAAATTTGTTGATTTCGTTTTGGTCGATGTTTTGCGACATAGTGGCTCTTTAATATCAATAAAATCTAAAAATTAACTATATGCTATGTGCTTGTGATTATCAATAAATCAGCCTAATTAATCTTGTTTATTTAAAATAATAACAGATTAAACACTATTGTTTATTATATAATTTATCCTACAAAATATGATTGCGCCTATTAATGAAGCTGTGAGAAGGAATCGTTCTTAAATATGTTTATTTAGTTCAAAACATATCATTATTGTTTAACAAATATAATTGACATTCCTTTAGGTATGGCGCTTTTATTATTTTTTATTGCAGATTTTAACTTTTTAACTGTTTTGAAGATGTTTAATATGGTATAGTAATTACTATAATCACCTTAAAAATAAATATTATACATTCCCATCACTACTCGCTAAATTTTTATACAGATATAACTAATAATTTGCATAATATCTTGTTTATAGAAGTCTTTCATGGCATGATTGAAAAATTCACTTATAAAAGACATACTTTTTTCACAACGCTAATTAAACTATTTTGAGAATAAAGGAAACAATATTAATGAGTACGGGTACTATGAAAAAAAGTCACTCACAGTGGAGTTCGCGCATGGGATTTATGCTTGCCGCAGCTGGCTCTGCTGTTGGATTAGGCAACATTTGGAAATTCCCCTATATGGCAGGTGAAATGGGGGGCTCTGCATTTGTGCTTACCTATTTAATATTTATGTTTATTATTGGCTTGCCAATTTTAGTTTTAGAATGGTTAATTGGTCGTCGCGGGCAAAAAAATCCAATTCATACAATGGAAGATGTCGCTGTTTCAGAAGGCCGTTCAAGATCTTGGCGCTGGGTCGGTATTATTGGCGTAATAGGTTCTTTTTTAATTCTATCATTTTATAGTGTTATTGGGGGTTGGGCGACCGATTACATTGTTTTGGCTACTCAAGGTTCTTTCGAAGGTGCTAATGGCGAAGCTACTGGTCAACTTTTTACCCATTTCCTTGGCGAGGTTAACAGTCTACTAACTTGGCACACCATATTTATGTTTGCTACAGCATTTATTGTTGCTCTTGGTGTTGGTGCTGGTTTAGAACGCGGTTGTAAATTGATGATGCCTGGGCTAGGTGTATTATTACTTGTTTTAGTTGGTTATGCTGCTTATGTTAGCGGTCCATCTTTTTATGATGCTTTTAAATTCTTGTTCACCCCTAATTGGTCTGCAATTAACGGTACAGCAGTATTGGCGGCATTGGGACATGCATTCTTTAGTCTATCTTTAGGTATGGGAATTATGATGGCATATGGTTCTTATCTGGGTTCAGATGTGAACTTACTATCAACTGCACGTACTGTAGTTATTTTAGATGTAATTGTAGCAATGCTATCTGGTATGGCGATTTTCCCACTGGTATTTGCTAACGGTTTACAACCTGGTGAAGGTCCAGGACTTATTTTTGTCACCTTACCGATTGCTTTTGGTAATATGGCTGGCGGCACTGTTTTAGGTGTTTTATTCTTTATTTTTCTTACTTTTGCTGCATTAACTTCTTCTATTTCATTACTTGAACCAACAGTTGAATTGTTAGAAGAAAAAACACCATTGGGTAGAAAATCAGCAACAATTTTAAGTAGTTTAGTTATTTGGGCATTAGGTATCGCATGTATTTTATCATTTAATGAATGGGCTGAAGTGAAACTATTTGGTAAAAATATATTTGATTTGCTTGATTACTTAACTAGTAAAATAATGTTACCTGTTACAGGTTTAGGCACTGTGATATTTGGTGCTTGGATGATGAACCAAAAACGTATCCGTGAAGAATTAAATCTAAGTGATTTTTGGTTTAGTGTTTGGACGGTATTAACTCGTTATATTGTTCCTGTTGCGGTAATCATCATTTTGGTTTATGGATTTTTATAAAACCTAAAGTTAATTTTTAATCCAAATAAAAGCCTTGAGTTATCAAGGCTTTTTTGTTTAAATAAAAAACGATTAGCTTAGAATAAAAGCTATGTGTACTACAATTACATCCATAACAATAACTAGAATATATGCATAAATTTTGTAGGGGGAAATAACTGAAATGAGTAAATTGAACCAAAAATTGGCTGTTCTTATTGATGCGGACAACATATCTTATAGTTTCATATCACTACTACTTGATGAAATTGCTAAATATGGAGTAATTAGTGTCAAACGCATATATGGTGATTGGAGTTCACCTCGATTAAATAATTGGAGAGAACAATTATTAGCTCACGCAATTACACCCGTTCAACAATTTGCTTATACAAAAGGTAAAAATGCTACGGATATGGCTATGGTAATTGATGCCATGGATTTATTATATAGCAATCATTTTAATATCTTTTGTATTATCTCTAGTGATAGTGATTTTACTCGTCTTGCTTCTCGAATAAGAGAAAATGGTATCGCCGTTTATGGTTTTGGTACTGATAAAACCCCCGAATCATTAATAAAAGCATGTGATAAATTTATTTATCTTGATATCCTAACAAAAATTGAAAAAAACGCAACAGTAGCGATATCTGGGCGTAAAACTGCTGATGAATTAAAGAAAGATGAAAAATTAATTAATTTTATTAAAAAAGCCATAAAAGAGAAAGAGGATGAACAAGGGTGGTCACAGCTAGGGGAAGTTGGTCAGTATATGAATAATATTAAATCTGATTTTGACTCTAGAAGTTATGGCTACGCCAAATTATCAGGTTTAATAAAAGCACTTGATGATATATTTGAACTCAGATCAGATGTTTCTACAGCAAAAGTTAGAATTATTTCTAAAGAAAAACACTTTCCTGCTCCCCAAAATACCAATTCCAATAAATTAAAACAAAAAACGGAATTAATTAATCTTATTAAAAAAGCTATTGAAAAAAGAAAAGATAATCTTGGTTGGGCAACACTAGGACTAATTGGTACCCATATTAAAGATACCAAACCTGATTTTAATGTTAAAGATTATGGTCATGCTAAGCTAATAAATTTAATAAAAGCCATTGATATCTTTGAATTTAAATTAGACAAAAATACAGCAAAAGTCAGAGTATGCCCAAAAACAGAAAAATAATCTTTTATAAATAAAATTTAACAGATTAAATCTTGTGCAGGATTTATCTCTATTTGGTATCCTACAAAGTTATGTTTATATATATACATATAACAGTTAAAAAATGTAATCATATTAATTTCATTAATATTCTCCCTTGAAATTCCATTTTTTATTCCCATATAACAATTCATCAATTATTAAACTATTAAACAACTTGTGTCCAAATAGTGTTAAAAATAATTTTATAAAGCAGTACATTAAAAAAATAGAAGGTTAAAATCTATATTGCTGATATTTATTTTTATATTATTAGGGCTAATTAATTTTATGTGAGGAACTCATCGATGAGCAAAATTGGTACTGAAACTCGTGGATTTCAATCCGAAGTTAAACAAATTCTACATTTAATGATTCACTCTTTATACTCAAATAAAGAGATTTTTTTAAGAGAACTTATTTCAAACGCATCCGATGCAGCCGACAAACTTCGATTTAAAGCGTTAGAAAATCCAGATCTATATGCTGGCGATGGTGAACTTGGTGTGCGTATTTCGACCAATAAAGAGGCAGGCACTTTGACTATTGCCGATAATGGTATTGGTATGACTCGTGATGAAGTGATTGAAAACTTAGGTACTATTGCTAAATCAGGTACCAAAGCATTTTTAGAGTCTATTGGTAGCGATCAAGCCAAAGATAGCCAACTAATTGGTCAGTTTGGTGTAGGTTTTTATTCTGCTTTTATCGTTGCCGATAAAGTCACAGTTAGAACGCGCGCAGCCGTCGCAAAAGCCGACGAAGCAGTTATGTGGGAGTCAACAGGTGAAGGTGAATATACCATATCTGACGATAATAAAGAAACTCGTGGTACAGAAATTACTTTACACTTAAAAGAAGATGAAAAAGAGTTTTTAGACGATTGGCGTTTACGCTCTATTATCAGCAAATATTCTGATCACATTTCACTGCCGGTTGAAGTGCAAACTACTGATGAAGAAAGCAAAGAAGTCAAATGGGAAAAAGTTAACAAAGCACAAGCTCTTTGGACTCGTAGTAAATCAGAAGTGACTGACGAAGAATACAAAGAATTTTATAAACATCTATCACATGATTTTGCCGATCCATTAAGTTGGAGTCATAACCGTGTTGAAGGTAAACAAGAATATACTAGCTTACTTTATATTCCAGCAAAAGCGCCTTGGGATATGTGGAATCGTGATAATAAACACGGCTTAAAACTGTATGTACAACGTGTATTTATTATGGATGATGCTGAACAATTTATGCCTAACTATTTACGTTTTGTAAAAGGCTTAATTGATTCAAATGATTTGCCATTAAATGTCTCGCGCGAAATTTTGCAAGATAACAAAATCACCCAAAACTTACGTAATGCATGTACTAAGCGTGTGTTACAAATGCTTGAAAAACTTGCTAAAGACGATAAAGAACAGTATCAACAGTTCTGGAATGAGTTTGGTTTAGTATTAAAAGAAGGTACTGGTGAAGACTTTGCCAACCGTGAAGCAATTGCTAAATTACTTCGTTTTACGTCAACTAACACTGATAGCGATGCGCAAACTGTTTCGTTAGATGATTACTTTAGTCGTATGCAAGAAGGTCAAGAAAAGATCTACTATATTACTGCTGATAGCTATGGTGCCGCTAAATATAGCCCTCATCTTGAGATATTCCGTAAAAAAGGCATTGAAGTATTATTGTTGTCCGATCGTATTGATGAATGGATGATGAGTAACTTAACTGAATTTGATGGCAAACAGTTCCAATCTATCAGTAAATCAGACGAATCAATCGAAAAACTAGCCGATCAAGATAGTGAACAGCAAAAGCAAGTTGAAAAAGAACTTGAGCCATTTATTGAACGTGTTAAAACTGTATTAGGCGATAAAGTGAAAGAAGTAAAATTAACGCATCGCTTAACTGATACACCTGCGATTGTTACCACAGCCGCCGACGAAATGAGCACACAAATGGCTAAATTGTTTGCAGCAGCAGGTCAAAAAGCACCAGAAATCAAATACACGTTTGAAATCAACCCAGATCATAAGCTGGTTAAAAGTATTGCTGATACGCAAGATGAAAGCGCATTTAATGATTGGGTAGAACTACTACTAGATCAGGCTTTACTTGCTGAAAAAGGATCACTTAGCGATCCAAGTAAATTTATTCAAACCATGAATAAATTATTAGCACAATAATAAAATAATAGACTAACCAGCCTCGATACATTAACCCTATCGGGGCTTTTTTTATAGTAAAAGAAAAACAATATTTTTTAAAATATGATGTTTATCACATTTCTCTATATTTTTGCTTCCGATTTTTCTATTGCTATTCATAATAAATAAACAGCTATAATTAATCATATTCAATGAAAGTTTATAAAATATTAAACAACAATGTTATTGTTACACTTGATGCTAAAGGTAATGAATTAATTGTCACCGGCCGTGGAATTGGATTTAAAAAACGTGAAGGTGACTTAATTGATACAAGTCTTATTGAAAAGCAGTTTTCACTCGATAATAAAGAAACATACCCTAAATTTGAAGAATTACTTTCAAAAATTCCTTTTGAGGTATTGACCACATCTGAAATTATTATTAATCATACAAAACAATGCATAGATGGCAAATTACAAGACAGCATTTATATTTCGCTGACCGACCATATCCATTTTGCCATTGAACGCCATAAACAAGGTTTTGATATTCCTAATGGATTTCTATGGGAAATCAAAAAGTTTTACCCTAAAGAATTTCAAATCGGTTTGTATGCATTATCAATAATAAAAGAACGATTATCTGTTGAATTACCTGAAGACGAAGCTGGTTTTATTACTTTTCATATTATCAATGCGCAATTAAATGACACAATGCCCAATATTGTTAATATGACTAAAATCATGCGCGAAATTCTTAATATAGTGAAATATCACTTTAACTTTGAATATGACGAAAATTGCCTATCTTATCAACGTTTTGTTACTCATTTGAAATTCTTTGCTCACCGTATTTTAATAAGCCACAGCAAGCAAACACAACAAGATAATTCTTTGTATGAACTAGTACGACAAAAATACAAACTAGCCTATCTTTGTACTAAACAGATAGATTTACATTTAATACAACAATATCAACATCCACTTTCTGATGATGAAAGTCTCTATTTGACTATTCATATTGAACGATTACGAACTGAACTGAAAAATCAATAATGTGATATAACTCACATTTTAATCATTATATTTAAATAAACTATATTCATTATTCTTAAATCATGCTAATTTTATTAAATCATTTTTGGATTGTTATTGCATAGAAAAGCAGTTAGCTATGCGAGCAAAACCTAAATTCCTTAAATTAAAGGGATTTAGGTTTTTTTTTGCATTGAAAAGGATAAGGTATGAAAAACAAACAGCTTGCCGAATCAATTATTCAACATGTTGGGGGTAAGGACAATGTTATCAGCTTAGTGCATTGTGCTACTCGTTTAAGATTTGTATTAAAGGATGATAACAAAGCCGATGCAGAAACATTAAAAAAGCTAGCCGGTGTGATTACTGTTGTACAAAGTGGAGGACAATTTCAGGTTGTTATTGGTAATAATGTTGCTGATGTATATAGTGACATTATGCAACTGACAAATCTTAATGAAAATAATCAACCAGCCTCGCAATCAGGCAAAAAATCGGGGATTTTCTCTAAATTGATTGATCTGGTTTCGGGCATTTTTATTCCAGCACTTGCTATACTTGTTGCTGGCGGGATTTTAAAAGGTATAATCTCGTTGTTACAAGTAATCAATGTTATTATCCCTGAAACACCTACTTATAATTTCCTATTTGCCATTGCTGATGCACCTTTTTATTACCTACCTATTATTTTAGGATTTTCTGCTGTTAAAAAATTTGGCGGTAACCCCTATGTAGGCATGGCAATTGGCGGTGCATTAGTTCACCCTAATATTGTCGGTATGATGAGAGGCGCATTAGAATTACAAACTGAATTCTTTTCAATCCCAATTAGTCTAATCCCTTATGCATCATCGGTATTTCCAATTATTTTAGCGAGTTGGGTATATTCTATATTTGAACGAGCTTTTAATAAAATATTGCATGATTCATTTAAAAAATTTATCTCGCCATTACTCAGCATATTAATTACCGTACCGTTAACTTTTGCGGTTATTGGCCCAGTTGTGTCAATGTTAAGTGACCTTATTGCCTCTGGAATTATCTTCATCTATCAATTAAACCCTGTAATTGCTTCAATGATTTTAGCCGCTAGCTGGCAAATCATGGTGATATTTGGGGTTCATTGGGGATTAGTACCATTTTCAATGAATAACTTGGCTCTTTATCATGAAGACTTTATGTTACCTATTTTATTACCAGCTGTTTTTGCACAAACAGGAGCTGCATTGGCGGTAATGTTACGTTCTAAAGATAAACAATTTAAAGCATTAGCAAGTTCATCTGTATTATCAGGGATTTTTGGTGTGACAGAACCCGCAATCTATGGCGTGAATTTACCATTAAAAAAACCATTTGTTATTGGTTGTTTGTCTGCCGCAATTGGTGGGGCTATTGTTGGTTATCATCACACTGTCACTTATTCGTTTGGTATGGTTAGTATATTTTCATTTTTACAATTAATTCCAATTGAAGGGGTTGATGCAAGATTTTATGCGGTTGTTATTGCTACAATTATTTCCTTTACAATTGCAACAATCGTTACTTACTTCTTTGGTATATATAAAGATAAATCTCAAACGAATGAAATTGATAATTCATCTTCTAACAACATCGATACTGAAAATAAAACCACGATTTATAGCCCAATGTCAGGCAAAGTCAATCCATTAAGTGAGGTAAAAGATCCAACATTTGCCAGTGAATTAATGGGTAAAGGTATTGCAATCATTCCAACTGTTGGTCAAGCTGTTGCACCTGATGATGGTGAAGTTGTGTCATTATTTCGAACTAAACACGCAATTGGCTTTCAAACCGAATCTGGAGCTGAAATATTAATTCATATCGGTATTGATACCGTTAAATTAGATGGTCAACATTTTGAGGCTCACGTAGAAGCTGGTAGCAAAGTAAAAAAAGGTGATTTGCTAGTCAGTTTTGATATAGAGGCAATTAAGCAAGCTGGTTTTGAAGTTACCACACCAATTATCATTACTAATAGTGATAGTTATCAAGATATACAATGTATCTTTGAACAAGATAATATTCAAAGTGGAGAGGCTTTATTAGCGTTATCCCAAAATAAGGAGTAAAACATGTCAACAAAATTTCCTAATGATTTTCTTTGGGGCGGTGCCATTGCCGCTAATCAAGTTGAAGGGGCTTACCGTGAAGGTGGCAAAGGTTTATCTACATCAGATTGTACGCCAAATGGTTTATTTGGTGACATCATCAATCGCAATGAAACTGATATTGCGAGTATTAAAGACAAAGCTATCGATTTTTATCATCGCTATCCTGAAGATATTGCTCTATTTGCTGAAATGGGTTTCACTTGTCTACGCACATCAATTGCTTGGACACGCATATTTCCTAATGGCGATGAAGAACAACCAAATGAAGTTGGTTTAGCCTTTTATGATAAATTATTTGATAAAATGGCAAAACACAACATAAAACCACTAGTCACTTTATCACATTATGAAATGCCCTATTATCTTGTTACTCAATATGGTGGATGGGAAAATCGTAAAGTCATTGAATTTTTCACTCATTACGCTAAAACTGTTTTTGAACGCTATAAAAATAAGGTTAAATATTGGCTTACCTTCAATGAAATCAACATGTCATTACATGAACCTTTCACCGGTGTTGGTTTGGACAGAAATAGCACCAAACAGCAAATCTACCAAGCAATCCATCATCAATTAGTTGCTAGCAGTCGAGCGGTTAAACTCTGTCATCAAATCATTCCAGATGCAAAAATTGGTAACATGTTATTAGGTGCTGTGGCTTACCCTCTTACACCAAAACCTGAAGATGTTTGGGAAACTCATCAAGAAAATCATGGTTGGTTATTTTTTGGGGATGTTCAGGTGCGTGGTTATTACCCAACCTATATGAATCGCTTCTTTAAAGAAAATCATATTAAGCTTGATATTACTGAACAAGATAAACAAGATCTAAAAGAAACAGTCGATTTTGTTTCATTTAGTTATTACATGAGTTGCTGTGCAACAAATGATGATTCACAAAAAACCAAAGGTAATATTTTAGATATGGTGCCTAACCCTTATCTTAAAGCTTCCGAGTGGGGATGGCAGATCGATCCAATTGGGATTCGTTATCTTCTTAATTTACTTTATGAGCGTTATCAAAAACCGTTATTTATTGTCGAAAATGGCTTAGGTGCTAAAGATAAATTAGAAGTAGACAATACAATTAATGATGATTATCGGATTAATTATATGAATGATCATTTAGTACAAATCAGAGAAGCCATTAACGATGGTGTTGAAGTCATGGGATACACCAGTTGGGGACCAATAGATCTTATCAGTGCATCTAAAGCCGAAGTCACTAAACGCTATGGATTTATTTATGTAGATCTAAATCAAGATGGCACAGGCACATTAAATCGTTATAAAAAGAAAAGTTTCTACTGGTATCAATCCGTGATTTCATCACAAGGTAAAAATTTGAAAGCATAAAATAATCTGGGAGGATTGATGCTACTTATCCCCCTATTATTTTTTAATAAACATGTAACAAGGTAAATAACTAATCGAATAGAGATATAAATTATTTAAATTAATCATATTACTATAAAAACATATATACATAAAAATAAAACAAAACTTTAAATTATTAGATTGTTACTGCTTTTTGGCAGGCAAAACCTAAATATTAATTAGAGAGTTATCTCTGATTTGGTATTTAGGTTTTTAATATAAAAACGATTAGGAAAAAGAACAATGAAAATAAAATATCTCACAACAATGCTATTAGGGATATCAAGTTATTCTATTCTAGCAAATGCAACAACCCAAAACTCAATCCTCGATGATACATTTTTTAAAGACACCAAATTTATATTTTCTACCCGAAACCATTGGAAATATTTAAAAGAAAATGCATCCCAACCTAAAGAGGTACACAGCGCTTGGGGGCAAGCATTTAGTTTTGATTATAAATCAGGTTACTTATTTGACATGATTGGTTTTGATGTCACCTATGATAACATAATAAGATTAGGCGCTAGTGATTACTTTGCGACCCGTAACCTACTTTATAACGATGGTAAAGGCTATAACAAACATAACGCTCACGGATTTAATAAATTTACCCAACGTTATGCCAAAATAAAATTAGGTAATGATGACATTAACTTTAATGGTAAAGCAGGATGGCATAGCTTGAAAGATTTAGGCGTCATAAGTTCAACCAAACATCTTACTCGCAATAGCTATCTTGGTTATAGCGGAATTCTAAAATATGATAACGTTTATTTTTCATTAGCTTATATTGATAGCACCCTACCCCGAGAATCTGCTAAAAAATTGCGTTTTTTAACGGCAGATCGTAAAAAAGTCATTAATAATATTTCAACAGCTGAGATCGCTTATAAAGATAAAGATCTCACTTTAGATTATTCTTATGGTGTTGCTAAAGATTATTTAAGACGCCATGTAATTGAATTGTCTTATAAACCAATACAAAAATTAATCTTAGGTGGACAATTCTACGGAAGTTATGCTCTTGACAATTATGATGCCATGAAACAAAACAAAAAGGAGTTTGAAGATCACGCATGGCACTATGCAACCGATGTCGAATGGAAAGAAGAAGACTGGAGTATTAAAGTCGGTTTAGCTTATACAGATGCTAACAAACATAACGCTATCGGATATTATAATCGACATTTGGGTAAAAATACTCGTGCTCGTTTTAACGGTCTTGCCGCTGCTGGCGCAGATTATTTGCGTGATGGTGAACTGGTACTAACAACAGTAATGAGTTATGATTTTGTTAAAGATAATAGTACAGGCTTATATATGAATTATGGCCAATTTAACTACAAACATAATACATTAAAAAATGGCGAAATTAACGTTTTTGATATATGGAAACCAACTAGTAGCGCTTTTAGAAATTTTTCTATTTTATCGAAGGTTGGATATGGTTGGTCTTATAAAACAGTCAGTGCTTCGGATCTAACACCAAAACTTAGACACGGAAAATACCAACGTTCACCTTCACTTTCGGCGGAAACGGTAATTGATTACCGATTTAATTTATTATAAAGAGGACAAAACAATGAAAAAATTTATTATATTAATTAGTTCATTAATTATTTCAATAACGACCTTATCGCAAGCTTTTGCGGATGATGTATATATCTATGTCACTCGCCATGGTAAAACTATGTTTAATAACGTACACCGTGCCCAAGGATGGTCTGATACACCGCTAACAAAGCCAGGTGTCGAGGTTGCAGAACAATTAGGACGAGGGTTGAGAGATGTCAAATTTATTTCAGTTTATTCAAGTGATTTAGGTAGAGCACGACAAACTGCTAGCATTGTTTTAGAAACTAAAGGCGATAAAATTCAAATTAATGAAATGGAAGGCTTGCGTGAACAGTGTTTTGGCGATTATGAAGGAGATTTTGATCCGAACATGTGGACACCAGCTGCACAGCATTTAGGTTATGCATCAGATAAAGAGCTAATGGCGGATATGGCTCAAGGCAAGGTTACCCTAAAAGCAATGATGGATGCAATCGTCGCAGTTGAGAAATCAGGCGAAGCCGAAGACTACAATAAAGTAAAAAATCGTATGCAAGCATCATTAAAAGCCATTGCTGAATCAGCCAAAGCACAAGGTGGTGGCAACGTGCTTGTGGTATCTCACGGTTTAGCAATTATGGCTATGGTTCAAGAATGGCAAGATAAACCAATTACAGCTGGATTAGGTAACGCAAGTGTTACTAAAATTCGTTACACCGACGATGGTAAATTTATTGTTGAAAGCCTTGGAGATATGAGCTACGTCGAAAAAGGTAAAAATTAAGCAAAATAACTTCAAAATGTATGGCTCACCAATGAGCCATATTCCACATTTACTATTAACTCATAATATTAATCGATAAATTTGTAGTATTTATCGCTATAAACAAGCATAATTTAATAGTGTATTTATTAAATATTACTAAAAGGCCAATATGTTTTATTTATGCAATTACTCATCTCCAGTGGGACTAATAACCCTAGCCAGTCAACAAAATAAGTTAGTTGGGGCTTGGATTGAAGGTGAAAAATATTTTGGTCATATACTCAATACACGAACAGAAGAAAAATCTAATTTAACCATTTTTAACTCAACAAAAAAATGGCTTGATGATTATTTTTTAGAAAAAAGACCGAATCCATACCAATTAGAGCTCGCACCAAATGGCACGCCTTTTCGAAACTTAGTATGGGAAATTTTATGCAAAATTCCATATGGCCAGGTCATTACTTACGGCGATATCGCAAAACAGATCGCCATTAAAACAAACAAAGCAAGCATGTCTAGCCAAGCCGTAGGCGGGGCAGTTGGTCATAATCCCATATCAATCATTATTCCTTGCCACCGAGTTATCGGCGCAAACGGTAATTTAACAGGTTATGCTGGTGGAATAGATAAAAAAATAAAGTTATTAACATTAGAAAGTATTAACACGGATCAATTCTTTATTCCAACCAAAGGGACTGCACTTTAATTTACAAATAGAAAACTGTTGCCAATGTTTTAAGAACACAATCAAATTTTTATTAAAGTGTATGAAAACGCCGAGTTGTTTACACTTCATGGTTAAAATAATCCTCTAAAAACTCATAAGGCGTTTTTCCAAAAATTATTTTATGCGGTTTAACGGTATTATAAAAATTAATAAAGCGTTTAGGCTTTTGTTTTCTCTCATTTGAATCGCTAAATATATTCTGATTATGCCACATCGCAATTCAAAGTTCGTATCACTCTTTCGGCTTTCCCATTAGTTTGCGGACGGGCGGTGTAAATACCCCATAGTTAGTACAAAACAGACGTAGAAAATCATGCTGCTTGTTTTTATATTTTAAATTCAATGGGCGTCATATTATTTAGTGCCTCATGTGGTCTTTCAGTATTATGTTGGCTTGGCTTTCTTTAGGCTAAAATCCACCATAGTTAAATAGCGTAATAAATATCGGCATAATTAGTGTCAATAAAAAACCTTGGGCAATAGCGGCAGGTACAATGGCTATTCCACCACCTTTTTGTAGCATGGGGAGTGTAAAATCCATTGATGTTGCACCACACAGACCTAATGTGGTTAATTGGTAGCGTTTAATTAGTGTTGGGATTAAGATAATTGCGCATAATTCACGCAGAATATCATTTAAAAACGTAGCACTACCAATAATTGGACCATGGGCTTCTGCCATTAAAATACCCGATAACGAATACCAACCAAAACCCGATGACATAGCAAGACCAACTCGTGCGGGCAAATCTAAAACAAATGACACAACAATGCCCCCCCAAAATGCACTTATCGTAACTATTAGCGTTGTAATTATGCCTATTTTGTTGAGCAGAATATGCTTGATTGAAATATTATTACTGCGTAATTGAATACCGACTAAAAACAATAAAAAAACCAATACAACTTGAGTGGTACTTTCTGCATATTGCCAAATAAATAATGGAAATAATCCGCAAATAAACCCGATAATTAATGCAATACAAACACGCAATGACTCAAAAATCATTTTAAAACGTGATTCGTAAGTTTGATCTGTTTTATATGCTTTGGTAGAAAGAAAATAATCAAAAATAATTAAAACAACAAAATTACCGCCAAATGTACAAACAAAAAGAACACCGGTATAACATAAAATCATTTGTAAATCTGTAGTTAAGTTATCTAAATGTGCAAGTTCAGATCCCATAATGAATAAAATAAGGTAAACCATCCAACTCAATGTTTGGTTAATCTTGGTCATCAAATTATCATTTTTAATCTTAATTAAATAACCAATAAACAATGGCACTAACGCAATAAGAATACCAAAATACATATTTTATTCCTTAACTATTCTTGATTTTTATTTTTAAATAATTGGATCAAACCTATGTTTTAAAATATTACTGCTAATCATCAAGACAATGATGCTAATTTTTGCTCAATATTAAGTTGAAGCTGATCCAATAAAGCGTAACGATTTCGATATTCTGAACGTTTTTTACTGGCGATTTCTTCAATGGATTTTCGATTAGTTTGGCTTGGTAATATAAATAAACCATTGGCATCTTGTTTGCTATCAAGTGTTAACCAAAAATCATCATAATCAGACAAAATACGCTCCTGACGGCTGTTATAACGCCAATTATTATATATATGGGTTTTATTGCCCACAGCAACAATTTGCTTTAACTGATAATAACGTGCAATCGTCAACGTAGCCTCAACAGCAATACGTTTAGGAAACAACCCATAGCACGCTTTAGTTGCTTTTTGCACACGCGTGCGCGCATCATCATACCCTGTACCTTGTAAGCCAGCAATAAACAGTGTTGGTTTGGCTTGATATTCAACAATTGAAAACGTCAAAGTGGCTAAGTCGATGCCATCACTATCATAAAAATAAAGGCTGATTTCGCCCTCTCTTGCAAATTTATTACGGGCTTGCACTGCTATTTGAATGTTTTGTTCATTTTTAACCGTTACATCAGCCAATACAAAAGGAAATTGTGGATTATAAAAAGCCTTACTTACGCTGTCAGGTTGTTTAGCTAAAAAATCATAATGATATGCCAAAGCGTCATAACGGGCTTTTTGACTCAAGCAAGAAGCTAAATAAGGCCGCTGTAATTTACATGGCAAATTTGTTTGGCACGAAAAATAATCGCCAAGTAGTGGGTACTGTCTTAATTTATCAA
Source organism: Gilliamella sp. Occ3-1 (assembly GCF_001690655.1). GTDB lineage: Bacteria > Pseudomonadota > Gammaproteobacteria > Enterobacterales > Orbaceae > Gilliamella > Gilliamella apicola_P. The sequence goes on from NZ_LZHQ01000028.1 coordinate 105,509, forward strand.
GCCATTTTAAAGTAATTGGACTTAAAAACAAGGTTCTGAAAAAAAACTTATAACGATAAGTCGGATTAAGCCATAATTCGTTTAATGGTAATTTACCAGTATAAAGCCAGTTAAAAAGTTGCCATTTACTTTTTGGCCTAGACATATTCGTAATATTATTCATAAGTAGAAATTAAAATCGAGTTAGTTATTCTGTCAATTACTGGCGATTAAATCAATACGCATTGATATTTATAATCAGCCATAAAAAAATCAAACGATAAGAGTACAACACAACCTAAGTTGGTGCAACTGTTCCTATGATTATGTAAGATTAAATTAAATAAAAATAAAAAACGGTGAGCTAGTCACCGTTTTTTAAGCAATAATATCTTTTATAAACAAGAATTATTGACCTTTAACTTCTTTTAAACCGTTAAATGGTGCTTTTGAACCTAAAGCTTCTTCAATACGGATTAATTGGTTGTATTTAGCAACACGGTCAGAACGGCTCATTGAACCAGTTTTGATTTGGCCAGCTGCTAAACCTACTGCTAAATCAGCAATTGTTGAATCTTCGGTTTCACCGCTACGGTGAGAAATAACTGCAGTATAGCCTGCATCTTTCGCCATTTTAACTGCAGCGATAGACTCAGTTAATGTACCGATTTGGTTTACTTTAACTAAGATAGAGTTAGCGATACCTTTTTCAATACCTTGTTTGAAGATTTTAGTATTAGTTACAAATAAATCATCACCGACTAATTGGATTTTGTGACCTAAAGCTTCAGTTTGGTAAGCCCAACCTTCCCAATCGCTTTCATCTAAACCGTCTTCGATAGATACGATTGGATATTCATTAGTTAAACCTTCTAAGTAATGAGTAAATTCTTGAGCAGTGAATTCTTTGTTACCTTCACCTTTCAATACATATTTACCAGTTTCTTTGTTATAGAATTCAGAAGCCGCACAGTCCATCGCTAAGGTGATATCTTTACCTAAAACATAACCTGCTTTTTCTACTGCTTCTTTAATGCATGCTAATGCTTCAGCATTTGAACCTAAATTAGGTGCAAAACCACCTTCATCACCAACTGCAGTATTCATACCTTTAGCGTGTAATACTTTTGCTAAGTTATGGAATACTTCAGAACCCATGCGAATTGCTTCACGAACTGTTTTAGCACCAACTGGTTGGATCATGAATTCTTGTAAATCAATGTTGTTATCAGCATGCTCACCACCGTTGATGATGTTCATCATTGGTAATGGCATTGAATATTGACCAGGAGTGCCGTTAAGATCAGCAATGTGTTGATAAAGAGGAACACCTTTAGCGGCTGCAGCAGCTTTAGCTGTTGCTAAAGATACAGCAAGAATTGAGTTAGCACCTAAGTTAGATTTAAAATCAGTTCCATCTAAGCCAAGCATGATTTGGTCGATAGCTGCTTGATCTAAAGCATCTTTACCAACAACGGCTTTAGCGATTGGTCCATTTACATTTTCAACCGCTTTTAATACGCCTTTACCTAAAAAGCGAGATTTGTCACCATCACGAAGTTCTAACGCTTCACGTGAGCCAGTTGACGCACCAGATGGCACGATTGCAAGACCAACAAAACCACCTTCTAAATGAACTTCGGCTTCAACTGTTGGATTACCACGAGAGTCGATCACTTCACGACCATGTACTTTAACGATTTTTGCCATGTTATTTTCCTCTATATGACAGATATATTACAATATGTTAATTCAAAACTATTTTTGTTGCTGCTCTTGATAAGCTTTGGCAGCTTTTATAAAACTACTAAATAGTGGATGTCCATCTCGTGGTGTTGATGTAAACTCTGGATGGAACTGACACGCAACAAACCATGGATGATCTGGAATTTCTATGATTTCAACTAGCTTTCGATCCGTTGAAAGACCAGTGACCTTCAATCCTGCTTTAACCACTTCTGGTAATAAATTATTATTTACTTCGTAACGATGTCTATGACGCTCGGTAATCGATTCATTTTTATACATATCATATACTAATGAATTTGGCTCTAAATGACAAATTTGCGAACCTAAACGCATTGTGCCACCTAAATCACTGTTTTCATTACGTTGTACTACATTACCCGATTCATCGCTCCATTCTGTAATTAAAGCAATGATTGGGTTTGCACAATCTTTGACAAATTCAGTTGAGTTAGCATCTTTAATACCCGCAACATTACGTGCATATTCGATCATAGCCACTTGTAAACCAAGGCAGATACCTAAGTACGGGATCTTGTTTTCACGGGCATAGCGAGCTGCCATAATTTTGCCTTCAACACCACGATAACCAAATCCACCAGGAATTAAGATAGCATCTAAACCTTCTAGCAAATCAGTACCGCGTGACTCAAGATCTTCTGAATCAATATAACGAATATTCACCGTTAAACGATTTTTTAATCCACCGTGTTTTAATGCTTCGTTCACTGATTTATAAGCATCGGGTAAAGCAATATATTTACCCACCATACCAATAGTCACTTCACCAACTGGGTTAGCTTCTTCATAAATGACTTGTTCCCATTGAGAAAGATCGGCTTCTTTACAGTCGAGATTGAAACGTTTGCAAACAAAAGTATCTAAGCTTTGTGATTTTAATAATGCCGGAATTTTATAAATAGAATCGACATCTTTAAGTGAAATCACTGCACGCTCAGGCACGTTACAAAATAGTGCAATTTTAGCTCGTTCATGAGCAGGAATAATGCGATCGGAACGGCAAATTAACACATCGGGTTGAATACCAATTGACAGCAACTCTTTTACTGAATGTTGCGTAGGTTTGGTTTTTACCTCACCTGCAGAGGCCAAATAAGGTACTAAGGTTAAGTGCATAAATAATGTGTGTTCACGGCCAACATCAACCGCTAATTGACGAATCGCTTCTAAAAACGGAAGTGATTCAATATCACCAACAGTACCACCAATTTCAACAATTGCAACGTCAAACCCCTTTGCGCCATCAATTACACGTGATTTAATTGCATTAGTGATATGAGGAATGACTTGAACTGTAGCCCCTAAATAATCACCACGGCGCTCTTTTCGTAACACATCAGAATAAATGCGCCCTGTAGTGAAGTTATTTTTTCGCGTCATTTTAGTGCGAATAAAACGTTCATAATGACCTAAATCAAGATCGGTTTCTGCACCATCTTCAGTCACAAACACTTCACCATGTTGAATAGGACTCATTGTGCCCGGATCGACATTAATGTAGGGATCAAGTTTGAGCATGGTGACATTTAAATTGCGGGCTTCTAAAATTGCAGCTAGAGATGCTGCGGCAATGCCTTTACCAAGGGAAGAAACGACACCGCCTGTAACAAAAATATAATTCGTGACCATTAATACCAGACCATTATTAATTTATTAGAACAATATTGCATCGATTTTAAGACATCAAAACCAATACAACATACAAGAATCAGACGGGAATGTAGTATAACAGAATCTGCCTTATCTCACAATTGAATAATGAGTTTTAACTAATTCTTTTAAAAGGGAGCATTAGCCAAATTTGCTCCCATTTTTGAGTTAGCACTTTAACAATATACCAAGAATTTTATTACGTCCATCTAAATCGAGTTATCCTTTATAATTAGCTTCAACACATCACTCTGTCATTTTTTAAGGTGTAAGAATTACTCACGTTGCTTACAGTAATTTGAGAAACTACTGTAATGAATATAAATAAAAAACAAAACTATGATCCTCGCCAAAATATTAGACAGTGCCCACCTCTATCATTTTTTCGTTTTGGTAATATTGTTGTTCATATTGTTCAGGTGATACCCAGCCATTGGCTGAATGACGGCGTATCCGATTATAATAGATTTCAATATATTCAAATAGTGCTTTATTAGCCAGTTTCCTCGTTTTGTAGTAACAGTCATGAATAATGTGTGTTTTGAGTGTATGAAAAAACTTTCAACAACCGCATTATCAAAGCAGTTTCCTCTTCGACTCATGCTTTGCCTTAGCCCATATTGTAACAATAATTGCTTGAAATCAGCACTGCAATATTGGCTTCTTTGGTCACTATGAATGAGTACATTTTTAGGAAGGTGACGCCGAAATAAGACTTGTTTTAATGTATTACACACTAAATGGCGGTCTATGTAGCAACTCGTTTGCCTAGCAATCACTTTTCGTCCATATAAATCGATAATCACCGACAAATATAACCAATCTTCACTCGTTTTGATATAAGTAATATCGGTTACCCCTGTTTTATTAGGCTTATCAGGATTAAATTGCCTATCTAACGTGTTGGGCACAATATTGTGATGAGCCGTGTCTGTTTTATACTTGAATTTACGTGCGGCTTTACTATGCAATCTTAAACTAAGTAATCCCCATTGTTGCAAAACACGGCAAGCTGTCCTTTCTGAAACTTGATAGCCCGCTTCCCTTGCATCATGAAGCAGGATTGGCGCACCTAAACGGGCTTTATGTTGCCAATACTGTTTTTGGATATACTCGCTGAGTTTAGCTGATTTGTTTGCTCTTTTTAACCAAGCATAATAACCCGATGAACTGACACCAAGTAATGAGCATATCCTAGTAACGGGATAGCAGGTTAAATGATTTTTCATATAAGTGTACTTCATCGACTTGGATTGTTGATGATATGCACATGCGCCTTTTTTAGTATATCATTGGCCATTTTCTGTTCTTTAATCTCTTTTTCTAACGCCATAATCCGCTGTTGCTCAGCGGTTAACTCTCGACGGCTAGTTTTATTCGGGGAAAGTTGCCTAATCCATTTATCTAGGGTTGATTTACCCACACCTAGATGATTGGCAAGTTCGCTGATAGAAAGGTGTACATTAGATAACGCATAATCCATTGATTGTTGTTTGAATTCAATACTAAATTTTTTAACCATGATATTTGTCTTCTATGATTCTTGTTTATATCATAGAGGCGACTTTTGTCCACTTTTTTGGCGAGGATCATTAGAATATCTTTTTCCATACGAAGTTGTTTTAGCTCTTTGCACAAAGCGATTAACTCTTGTTCTTGTGGACTGCGATTATCTTTTGTTTTAAATGAGCCACTTTGGCTTGCTTGCGTTATCCAATGGTTCAATTCTGATGGTGTCAAATCATATTCTGCAATGATTTCACTATGTGATTTATATGTTGATAAAGACTGAACATTTGGTGTTTAAAATCGTTATTGAATGCCGTCTTTTGTGTTTAATCTTATTCATATTTGCTCCTTTTTTAGTTGTGATAAGTTTACCTTACCCCTTAAAAAAGTTGTATGATTTAGTGTAGCCGATCCAATATCGATCCCCAAGGACGGTATCGGGTTAAATTTAACTTTGATTTAAAAGCGTGGAAAAGTGGCACGGAAAGCTTATGGCTACGCTTAGCCAAACCGTATGCGGGCAACGCCTATGGCTTTCACTTCCCGTTAATTGACGGCACCGAAGTGGCCATCGCCTTTATGCAAGGCAATCCTGATAGGCCGTATGTTGCCCATGCGATGCATGATAGTGTTCCACCACCATTAACAAACACCGCAATGTCATTCGCACCCCCGCCAATAACAAACTACGCATGGATGATAAACGTGGGCAAGAGCATATCAAACTGGCTATTGAATACGGCAAAAGCCAACTTAATATTGGTCACTTAGTTAACGAAAAAAAAACAACCCCGCGGTGAAGGTTTTGAACTACGCACTGATGAATGGGGGGGGCGATTGCTGCCAATAGAGGCCTATACTTAACCACCCAAACCCAGCCCAAAGCGCAAGGCAAACAGCTCGATATGCAAGCGGCAATAAGCCAACTTGAAAATGCTCTCTCGATTGCAAAATCCCTACAAACGCCACCCAGTCCGAGTCGCACAGCGCCGATACCGACAGCCAAGAGCAACTTAAAGCTAACTTAACTCAGCTAACCCAAAGTGGCCTATTAGCCTATGCGCAAGAAGGTATCGCCCTAACCAGCCCTGAAAACATCCAACTATCGACAGCTAACAGTTTCACCTTAACCAGTGAAGACCAAACCGACATTAACGTCTTAAAAAACGTCACCCTCTCATCGGGCGAGGTGTTTGGCTTATTTGCCCAACAAACAGGCATGAAACTATTTGCCAACCAAGGTGATATTGAGGTACAAGCCCAAAACGCCAACCTCAATATGGCCGCCAAGCAAGATATCAAAGTAGATAGCGTGAATGGTAAGGTGACCATTACCGCCAAAGACAACCTCACCCTTATTTGTGGTGGCTCTTATATCAAAATCAGCAGCGAAGGCATTGAACTGGGCACACAGGATAATGTTTATCTTAAGTGTAATGTGATGCAAAAGGTGGGGCCGGCAACCCAATCTAAAACAATTAGATTAAATTCAAGTGAACTGAATGTAAAACGCTGTGCAGAAACCGATTAAAAATGATTACTGAATTAAATAATCAAAATAACTTTAACAAATATCGCTATTTACTAGTCGATAATTTAGTGTCACTTAATTCAATAAACCCATTGTCACACGACTCATTAGTGAATCAATTTGGTGAAGAAAAACTATTTGGTGAACATAAACTCACTCAGGTATTACGTACCGATTTAGATTATGATCCAAGCATATACCCAACACTAATTAAACTGGCAGAGCCCAATGAATTTTTAGACAGTCCGATCCTTGATGAAATTGGTAAACAGGCTGAAATCGAATGTTTTTGGTCAAAGCGTTATATTTGCGCTTATATTGTTAGCCCCCTTAAACCGTCGATATTGGCAAAACAGGTTGATAGCTATAGGTAATAACATCGCTAAAATATTGCAACAGCCTTATTATCCTTTCTTTGAACCGTTTCGTATGCAATTTTTGCACGAAGTTGCTACCAACCAAGACACCGCATGACTAAAATCGCAATTTGCTCAAATTGAAAACTATTATTATCCGTCCATTCATGCTGGGCAGTTTGTTCGTTTCACGGCCGATAGTGAACTTGAAACGCAAGACCGTTGGAGCACTCATTATTGTCAGCGCTTAAAAAGCTTAAGGTACCAAACTGCTTTTACTCAGCATCCTAAAGTACTTGAGAAAATTGCCAAAGCGCAAAAAGAGCCGAGCACATTGTCAAAACACATTATTGACGCCAATATTAACCTTGAAAACCAATTACTTTCTATTAACGAATAAGACAAGCATTAAAGAGTGTAAGATGAAAAAAACAGCAAACACCGCGATAGAAAATAAAAATGAAGCAGCCGGTCGTTGCCTTGCCTGTGAACGAATAGGATTACAGGTCTTTTTACTGCGTCAAGCAGTGATAAAAACAAAATTAAATAAAATTAAACAGGTTAACCAGACTTATCAAGAACTGGCAGATTATACTAAAACATTAGATGTAGGAAAACGCCGAGTTGTTTATACTTCATAGTTAAAATAATCATCTAAAAACTCATAAGGCGTTTTTCCAAAAATCTCTTTATGCAGTTTAACGATATTATAAAAATTAATAAAGCGTTTAGCCAAAATCAGTGACAGTTATTTTTTCTTTATGATATAAACGCCATATCTATTATCTGTGATAAGGCGTTAGTTTTGTTTTTTTATGTATATTCATTACAGTAATTTCTCAAATTACTGTAAACAACGCTAATAAATCCTACACATTGTTTGATGCAATTTATTATATACAGCTAATAATTTTTGGTGCATTTCAAACTGTTCTAGATTGTTATTGGTCTGTTTTTCGATTTTCTTATAATCAGCTAAATCAAAAAATATTTTGTCACCATTAGCGTATTGCCACATATCATCAACACAGTTTTTACCATACATTTTATTAAATGCGGCTTGATAATTATTAAACTGATTTTTGTCTCGTTGTAAAATAAAATTAACTAATGTCTGTAAACAACGATAAGCATCATTGCGCAATGGCGTGAATATAGATTCGTTCATTTCAATCGTCCAATTAATCCACTGTTGTGCTTGTATTAAGTCTTTACCTGCCAATGCCAGCATTGCTTTTAGCTCGCCAACACGAAGAGTTAACCAAGCATTATCGTTACCTGTTGCAATGCCTAGCAGTTCGCGAACTCGAGCATAATCATCAAACCCTTCATCATCAAGCTGTTCAATAATTGCTAGGTACTGTTTAGCTGTACGTTTTTGGTAAGGTAATGACAAAATAAGCTTTCGTAATCCAATAGCCATATTGTTATTGGCAATTATAAGATCTTCAGGAGGATAAATTTCAGACATACCAACGGCCAGAATTCGGCAAGCATAAACACCAAGGTGTTCGTAGTCCATAATTAACACTTCAGTTTTATGGTGGGTAAAAATAGTCATCAAATTTGCAAATTCTTGGTCGGTTGTACCAGAAAAGTCCCAATCGACAAATTCATAATCTGCTTGTTCATTAAATAGATCCCATGAAATCAAACCGCTTGAATCAATAAAATGCGTTTCTAAATTACTAAGATCAGCAATATCATCATTATCAAAACTTGGAGCTGAAAACACATCAAGATCTTTTAAACTGCGTCCTTGTAGTAATTCTGTTACTGTTCTTTCAAGCGAAACGCCAAAATTTGGATGCGCACCAAATGAGGCGTAACACGTTCCATTTTGTGGATTAAATAACACTACACAAATAACCGGAAACTCTCCACCCAATGAGGCATCAAAACAGTAAAGCGGAAAGCCTTCGCTTTCAAGCGCATCAATTGCAGCTAAAACGGTGGGGTAACGGTTAATCACTTCAGTTGGGATAATTGGTAAGCTAATGCCTTCGGCTATAATCTTATTTTTAGTATAACGCTCAAAAATTTCAGATAACCCTTGTACTCGGGCCTCATTACGAGTATTACCAGCTGACATTCCATTAGAGGCATATAAATTAGCAATTAAATTAACTGGTACATAAATAGTTTTTTTGTCAGACTGCTGTTCAAATGGTAAAGCGCAGATACCTCGATCACCATTACTTGATTGTAAATCAATTAAATCTGTTGCACTCAATTCATGATCAGGATCATAAAACTTAAGTAGTTCTTTGGATAATAGTCCTTTAGGTAGTGAATTATCTTCAGGAATAGTGAACCATTTTTCACTTGGATAATGCACAAAATCGGCATTCGCTATTTGCTCTCCTAAGAAAAAATCTGAAAAAAAGTAATTGGTTGATAACCGTTCAAAATACTCTCCTAAAGCCGATGCTAATGCTGCCTTTTTGCTTGCACCTTTACCATTAGCAAAGCACAGTGGACATTTAGTATTTTGAATATGCACTGACCACACATTAGGTACCGGATTTAGCCAAGAAGTTTCTTTTACTTCTAAATCATATTTTGCTAATTGCTGCTGAAAATAGTTAATGGAATCTTCAAGAGCAGCATCTTTACCGGGGATATAAGTTTTCATAAGTTAATCTCAAAATATTTTTATGTTATAATTTTTTGCATTTTACCGCTTTCAATAATTTATTACTTTATACGCAAATATAAAATACGCAAATATAAAAAAATAGAAGTAATAAAATTAACCCACATAAATAAGGAAATAAAATGAACAAAAAAATAGATTTTAAAGATCTTACCATTAAAGACTTATTCTGCTTTGATAAAATGTTAACACCTTCATTTATTATTATCGTGTATTGGATCGCATTAGTTATTATTGGCTTTAGTGCATTCACTATAATACTAAGTAGTTTTGCTTTATTTACTTATAGTTTTACCGCCGGTTTATTTACCTTTTTTACTGGCATTATTACCTTTGTTGTAGGATTTATTTCAACTCGTATTGGTTTTGAATTGATTTGTGTGCTATTTAATATTAATCACAATATTCAAAAATTAGCTAACGAAAAAACAGACTCCGAAAAAAAAGAAGAATCGTCTAGCATCAATACTATTAATTAATATCATTGATTTAACTATATAGACTAAAAAAGCGGGAACTGATTCCCGCTTTTTTTCTTTTGTTTTAAGCTGCATATCTTTAAATCAAAATAATCTATTAACCAGCATTAAGCTCGCTAAGTGGCCACCTTGGCCTAACATTGATTGCTAAATCTGAATACTGCTCTGCTTTTAAATGAAGCATCCCAGCGTAAGCAATCATGGCACCATTATCAGTACAAAATTCAAGCCTTGGATAATAAACCTGCCCTTTTCGCTGATGCATCAATTCAGTTAATTTAGTTCGCAATGTTTTGTTAGCACTTACCCCACCGGCAACTACTAAATTTTTAAACCCAGTTTGATTAAGTGCCCGTCTTGATTTAATCACCAATGTATCGACCAAAGCGTCTTCAAACGCTCTAGCAATATCAGCTTTAGTTTGTGCATCAATAATATTATTATCACTATGCTGATGAATCATATTAGCTGCTGCTGTTTTAAGGCCTGAAAAACTAAAATCAAGCCCAGGACGATCAGTCATTGGCCTAGGAAAATGGAATCGCGCTCCACTACTCTGTTCAGCCAATTTTGATAATTTTGCGCCACCGGGATAATCTAAACCAAGCAATTTGGCTGTTTTATCAAAAGCTTCTCCTGCAGCATCATCAATTGACTCTCCAATAAGTTCATATTTACCAATACCAGTCACACTAATAAGCTGTGTATGTCCCCCCGAAACTAATAATGCAACAAAGGGAAATTTAGGTGGATTATCTTCAAGCATCGGCGCAAGTAAATGGCCTTCCATGTGATGAACTGCAACAGCTGGTACGTTCCAAGCATAAGCAAGCGATCGTCCAATTGATGCGCCTACCATCAAGGCTCCAATCAATCCCGGACCAGCAGTATAGGCAACCCCATCAATATCTTGTGCGGTTAAATTAGCTTGTTTTAAAGCTGCTTGAATTAATGGCACGGTTTTACGAATATGATCGCGTGATGCCAGCTCTGGCACCACACCACCATAATCAGCATGTAATTTAATTTGTGAATAAAGCTGATTTGCAATTAAACCATTGACATCATCATAAATGGCAATGCCAGTTTCATCACATGAAGTTTCAATACCAAGGATCTTCATTAATGTCTACCTACAAAATCAGCAAAGTCTTGTTCACTCCATAGATCTTGTTCTGTTATATCTTTATCTAAAATACGATATTCTTCGGTTGCCCAATCACCTAAATCAATAAGTTGGCAACGCTTGCTGCAAAACGGGCGATAAAGACTGGCTTGACTCCATTCAACTTCTTTTTGACAAGTTGGGCACTTAACAAGTGTAGTAGTATTTTTATTCATTTCAACTCTTTTTTGAGTAACAGTATTCAATCAACAACAAGCTAATTCAAATTCAATACCATCAGAATTAACGTTATCGTAATCCTCAAGTGCTAAAAAACGAATACTATATCTGGTCATATGACCAGATACTTGAGGATACACATTTTTATCTAACGAAATTCGGATACGAATTAAATTAACATCGCCATTAGTTTCTTGAAAAAAGTTATTAGTATAAACAAACCGTTTAAATTCACCTAACTGTCGAATTAATTGCATATAACATGTTAGAGATTTATCAAGTGTTGATAAGTGTTGTAACCAATTTTCTATTTGACTATAACGCCTTTCTTGCGAAATTTTGAGCCATAAATGAAACGAAGGCAAATCAAAACTACAACATCCCCCCGGAATCATTAAGCGTTGACGAATGGCAGTAATAAATCGATCATCTTTTAATGGTTGTCCTAAGCGCCCAATTGCATTAAATTGAGCGATAAAATCATCAAATTGGTGAATCAGGTCATTAAGTAAATCATGATCCACCCCCTCAATATTTGACCACAAAACTAACTTTTGTTTTTGCAATTCAAGTTCTTTAACCAAATCACTTTTAATATCATTACGTTCAATAATCTCTAACAACTCGGACAACGCATGAAAAAAAATCAATCCATTATTATCATCAAAATGACAATGTGTATTTAATTGATTTAATAAAAATTCAACACGAAGCCAAGTGCGCATTTTTTCATTTAATGGGTGTTCAAAAATAATATTATTCATCTATTCTAAATCTTACTTTTAAAGCTATCTAAATATTGTTGATGCAGTAGATTAACTTGTGTTGTTAGCGACGACAAATTACCGTCATTAACTATAATATCATCAGCATAAGATAAACGTTTCTTCAAAGATACTTGTGACATTATCATCTTTTTAGCTAATAATTCATTAATATTATCCCTTTTTACTAATCGTGCCAATTGTAGTGAAAATGGGACATCAATTATCAGCACGCGATCAGCCCAAGTATGCAAATTGTTTTCAATCAATAACGGCACAACCCAAATTAGATAAGTTGTACTTTGCATAGCAATTTGTTTTTGGGTTTCTTGTTGAATGATGGGATGCAATAAATCATTAAGCCAGAGCCGTTCATGATCATTATTAAAAATAATTTCACGAAGCTGACTACGATCAAGTTCACCATTAGTAAGCAAAATTTCTTGGCTGAAATGCTTAACAATTTGGTTAAACGCATAGCTACCTGCTTGCACAACTTGCCTTGCAATAATATCTGCATCAATAATAGGTACACCTAATTTGGCAAACAAATCGGCGATAGTGCTTTTGCCACTGGCAATACCACCACTGAGCGCAACAACATAAGGCATAAGGCAAATTCCAATCCAACAAAAATTGCTTTATTATAGCATATATGTAATTTGATTAAATAATACAAATATTGAGAAAGATTTAGTTGTTAATTAGCTATTAAATTTTAAAAATAACTCACAAAATCAGTACGTATAAACAGCAATTTGAAAAATTTATTGCCTAATAAAAAAATAAATTAAATAAAACAGTTGTTTTATATTATTAGCTGTATATAATCACATATATCTGTATATAAAAACAGGAATACGTAATGAGACCGTTAACTGAACGCCAACAACAGATTTATGATTTAATAAAAAATAATATTAAAACTACCGGTATGCCACCCACACGTGCTGAAATTGCTCAAAAATTGGGATTTAGATCTGCTAATGCAGCCGAAGAGCATCTGAAAGCTTTAGCTAAAAAAGGCGCAATCGAAATGATCGCCGGATCGTCACGTGGAATTCGCCTTTTACTTGAAATGCCTATTGAGCTAAACGAACTAGAAGGTTTGCCACTCATTGGGCAAGTCGCGGCTGGATCACCAATATTAGCGCAAGAACATATCGAAAGTCATTACCAAGTTGATCCTTCACTATTTAAACCTCGGGCAGACTTTTTATTAAGAGTTCAAGGTATGTCAATGAAAGATATTGGTATATTTGACGGTGACTTGTTGGCTGTACATAAAACCCAAGACGTTAAAAATGGGCAAGTTGTGGTTGCTCGCATTGACGACGAAGTTACAGTTAAACGTTTATCACGTAAGGGAAAACATGTACACCTTCTTGCCGAAAATGTCGAGTTTTCACCAATCAAAGTCGATTTGGAACAACAAAATTTTGCCATAGAAGGACTAGCAGTTGGTATCATTCGTAATGGTTCTTGGATGTAAGCAAACGCATAGACGCAAGTATATAGAAGTATAGGCAAAGTTAGTATAAAATAACAATTAATTAACGTGTTGGAGATTACTATGTGGCTATTTTGGTTATACGAATTTTTAGGATTTATTGCAGTTATATTACTCGTTTCTGGATACTGCCGTTTTAGAGAAATCGGTTTTTGGTCTTTTATTTGGAAACATTTGAAATGGGTCGCTTTAGCAGTATTAGTTGTTTGGTTAGTTATTGCACTTCTCTGTCGAGTTGATTTATACAATGCAGCTCACTGTTATTTTAGAGGTGAGAGTATGCGTGCTAACACAAAATATTCTATCTTTTTAAGTGAGTGCCAAATAGAAACGCCTAGCGGCAGTTATGTTCCTATTGAACGAGCTAGAGCATTACCTGGTTCAAGTCACCATGATAACGATGATGGCAACAATAGCGACGCTACAAACGAATTTTATCCAGTAAATTAATTTTTGACAAATCATTAAATATCCGGCAAATGTTATCGCAATTGTCGGATTTTTTATTTTGAAAGATCAATAAAATCATAAATGAATTGCAAAATAATCTGTTTGCTTAAATCAAATTATTAATTGTTTTGCTTAAATAGCCTGCTGAAAAGTCAAATAACGTTGCTCCAATTTTTTAAAACCAAAAATTAGCATAAAGCTCACACAAAGATAAATCACTGCCGCAATACCAAAGGCATGAAAAGGTTGATAGGTTTCGGCATAAATATCGCACGCAATCTTCATCACATCTGGCACAGTAACAGTAAAAGCCAGTGCAGTTGAATGCAACATAAAAATGACCTCGTTACTATAAGCTGGCAATGCAATACGAAATGCTCTTGGAAAAATGATATAACGATAGAGTTGAAAACGATTAAAACCAAGTGCTGTTGCGGCTTGAATTTCGCCATTTGGCACATTCCGCATGGCACCAGCAAAAACCTCAGTAGCATAGGCGCAGGTGTTTAGGGTAAAGGCTAACACCGTACAATTTAAACCACTTTGAAAAAAATCCTCTAACCAAGTACTATTTTTAACCACACTTAAGGTATATATACCAGTGTAAATAATCAATAACTGCACATATAAAGGCGTACCTCGAAAAATATAAGTAAATAGCCAAATAGGTAGTTTAATCAGTTTATTTTGTGCGTTTCGCCCTACCGCTAACGCTAGCGACAAAATTCCCCCCATTAAAACCGATAAAATAAAAATCCATAGCGTCATCGCAAGACCAGTGATATTATAGCCATCGGTCCATAATAGTGATTGCCAATATTGTTGAATAATTTCTAACATGAGTTCTTATAATTTAGTTTTAGTAATGCCAATAGAATAATGCCGTTCAAGCCACCATAAAATGATATTAGATATTGATGTAAAAAACAGATAAAACGCCCCAGCAATCAAAGCAAATAATAAAGGTTGGTACAGTGCTTCACCTGCATTTTTAGTAGCTTTGACTAAATCCGACAACCCCAATAACGACACTAACGCTGTAGCTTTTAACACCACTAACCAATTATTAGCAATACCTGGCAGGGCAAAGCGCATCATTAAAGGAAACATTACATACCCAAATACTTGCACTTTACTTAAACCAAGCGCTGTTGCTGCCGCTAAGGTGTTTCTAGAAACCGCAAGATAAGCTCCTCTAAAAGTTTCGGTAAAATATGCCCCATAAATAAAGCCTAACGTAATAATACCAGCGATTAAAGGATCAACTTCAATAAAAGGAGCGTTAAAATAATCAGTTATATTATTAACCAAAAACTGCAAGCCAAAAAAGATTAGCATCATCAACACTAAATCGGGTACACCTCGAATTAACGATGTATAAGCCTGACAAAGCACATTACATACTTTTGAATGACTCAGTTTACCTAATGCACAAACAATACCAAGTATCATGGCCAGTAGTAGCGATGTCAATGCTAAAATAATAGTCAACCATGCACCTTGACAAATTAAAGAAATATACCCCTGCATGGTTTATTTTTTATTACCGTACACATTAAAATCAAAATACTTATTGTTGATTTTTTGGTAGGTGCCATCAGCTAAGAGGTCTTTTAAAGCTAGGTTAAAGGCCTCGCGCAACTCATTATCATTTTTACGAAAACCAATCCCCACTCCGACATCAAAGTAGTTCACATCGGTTAGAGCATCACCAGAAAAAATAAAACCTTTCCCATGTGGCTGTTTTAAAAAGGCATAACTGCCAGTCACTTCGTCTTGCAATGCCGCATCTAAACGACCAGCCACTAGATCAGAAAATACTTGTAACTGATTTTGATAAGGCACAATAACTACACCGTTCGGACGCCACATCTCGTTGGCAAAATGTTCTTGCGATGTACCTTGTTCAACACCAACACGCTTACCTTTCAATGACTCAGCATTAGGCATTAAATTAGTACCCTCTTTAACAATCAAACGTGAATAAGTCATAAAGATTTCGTCAGAAAAAGCGATCTGTTTTTTACGTTTTTCGGTCATCATTAGCGAAGACGAGATAATATCAATCTTTCTTGATAATAACGACGGGATCAAAGCATCGAAGTCGGTCGATTGAAAAGTACATTTAATATTGATCTTTTCACACAATGCTTTCGTGATTTCAATGTTGAATCCAGTAACTTCACCATTAGCATCAATAAAATCAAAAGGCGCATAGGACGTATCCGAACCAACTTTAATCGATTCAGGTAACGAAGCATAACTTGCCATTGGCAAGCTTAAACAACCGAAAATAAATAATTTTTTTAATAAATTCTTCATGTTTAATCTTTCCTTTTTTATTTAAGGCAATAATATAACGTGTTCTAAGGTAATTTTATAATAAAAAAAAGTTATTATTGTGCTGTGTAAAATTAGAATTACTTAATGGCAAAAACTCTAGACAAAATAGTTAAAGTTGTTACTTTTAACAACTAACAAAAAGCTAGTTTGATTGAGCTTTGGTTGCAAAACCTTGAAAACGGTTTTAAAAAAAATTTGTCAAAAAGTTTCAGGTAACTATATGTTAAAGTATAAAATGAGTTGTTTAGTTGGGTTCGGGTTTGTGTTGTTATTTTATTCATCAGACATCCATTTTGCGAAAATAATGTTTGTCTGATTAAATTCTAAGTACTATAGGTAAACTAAATTGTATCAAGCATAAAAAACCGACCATAAAGGTCGGTTTGTCTTTTGAAGTTTTATTACTGTTGAGCTTCAATGTTGCCGCCAACTAAATCTAGATGAATAGTTTTACCCGGGACTAATTTACCTGATAGTATTTGTTGTGCCAATGGGTTTTCGATCTCTTGTTGGATCGATCGTTTTAACGGTCTTGCGCCATAAATTGGGTCAAAGCCAACCTTAGCTAACTGTTCAAGTGCCGCATCCGAAATATCCAATTGGTAACCACGTTCTTCTAAACGTTTTTCAACGTGTGCTAACTGAATTTTTGCAATCGCTTTAATGTTTTCTTGACCTAATGGGTGGAATACCACTGTTTCGTCAATACGATTGATAAATTCTGGTCTAAAGTGTTTGGTTACAACCGTCATCACTAGAGATTTTATTTCGTCATAACTTAGTTCAACTTGACCTTGAATTAGGTCAGAACCTAAGTTTGATGTCATAATTATGACAGTGTTACGAAAATCAACTGTGCGACCTTGACCATCTGTTAAGCGCCCATCATCCAATACTTGCAGTAAGATATTAAAGACATCTGGGTGTGCTTTTTCGACTTCATCAAGTAAAATTACTGAGTATGGTCGTCGTCTAACTGCTTCGGTTAAATATCCCCCTTCTTCATACCCAACATAACCTGGAGGTGCACCAATTAAGCGAGCAACGGAGTGTTTTTCCATAAACTCTGACATATCTATACGCACCATAGCATCTTCGCTATCAAACATAAAGTTAGCCAATGATTTGCAAAGCTCGGTTTTACCGACACCAGTTGGTCCTAAGAATAGGAATGATCCAATCGGTTTATTTGGATCTGAAAGCCCTGCTCGGCTACGTCGAATCGCATTTGCAACCGCTAATACTGCTTCATTTTGACCTATTACACGTTTATGTAAGGCATCTTCCATGTGCAATAGTTTATCTTTTTCGCTCTCAAGCATTCTAGAAACTGGAATACCTGTCGCTTTAGATAATACTTCTGCAATTTCGTTATCGGTCACTTTGTTACGCAATAACTTCATGGTTTTGCCTTCTAACTGCGTTGCTGAAGCAAGTTTCTTTTCGAGCTCTGGAATTTTGCCATATTGTAATTCTGACATTTTGTTCAAGTCGCCAGCTCGACGAGCTTGCTCTATTTCAGTACGTGCCTTTTCTAGTTCTGCTTTGATGTTTTGAGTCCCCGAAACAGCTGCCTTTTCTGACTTCCACTCTTCTTCAAGTGAAGCATATTCCTTTTCTTTTTCAGAAAGTTCATCATTTAACATTTGTAGTCGCTTTTTACTCGCATCATCAGATTCTTTTTTAAGCGCTTGTTGTTCAAGTTTAAGTTGAATTATGCGCCTTTCAAGTCGATCTAAAGATTCTGGTTTTGAATCCATTTGCATACGAATACTTGATGCGGCTTCGTCAATTAAATCAATCGCTTTGTCAGGTAACATGCGATCAGAAATATAACGATGCGATAATGTAGCCGCAGCTACGATTGCCGGATCGGTTATTTGCACATGGTGATGCAGTTCATAACGTTCTTTTAAACCACGCAAAATAGCGATAGTATCTTCAACTGTTGGTTCGGCAACATATACTTTTTGGAAACGACGCTCTAACGCAGGATCTTTTTCAATATATTGACGGTATTCATCAAGCGTTGTTGCGCCCACGCAGTGTAATTCACCGCGAGCTAATGCGGGTTTTAACATATTACCAGCATCCATTGCTCCATCGCTTTTTCCTGCGCCAACCATGGTATGGATTTCGTCAATAAATAATATAATGCGACCTTCTTCTTTTGCTAAGTCTTTAAGCACGGCTTTTAGGCGTTCTTCAAATTCCCCTCGATATTTGGCACCAGCAATTAATGCCCCCATGTCTAATGATAAAACGCGTTTATGTCGTAATCCTTCAGGGACTTCACGGTTAACAATACGTTGTGCTAATCCTTCTACAATAGCAGTTTTCCCTACACCTGGTTCCCCAATTAATACTGGATTATTTTTAGTACGACGTTGTAATACCTGAATAGTTCGACGGATTTCTTCATCACGACCAATAACAGGATCAAGCTTACCTTGTTCTGCTCGTTGAGTTAAATCAATGGTGTATTTTTTAAGTGCACCGCGTTGATCTTCTGCATTAGGATCGTTCACGTTATCGCTACCTCTTACTTGATTAACTGCTTGGCTAAATTTATCTTTATTAACACCTGATCTTTTAAGAAGATCGCCTAAACTACCCTTATCTTCTAAAGCGGCTAATATAAAGAGTTCTGATGAAATATAGCTATCACCGTTCTTTTGGGATAATTTATCGCAAAGATTTAATACTCGAACAAAATCTTGCGATGGAATAACATCTCCACCCACACCTTGAACTTGGGGTAATCGGTCAATAGCTTGAGCTAATTCTTGTTGTAAATTAACAATATTTGCACCTGCTGCAATCAATAAAGGCATTACACTACTCCCTTCTTGATTAAGCATGGCTGATAGGACATGCACAGGCTCTATATATTGATTGTCTTTACCTAATGCCATTGACTGCGCATCAGCTAAAGCTTGTTGAAACTTATTTGTTAGTTTATCTAACCTCATAGTGTTTATCTCCTGAGCAATAAATTTGGATTAAACGCTTAACACATTTAATCCATTTGCATGTGATCTAAATGAGTGTTGCAACCTAAATTTCAAGAGCAAAGTTAAAATATTTTTTACAAAATTTATACAACAAGATTATCAAATATGTAAGAATTAATTGACATAAAAATAAAGCTGTTTGCAATTCAAGCAATTACATCTAAATTTCGTTTTAAGATATACTGGTAAGATGACAAATTCACTTTTATCCCTTATATTGTTACCTTTATTTTGTTAGGTTCGCTAACCGTGGTTCGTAACCCATCCCACGAAAAAAAACTAGGAATATAAAATGTTCAAAATAGCCAAAGAGTTTCAATTTGATGCTTGTCACATGTTAGATGGGCACAATAAAAAGTGTCATAATCTGCACGGACACACTTATCGCCTATTAGTTGAAATTAGCGGAGAGCTTATTGATAACGGCTCAAGCCAAGATATGGTGATGGATTATGCCGATTTAAAGCTAATAGTTAAACAACATATTGTCGATCCGTTAGATCACGCCTATCTTTACAATCAACATAACCCTAATGAGTGCCGTATCGCGTCGTTACTACAAGAAATGGATCGTAAAATTTTTGCCTTTCCATGTAGAACCACCGCAGAAGGAATGAGCAAATTTATTTTTGATTGCTTATCGCAATATTTGCCTGTTTCGATGATCAAAGTATGGGAAACGCCAACTTCGTATTGTGAATATCATCGGAGTTAATGATGATTGAATTTCGTATTGTTGAAATCTTCGAATCCTTACAAGGCGAAGGTTATAATACTGGCATGCCTGCCGTTTTTATTCGTTTTGCAGGATGCAATTTAAATTGCGCCTGGTGTGACACTAATTTTCGCAAATTTACTCGATTCACGTTAGATGCTTTAATGACTAAAGTGAGCAAATATAAAAGCAAAAATATTATTATTACAGGTGGCGAACCGACAATGGTTAAAGCGTTACCTGAATTGCTTTTGCCACTTAAAAAAGCGGGTTATTTTATCACCATTGAAAGCAACGGTCTTGGTAAAGTCGATCCGCTTATTGATTATATTGCGCTAAGCCCTAAATTTTGTTATCAGTCACGCTATCAAAAAATAGTACAACCAATAGCAAATGAAGTACGCATAGTAGCCGAAAATCACTGCGATTTTATTCCTTTTTGCCAATATATCGAAACTCATATTCAAGCCAAACGCTATTATCTATCTCCTTGTGAAAAAGATGGTGCATTTAATATGTTTGAAACGATAGAGTTGTTAGGAAAAATCAACCAAAATCGACTGAATAATAAATGGCTTTTGAGTGTGCAAAGCCACAAGTTTGCAGACATTGAATAATTTTTATCTTTAGGTTCAACTAATTTTCGGAAGTTAGTAAAATAGCTATCTTTTACATCAAAAGTAAAATAACATCAGTTATTGAATTGATTTTTATTATTTTTTTCTATTAAAATTACGACTTTATTAAAAAATTTTGGCTGGAATATCAATTTTATTCATTTTTTAGACTCTTTTAAAAAAAGAATCCCTCCCCTTTTATGTGATCAGTGACAATTCATCACTTTGTCGGTATTATATTGGGCATTTTATTATAATCGGTTAGGTTTAGTGTGAATATTCAACAATTATTAACGCAACGTGTTTCGCAAGCTATGATTATGGCAGGTGCAGATAAGAACTGCGACGCTTTAATTAAGCAATCAGCTAAAGTACAATTTGGTGATTATCAGGCTAATGGCATTATGTCTGTTGCTAAAAAAATAGGAATCCCTCCTCGAGAACTTGCTCAGACGGTTTTACAGCATCTTGATGTTGATGATATCGCTGAAAAAGTTGAAATTGCAGGCCCTGGTTTTATTAATATCTTTTTGAAAAATAGCTGGATTGCTGAGCAAAATGAAGTTGCTTTAAGTGGTGATAAGCTTAATATTACTTTACCCGCCAAACCGCAAACTATTGTGGTTGATTATTCGGCGCCTAATGTCGCCAAAGAGATGCATGTTGGACACTTGCGTTCAACTATTATTGGTGATGCTAGCGTTCGTGTTTTATCTTTTTTAGGTCATAATGTTATTCGTGCTAATCATGTTGGTGATTGGGGAACTCAATTTGGTATGTTAATTGCGTATCTTGAAAAGATGCAAAATGAACATGCCAATGGTATGGATCTTTCAGATTTAGAGTCATTCTATCGCACCGCTAAAAAACATTATGACGAAGACGAAGTATTTGCCGAAAAAGCTCGTAATTATGTAGTGAAATTACAAAGTGGTGATGAATATTGTCGTGATATGTGGCGCAAGCTAGTTGATATTACCATGACGCAAAATATTGCCACTTATAAACGTTTAAATGTTACGTTATCGCTTGAAGACACCATGGGTGAGAGCATTTATAACAGCATGCTACCTAGTATTGTTGCCGATTTAAAACAGAAAGGGCTTGCGGTTGAAAGTGAAGGGGCGATTGTTGTTTTTCTTGATGAGTATAAAAACAAAGAAGGCGAACCGATGGGTGTTATCATCCAAAAACGTGATGGTGGCTACCTTTATGCAACAACCGATATTGCTTGTGCTAAATACCGTTACGAAACATTACATGCCGATCGTATTCTTTATTATACTGATTCCCGCCAACATCAACATTTAGAGCAAGTTTGGGCTATTGTTCATAAAGCTAAGTATGTACCAGAATCATTAAAGCTTGAACACCATATGTTTGGTATGATGTTAGGTAAAGATGGTAAGCCATTTAAAACCCGTTCTGGTGATACTGTTAAATTAAATGATTTGCTAGATGAAGCTTGTGAGCGCGCAACAACTTTAATTCGTAGCAAAAATCCAGATCTTTCTGAAAGTGAGCTTGCAAAAATTGTCGATGCGGTGGCTATTGGTGCAGTTAAATATGCTGATCTTTCTAAAAATCGGACTACTGATTATGTTTTTGATTGGGATAATATGTTGTCATTTGAAGGCAATACCGCACCTTATTTGCAATATGCTTATACCCGTGTGTTATCAATTTTTAAAAAGTCCAATATTTCCGAAGATAGCTTAACAGCTAAGATTAGTTTGGAATCTGATAAAGAGCGTGCTTTAGCAACTCGTTTAATTCAATTTGATGAGACTATTTCAATCGTGGCAAGCGAAGGTACACCGCATGTGCTTTGTGCTTATCTTTATGAAATTGCAACGCTGTTTTCAAGTTTTTATGAAAACTGCCCTATTTTAGCAGCCGAAAACGAAAGCCTGAAACAAAGTCGCTTAAAAATAGCTTTTTTAACAGCTAAAACACTTAAAACTGGCCTTGATATGCTAGGTATTAAGACTGTTGATAAAATGTAATTTAACCACCACCAATGTGAATGCATTGGTGGTGTATTTTAATACATGCTTTTTAAACTTTTGACTAAATATGTTTAGGGTTATTGTTCGTCATTAGAATAAGTTAATGGCTTTGTTGCAGTTATTTATTGCGATCTTTGTTATTCGTTTGTTACCACATACCCCCTGTTTCTGAATCACTCACTTTTTCAAAGCACTATTATGATGATAATAATCAGCTAATTCGAATAACATTAGCCAATGATGATCGTTATCTTTTATGAACGCCTTTGGAAGATATTTCGTCTGATATTGTTAATGGTTTGTTGTTACAGAAGAACGGTGGTTTTATTATCATATTGGTTTTAATCTGTTTAGTTTAATTAGGGTTTTTGAGGAAACCTATTTTGGTGGTGGAAATCGTCAAGGTGCTTCAACCATTACCATGCAGCTAGCGCGAACGCATTGGCGGTCAAATACCAAAACTATTGCTGGGAAGTTGCATCATCAAATTGCTAGGGCTATACAGTTAGAGTTAGAGTTAGAGTTAATGTATTCTAAACATGATATTTTAGAAGCGTATTTAAATTATGCCCCTTTTGGTCGCAATATTGAGAGTGTTAGCGCAGCGTCATTTATCTATTTTAATAAACCGCCTTCACAAGTTAATTTACCTGAAGCGTTAACTTTAGTAGTGTTACCTCAATCACCAACGTTTCGAGTTAATCGTAAAACAGGATTTGCTGGCAAAGTGTTAGTTAAAGCAAGAAATCAATACTTGCGTGAACCTAATCGCCCATTACCACCAAATTTAAAGCGTATCGATATTTGTCTAACCAGTGGCAATCTACTGACTCAATGGTGCAAGGCAAAAGGTAAAACGTGGTTTATTCCGGGTGTGTCACCTATTAATCCTGATACTATTTTTAGACCCGTGATGGTCGACAATCAAACAGGTAAGGCTGTTTGTCCTCCTTATGATTTAACAACCTCTCTCTTAGCTGTTTTTGAATATTGACCGTCAGATTTAGCCGCTATTTTTGCTAAAGCGGGGGATTGCTAAAAAAGCGCCACCATCAACAAAACATTGTGGTTCATCACAAATTTTGTTAGGCGAACCGCCAAAAATAACTTTGCCTCTTAAAAATGTGGTTTATCAATTTAGAACCACTAAACAAAAAAATGAACAAATTAGTTTTACTTCTAATTGTGATGCGATGTTAAATCACTTTATTGGTTTGTTAATAACAATTTTATTGGGCAAACCGAACCACGCAAGGCACTTAGCTGGATCCCAACACAAAGCGGGACTTTCAAAATTTTAGTGCTTGACGATATGGAACAAAGTGATTCACGGAATATAAAAATTGAACTGTTTGATTAATTAATATGATAGTTAACCCGAAATGTTAACTATCATCATCTTTTAAGTTATATTACTTGTTTGGCAATATTAATCTCTAATCTATCAGTATGTTCTTTAGCAAAGTTGGCAAATTCAACAAAATGTGACGTTGTGTTGTGAAAATCAATTGCCTGCTGTGATGCCCATGTTTCGATCACTATGAAGATATTTGAATTATCTATACTTTGATTAAATTCATAGCGTAAACAACCTGCTTCAGCTCGACTACCTGCTACTAGGCGTTTAAAAATTGGCTGAAATGCGTCATAGAATTCTGGTTTAACTGTGATTGTGGCAATAATATTTAATTGACTCATGTTAGTAGCCTACCTATATTTCAAAATAAGTTGTTTGTGTAGTATACGCTTGCTACTGCTAATATCCAAAAGCAGTATTTAATGTTAATAATCTCATTTTTGTGACAATAAATTATTTTTATTAAATAACTATTTATGACTTTATTTTTTATTTTATTGGTAATTAACTTTATTAAAAACTATTTTTTGAAGTAAGAAATCTAAAAAATAATACTTTAACTATTTCATTTATTTATATATTTTATAAGCTATAGTGCTTGCTATTAAAAATATTTTGGTTAGAATTTCTGCAGTTTTTTTATCGATACGGTGTAAGCGCAATGATCAATTGTAACTCAGTAATCTTAATCATTAATATTATTGATTTCATTTTATCCTCCTTTTTGGGGGATTTTTTTTGCCTATTGCGCCAGATTTTATCAACTTGATTTAAAATGATTGAATTGTAGAGGCATATTATGATTGAACATAAAAACATGTTATTAACCAAAAGAGACCAAAGTTTAAAAGCCTATTTAATGAATAATATTAAGCAAAATGGTGGTTGGGTTAATTCGCATATGCATGCAGATCGTGCTTTTACTATCTCGGTTGATAGTTTTGATATTTATCAAAAACAATCATTAATTGAAAAATGGGATACGCTAGATAAAGTCAAAGCGTCGATGAGCGAGGAGGATTATTATCGACATTTTAGTATGGCGGTTGAGCGAATGATTGAGCAAGGTGTTAGTGCCATGGGATCGTTTGTTGATATTGACCCTATTGCAGAAGAGCGTGCTATTAAAGGGGCATTACGGGCTCGAGAAACCTATAAAAACGACATCATCATAAAATTAGTCAATCAAACACTTAAAGGTGTTATTGATAAAGAGGCGCGTTATTGGTTTGATAAAGGCGCTGATTTGGTTGATATTATTGGCGGTTTGCCACGTCGTGATGAGCGTGATCATGGTGAAGGTATGGGACTTAAACATCTTGACGTTTTAATGCAAACTGGTAAATCATTAGGCAAAATGGTGCATGTGCATGTTGACCAATTTAATTCACAAGATGAAATCGAAACAGAACAGCTTACTGATAAAACCCTTGAACACGGTATGCATGGACGTGTGGTTGCGATTCATAGCATATCAATTACTGCGCATAGTTTAGAGTATCGTCAAAAACTCTACAAAAAAATGCAAGAAGCCAAAATGATGGTTATCGCCTGCCCATTTGCTTGGATCGATAGCCCTCGCCGTGAAGAGCATGGTCCTACTCGTAACTCACTAACGCCAGTGGATGAACTCGCCGCTGCGGGTATTCCTGTTGCTATTGGCACAGATAATGTTAGTGATTATATGTTACCATTTTCAACGGGTAATATGTGGGAAGAACTTAAATTGTTAGTAACAGGATGCCGTTACACTGATTTAGATAATGTGGTGAATGTGGCAACTAAAAATGGGCGAATGGTGCTAGGTATTGATTGATTTGGGGTAGAACAAACTTATCAAAATAAGTTACTCATCGGTTTTATCTGAAAAATGCTCCCGATGAGTAATAATTATCGGTCAGATTAAATAAAGGCTATTATAAATTAATATACTAACGTTGCTTACCAACGTCATCTAAAGCTTCCATCATTGGGCTTAATAGATAGCTTAATAATGTTCTTTGTCCTGTTATTATTTCCGCAGAAATTGACATCCCTGGCTCTAAATTAACAGCTTGATCATCAATAATTAAGTGATTTTTACTTAATTCAATGACAGCCTTATATACAAGCCCTAAGTCTTTATCTTCAATAGCATCAGAAGAAATAGTTAACAATTTGCCTTCAATCCAACCATAACGCGTAAAATCAAATGTATCAACCTTAACCGTAACTGATTGATTTTTTCTTAGAAAACCAATATCTTGGTTACTAACCCAAACTTCTGCAATCAGTTTTTCATTTTCAGGAACAATCTTCAATAGCTCTTGAGGCGCCTCAACTGCAGCGCCTGCATCTCGGTAAGCTAACGATTCTACAATCCCAGCAATGGGGGCTTTTAATTCATACTGTGCAATAAGTGCTTCTAGCTGTTTTTGTTGTACGGATAATATGTGGTTTTGATTGAGTTTTTGTATTTTTTCCTGTTCAACTTCTTTAATTTTATCGGCAACATGAGATTTTATTTGTGTATCAATTTGGGCATAACTTGCTCGCATCTCTTTCACTTTTGCTTCTGCTGCACTCACAGTAAATTTTGCTTCTAGATATTTTTTCTTAACCTCAAGTAAACTATCTTTACTTGTCATATTTTTTTTATATAGCAAATCCAGCGCCTGATGTTGTTCTTCATAAATCGGTAATAGATTTTCAGCCATCTCTTTTTGAGCTTGATAATTTTCTATTTGAGCCATTAAAACTTGTTGGTTTAACTTAAAAACCTCTTTTTCTTTATAATCATCTTCTACTTCAGCTTGAAGTAGCATCGAAATTTGTTTGGCAAGTATTGGGGACTCGGTTTGTAACTCAGTAGGTAAAGTCATTGGCGCTGGGCGATTAAGGTAGTGTTCGTACAATAATGTTAACCTAGCAATATGAAAACGATTAATCTGTTGTTGTAATAGATTCTCTTCTAATTGTGCTAACAATGATTTGCTATTTAACTTAATTAAAGGCTGTCCCTTTTCAACATGCTGGCCCTCTTTAACCAATACGGCAACAATTTCAGCTGTGACCGACGTGTTAACGGGTCTTGATAGCTCATTGACAACTAATTTTCCTCGAGTGGTGGCAACAATATCAACTTTACTTAACGAGGCCCAGCAAACAACAATAACAAATAAAACCATAATTACCCATAATAACAACCTCCCAAGGGGGGAAGGCGGTGTCTCTTGAACCTCTAATACAGCAGGCAAAAAGTCACGGTATTTTTTTTTCATCAATGGCTCCCACTTTGTAAATCATGCAGCTTATGATAGATCCCCTTTTTATCCAATAACATTTGGTGAGAACCTTGTTCAACAATTTCACCCTTTTCCATTACAATAATGCGATCTGCGTGCCTAACTGTTGATAGGCGGTGAGCAATAATAAAAACCGTTTTATCATGACAAATTTTTGCCATATTATCTTGAATAATCTGCTCTGACTCATAATCAAGCGCACTAGTTGCTTCATCAAAAATAAGCAATTTAGGATTAGTTATTAATGCACGAGCAATACCAATTCGCTGTTTTTGTCCACCAGATAATTGCCCCCCATTCTCGCCGACTGGCGTATCATATCCTAATGGAAATTCACTAATAAAATCATGAGCACCGGCCATTATTGCAGCATTAACCACCGCTTCAAGAGGCGCATCAGGAATCGCCAATGCAATATTGTCACGAATAGAGCCATTAAAAAGCTGTGTCTCTTGTAATACCACGCCAATTTGTTTACGTAACCATTGGGGATCTGTTTGTGCAATATCAATACCATCGATAAAAACTTGCCCTTCTATCGGGGTATAGAGTCGCTGTATCAACCTAGTTAATGTACTTTTACCCGATCCTGAGCGCCCAACAATACCGATAACCTCACCAACATTAACCGATAAATTCAATTGTCGAATAACAGGCGCAGCATCGGGTCTATAAGCAAAAGAGATGTTAGCAAAACGGACATGTCCCTTGATTTCTTTCAAAACACTGCTATTTTCTTGTTGTCGTTCCGCAGGAACATTTAATATATCGCCCAATCGTTTTACTGAAATCGAAACCTGCTGAAAACTTTGCCATAACTGCACTAATCGTAATACGGGAGTTGTTGCTTGTCCTGCAAACATATTAAAAGCGACCAGTCCACCTACAGTCAATTTGCCTTCAATCACTAAATTTGCGCCATACCATAAAATGGCAACACTCGTTAATTTATTAACCAGTTGAGATATTTGCCCTGCAATATTACCTAAATTTTGTGTTTTAAAACAGCTTGTTACAAAGTAGGCAATTTGTTCATCCCAACGACGTGTCATATGATTTTCAACTGCCATCGCTTTAACTTGCTCAATACCTGAGATACTTTCCACTAAAAAGGCTTGATTTCTAGCACCTTGTTGAAACTGCTCATCAAGACGTCTACGTAACACTGGGGTAATAAAAGCTGATAACATGATATAAGGAATCAATGACACCAAAACAATTAATGTCAGGGGAATACTATAAAATGCCATAATGACAAAAAAAACAATCGCAAAAAGAATATCTAAACAAAGTGTCATTGCACTGCCAGTTAAAAATTCACGTACTGTTTTTAGTTCATAAACACGAGCAACAGTAATACCAACTTGACGGGATTTAAAGTAACTTAAAGGTAATGAAAGCAGATGTTTATATAGTAACGAACTAAGCATGACATCAATACGTTGCGAGGTATGCGCCATTTGATAATTACGTAGCCCGCCCAAAATCACATCAAAAATCACGATAGTAAACATTCCGATAGCTAACACATCTAATGTTGTTAAACTTTGATGAGCGAGCACTTTATCTACAACTACCTGAAAAAATAATGGTGTAACCAAGGCTAAAATTTGGATAAAAAATGAGGTCAATAAAATTTCACCCATCAGTTTTTTATAACGCATAAAAGCTTGAAAAAACCATTGGATGTTAAACTCTCGATTAATCGATTCCCATGTAATTCGTTTGGTAAATAAAAACGCACTCATTTTTTCTTGTACCTGTGGCGTTATTACTTCTGGCTGTTTTTTGTGAGGAGATTGAATCAGCCATTGACCATCTTTAACTGCTAATAAAACGACATAACCTTGCTGCTTTAAATGGACAATAATAGGCGTCGATATTTTATTATTTAGATTTAATTTATCAATATAGCGGCATTTTAACCCTGTTTTTTTGACTGCTCTAACAAACTGGAGTGGGATATTATGTTCATCATCAACATAAAACTGTTCTTGTAACGATTTAGTATTGACCGCTAATCCATAAAATTGAGCGATAATCGTAAATCCTAACCATAAATCATTATACTTTTCTTTTTGCATCAATTTTTCCAAAATAATTCACCATTTAGACCAACAAAACAAACTTAAATTCTAAATAAAAGACAGCCCTTATCAGCTGTCTTTTAATGATTAAAATAAAATCTAAAGATTAGTTAGATTTTGATTGAAGGACTAAAATGTGGCGATGGATTGGCCAGTATTAACTCATCAGTTACCACATCACTATCATCATCTGATGCAACAAAAGCGCTTATGCTTTGCGTTATTAATGAAAAATTAGCTGTAGATGCATTTGATGAAAATACAGGTAGTGGTATACCATCGTTAATATGAGCGTTAATATCAGCCGCTAACCACGATGAACCATCCGCAAATTGGAAAATATCAATTCGGGAAGATAATCGAGTATCTAGCTTAGTTGAGAACCAATTTTTAATTGTAATAGAATCGGTACCAAATGTTACTAAAAGATCTGTATCCGATTTTTTAATATCAACCATTTTCGCTGAGATCCCTTCTCCAAAACGGATTGTATCAACATCAGATTTTATTCTATTCCAAAAACCGGTGTAGCCTAATTCGCCTTGGTTATTTATTGTGTCGTGACCATCGCCTAAATTAAACAAGTAAGTATCGTTTCCGGCTCCGCCTGATAACAGGTCATTACCTTTACCACCTGTTAAGATATCATTACCTTTACTGCCTAAAATAATATCGCCACTATCTGTACCTGTCATTACTAAGCGGTTGTTTAATACCTCATCCCACGTTAATTTGGTGCCATCGGCAAATATAAACTCTTCAATAACATTATAGCTATTAATGTCTGCGGTTGCTGATGTTGCATTGGCAAAAATATTCTTGAAGGTGATGCTACTTTTGCCGTCAATTAAGGTTGCGGTTATATCTGCCCCTTGGCGTGAAAATATAACGTCATTCGGCGTAATACCATCGATAAACTCTAGCTTATCGTTTCCGCCTAATTCTGTCGCTTGGTCATGACCACTATTACGGCCTAATTGGTAAATATCATTGTAATTTGAGCTTAACAGTGTCTCATCTTTTGCTGTGCCCGATGTCACAACTGGATTATTGCTATACCAATCTTTAATATTAAGTTGTATGCCATCTGCAAATTCAAAAAAATCCACCCTAGCGGCTAATTGCGTATCACCAGTTGAAAACCAATTTTTTATGGTGATTGAATTTTGGTTATTAATGGAGATAACTAAATCATTGTTTTTTCTAGAACGACTTAGCATATCAGCACGAATACCCTCTCCAAAACGGATTGTATCAACATCAGATTTTATTCTATTCCAAAAACCGGTGTAACCTAATTCGCCTTGGTTATCTATTGTGTCGTGACCATCGCCTAAATTAAACAAGTAAGTATCGTTTCCGGCTCCGCCTGATAACAGGTCATTACCTTTACCACCCGATAAGATATCATTGCCTTTACTGCCTAAAATAATATCGTCACTATCTGTACCTGTCATTACTAAGCGGTTGTTTAATACCTCATCCCACGTTAATTTGGTGCCATCGGCAAATATAAACTCTTCAATAGCATTATTAGTATTAATGCTTGCATTTACTGACGTTGCATTGGCAAAAATATTCTTGAAGGTGATGCTACTTTTGCCATCAATTAAGGTTGCTGTTATATCTGTTCCTTGGCGTGAAAATCGAATATTTTCAGCTTTAATGCTATTCATAAATAACAGTTTATCAATTCCTGATGAGTCAGTAATCGACTCATGACCTGATAAGCCAAATACATAAAAATTATTACCGGTTAATGTATTTTCACCCAATTTATTTTTAATTGACTGATAATACTCATCAGAACTATTGTATGTTAAATAGCCATCAATAACGTCTTTCAATAAAAGTTTTTGTGCTGGATCAGTTATCTGATTAAGATGACGCTCTAATCCTGAAAAATCAATCACGGCATTTCCATTATTTATATCTATTTTTAATAATTTAAACGCCTCTTTAAATTCGGTTTGAGCTAAAAGACTAGCGGTAACATAATGTTTGAATTTATTATATTCACCCATTAATAAATTAGCACCAAAAGTACCTACAGGAGGAGCATTATTACCATAATAGATATTAGTATATTTTTCTCCTGTAATGATTTCTAATACAGTTAATTTTCTAGCGTCTATATTACCTCGACTATTTGGGTCAACCTGATCCACATTGGCCCAACTAAAAATAATATCGTCAATAACTTGTAGAATGTCAGTTGTTATAGGATTAGCGATAAATTTATCGAGTAAATTTCTTAGCTCTGTATTTTGACTTAACGCAATAGATAAGTTAACAAGATTACCAAATCCTCGTACTGAAGGGTATTTTCTTACCTCGTCAATATAGTGTTTTTCGCCAGTATAAATAGTATTTGCTTGATCTGTTGCAAACCAAACATCGGTGGATTTTCCTTTGCTTCCATCGGTGTAGGTGATTTCACCGGTTAAGCGATGTTCATTTCCGTTACTATCCACATAATCTGATTTTGAATAGTTTGTACTAATCGATGAAACTCCCGCTTGTTCTAAGCTAATTAGTTCATTTTCGTCGGTAAGACCATTGCTATTTTTATCTTGCCATACTTTTAATTTTTGCCAAATACTATCTTTAGCATCAATAACGCCATCACCATTTTCATCATATTGAGCTAATGCTTGGTAACCATTTTTAGCTGTTTTGCCATTTTGTAATAATGAGCTTTCACCAAACAGTTCTCTTCCATCATCAATAACACCATTATCATTTAAATCTAGCACCAACAATCCATCATCGGCACCAACCCATCCTGTATTTTCGGCAAATTGGTTGGCATTTAAATCAAAATGAATATTTTTATCTTTACTAATTGTTTCAACGCCATCACGATCAAGATCGATAATAATAGGAGACCATGCTCGTTTCGCCGCTTCGGGAATAGAAGGAAATAACGCTGCAATAGGCCCCATAATAGCATTTCCAGCATCATTAAGTAGATCCTTTAACTTATCCCAAAGATCAATTAGTCCATTTTGATCATTATCTCGGAATAAATCAGCAAACTTATCTACCATCGCATCCGAAAGCAAACCAGCCACAACAGCAGCACCTAAGCCGATACCGATAACGGCTAAAGCTGGTGCTCCGGCTGTAGCCGCTAATCCTGCAGCAACGGTTCCTGCCAATGCCCCTAATATATTGCCACTAATTTCTTTAACGCCAAACTCAAGTAAAATTCCTCTTGCCTCGTTAACATCGCCTCGATCAAGTGCAGCCTGAGCTTCTGCCGATGCAAAGCCAAGTCCGATCCCGGTCATAATATAACCCAAAATAGGCAAGCGTTTTGCGATTTTTTCGCCTGCTGACGCTAGATATTTAGAAGTTTGATTAACACTTTTTCGCATTTCTGGCGATAAATTATTGTAAGTATCTTTAAGATTGTTAAGATACTCACTATTAAACTTTCCGTCAGGTTCATAAAGCTTTAACCAAGATTTAACATTATCTGGCGCTAACTTAGTGCCTGCGGCATCTAAACCGGCAATATTTTTAATATGCTCAAAAGCACGCCCCATTCCCTCGGTTTGTTCGATAGATCTTAATACCGATGTTGGAATACCATTGACTGACGTCACTTTGGGATTATTTAATAATGCCGGTAATTCTGTGGCACCAAAAACCCGCCCCGAGTCCATTCCTGTAAATACCCCAAACTTAATACACAACTCACGTAGAAAATTAAGCTGCCTGTTTTAATGTTTTATACTCGATCGGCGTCATATTATTTAGTGCTTCATGAGGCCTTTCGGTGTTATAAATCGTTAACCATTCTTCGGTTATTCTCCTTGCTTGCGCTAGGTTGTTAAAAAGATATAAATCTAACACTTCAGTTCGATAAGTCCGATTAAATCGTTCAATGTAACCATTTTGATAAGGGCTACCGGGTTTGATGTAATCTATAGTTATACCATGTGTTTTTGCCCAATTAGTAAACGTGTTTCCGGTGAATTCTGGTCCATTATCGACTCGTATTTTTAATGGATAC
>NZ_LZHQ01000029.1 GCF_001690655.1 Gilliamella sp. Occ3-1
ATGGTATAACTATAGATTACATCAAACCCGGTAGCCCTTATCAAAATGGTTACATTGAACGATTTAATCGGACTTATCGAACTGAAGTGTTAGATTTATATCTTTTTAACAACCTAGCGCAAGCAAGGAGAATAACCGAAGAATGGTTAACGATTTATAACACCGAAAGGCCTCATGAAGCACTAAATAATATGACGCCGATCGAGTATAAAACATTAAAACAGGCAGCTTAATTTTCTACGTGAGTTGTGTATTAAGTTTGGGGTATTTACATTTTTTATATTAATTTTTCATTCTAACTTTGATCCTAGCCAAAAAAATGGACAAAAGTGACCTCTATGATATAAATAAAATCATAGGAGACAAATATCATGGTCAAAAAATTTAGTATCGAATTCAAATTGTAACTATCTCCTAAAATAGTACAGCAAAAAAGTAGAAAATTCTCTATGATATATGAAAAAAATGACTGAACATCAAGAAGCTGAAGCTGGTCTTCCCGTTAAAGAGCTGTGCCGTAAATATGGCATGGGTAATTCAATTTTTTATAAATGGCGAGAAAAATACGGCGGAATGGAAACTTCGGATATCAAACGCTTAAAGGAGCTGGAGGCTGAAAACCGCAAGCTTAAGCAGATGTTTGACGAACTGAGCTTAAAATCCCAGCTTCAGGAAGAAATCATAAAAAAGCTTTAGTGCCCACAAAGGCACGTAAAACGTGGGCACATCAACCACAACAAAATCAATCGGTTAGTATTGCTATGAGTTGTGCCATTGTTGGCTTAAGCCGTTGTGCTTACTAATATCAACCTAAGTTACAGGATGATTCAGTGATTATTTCGGTGTTGAGTGCTATCACTGACCGGCATTTACGCTGTGGCTTTCCTAAATGCTTTAATCGTATCAAAAAACTCGGCTATAAATGGAATCATAAACGGGTGTATTGTGAGTTAAAGCTTAATCTCAGGATAAAGCGAAAAAAACGCATTCATCCACGATGCCCGGAAAGGTTATTAGTTACCCAAATTTTTTGTTCTTTTTAATAGAATGGAAAATAGTATTTATTGAGTGATTCCAAAAGGAATATACTACAAGTTGTATATTTCATTACAGCGTTATACATCATGAACTGGAGCGGGAAACGAGGTTCGAACTCGCGACCCCGACCTTGGCAAGGTCGTGCTCTACCAACTGAGCTATTCCCGCATAGGTAAGAAGTGGTGCCCGGGGCGAGACTTGA
Organism: Gilliamella sp. Occ3-1; assembly: GCF_001690655.1. GTDB lineage: Bacteria > Pseudomonadota > Gammaproteobacteria > Enterobacterales > Orbaceae > Gilliamella > Gilliamella apicola_P. The sequence continues at coordinate 1,241 of NZ_LZHQ01000029.1, forward strand.
ACTCGCACGGCCAAAAAGGCCGAGGGATTTTAAATCCCTTGTGTCTACCGATTTCACCACCCGGGCTCAAAATTAATTACTAAAAAGTAATTTGTTTTGAATGCTGTGCATTTTACCGATCTTATGGTTTCAGTCAATAAAAATTTTAAATAAATCGTTTAATTGCTCAATGTTTGACTGATTAACAATTTAAATAGAAGTTATTGGTTGATTTTGAAGGGGATGAGTAATTTTGTTTACTAGAATTTATCAACAAAATTACTCGAATAAAAACATGCTTAGGTAGAAATATTAACTAAAAGTTATTATTCTTCTAATAAATCGCTATGTGCTATCCATAAATATTGCAACATTGATAATAGCGTTAATACTGTTGCAATAAACAATGCTGCAAGACCTGCGTAAATAACAATGTCACAAGGACGCCAAAGTAGCCAAGTTAATGCTGTCATTTGTGCTATCGTTTTGATTTTCCCAATTGACGAAACAGCTACATTGTTACGTTTACCAATTTCAGCCATCCATTCCCGTAAGGCCGATATTATAATTTCTCGTGAAACAATAATAATTGCAGGGATTGAGATCCACCATGATTGATAATATTGTGTAATTAAAACAAGCGCTATTGTTACTATGATTTTGTCGGCGACTGGATCTAAAAATGCGCCAAACTTGGTTGTCTGTCCTAGGCGGCGAGCAAGATAACCATCTAATACATCAGTCACGGCCGCAATTAAAAAAATTAATGCAGAGAAAAAACCAGACCATTCATGAGGGAACAAATAAAATGCCAGCACAAAAAAAGGAATTAAAATAACTCGAAATAGTGTTAAAAATGTTGGAAAATTAATTTTCATGTGACAAAAGCTCTTTTTTTATTTTATTAATCAATGCATTATAGATTAATAAAAAACAGTATTTTCTTAATGATTATGTTGCCTGAAATATGTTATTTTTTCAATGGGTTATTGTTGTAAATTTAGATAAATTTTTTCAGCTAATTGTTTTGATATACCTTGTACTTGCGCTATTTCATCAATACTGGCATTTTTTAACTCTCTTAATCCACCAAAATGTTTCAGTAGTGCTTGACGCCTTTTAGCGCCAATACCTTCAATATGTTCTAAGGCGCTGTCGGTTAATTGTTTTGTCCCTTTTTTACGTTGACCAACAATAGCATGATCATGTGATGCATTTCTTATTTGCTGAATGAGTAATAGTGCAGGGGAATGATCATCAAGATAATGTCCTGTACCATGAGCTTCAAAAAAGAGGGTTTCTAATCCTTCTTTACGATCAGCTCCTTTAGCAACACCAATTAGTATAGGATGATTTTTGTTCCAATTTACCTCTAATTGTTCAAATACCTTTAGAGCTTGATTAAGTTGCCCTTTACCACCGTCAATAAAAATAATATCAGGAACTTTTTCATCGGGTAGTTCTTTTTTACTGTAACGGCGCGTTAAGACTTGTTCCATTGCCGCATAATCATCGCCAGGTGTGATACCAGTAATATTATAACGACGGAATTCAGATTTAACAGGTCCTTTATCATCAAATACAACACAAGATGCAATCGTGTTTTTACCCATAAAGTGGCTGATATCAAAACATTCCATTCGGTTAATTTTATCGATTCCCAAAAAAGATTTTAATGCGTCATATCGTTGTTTTATTGTGGAATTTTCTAATAGCTTATTTTTAACTTCAGTTTGAGCGTTTACTGTTGCAATATTGAGTAATTTAAGATTATCTCCTTTAGGTTCATCAATGAGTTTAACTTGATGCTCTGCAATAAGTGACAGTGTCTCTTCCATTGGTTGTTTATCTGATAATGAAAAATTGAGTAAAATTTTTCTCGGAATATTTCTATTCTGGTTACCTTGTAGATAAAATTGTCCTAAAAAAGTTTCTATAACTTCTTCTAGTTCTGTATTTGATGGTACTTTAGGAAAGTATGATCGATGACCAAAAGTTTGCCCATTCCGAATAAACAGTACATAGATACAAGCTAATCCTAATTCATAATGGAATCCAATAACATCAAGATTATCATTATTATTGTATATTGCTTGTTTTTCATTAATGTGTTTTATTGCTTGAAGTTGATCACGCAAAACCGCTGCTTTTTCAAAGTTGAGTTCGCTACTAGCTTTTTGCATATCTTCAGTTATTTTTTGTATTATCTGATCTGATTGACCAGATAAAAATAATCTAACATAGTTAACTTGTTCTAGGTAATCTTCATCACTGACTAATCCAGACACACAAGGCCCTAAGCAACGTTTAATTTGATATTGTAGGCAGGGGCGAGTTCGGTTGCGATAGGTTGAATTTAAACACTGTCTTATTGGAAATGTTTTTTGTAATAAAGCTAATATTTGCTTTACTGCATATCCACTTGGATAAGGGCCAAAAAATTCATCTTTTTTTCGATTGACCGCACCACGATAAAGAGACAATTGCGGATGTTGTTCTTTGCTTAACTTTATAAAAGGGTAACTTTTGTCATCTTTTAACAGTACATTGTATCGGGGTTGATACTTTTTAATATAAGTCTGTTCAAGCAGTAAGGCTTCGGTTTCGGTATTGGTAATTGTAAATTCAATATGATGGATATGACTAACGAGCATATCCGTTTTTAGCGTTTTTTTACTATTATTAAAATAACTTTTTAAGCGATTATTAAGATCTTTAGCCTTTCCCACATAAATAATCGTCTGTTTATCATTAAACATTTGATAAATTCCTGGCTTATGTGGAACTGTTTTTAAAAAAGATGCTGAATCAAATTGGCTCATATTAGTTTTCAAATTTGAGGGCTTTTTTCTCTATAATCCTCATAATGGTGCTAAGTAAACCATTTATCAAGAGATATATTAACCCAGCAGCAATAAAAATAGTGAAATCATAATAATCCGCATTCAATTCATTGCTGTAGCCCATAACATCCATAACAGGAATCATTGACGCTAATGCTGTGCCTTTTACTACAAAGACAACTTCATTTGAATAAGTCGAAAGGGCTCTTTTTAATGCATAAGGCAAAACAACTTTTAAAGTTTGTTTTTTATTCATGCCAAGTGCTTCACAAGCTTGCCACTGTCCTTTAGGTAAGGCTTTTAATGAACCATAAAAAATTTGAGTTGTATAGGCGGCACTATTGAGTGTTAATGTTAAATAGGCACAAAACCAAGGCGAAGAAATAATGTTATAAAACGTCGGTATTTTGATTAAAATATCTCTAAATTGTGATGGCCCATAATAAATTAGTAAAAGTTGTACTAGTAAAGGTGTACCTGTAAATATAATGACATATGTGCGTATAACTTTATTTAATATAAAGTGATTTAATGACAATATGCATGATAGACAAGCAGCAATCAATCCAGCAGATAAAATACCCAAAATACCTAAACTTAATGTATCGGGTAAACCTTGGGCAATGATGTTAAGGTAATGAATAAAATTATCAGACATAATACGGCCTTACTAACTTTTCGCTGATGTAGGTTGTTCAAAATAGGTTGAGCGTTTTTCAATACGCGTTATAACCTTTTGACTTAAAATTGAGATAATTAGATAAATGATCATTGCAACAAAATACCATAAAAAAGGTTGGTTGGTTCGCGCGATGATAGTTTTGGTTTGCATCATTAAATCATCAATTGCAATTGCTGAAACTAATGCGGTGTCTTTTAACAAAATTAACCACTGATTACTTAATCCAGGCAAGGCATGACGCCACATTTGTGGCATTATAATACGAAGAAACGTGCGTGATTTACTTAACCCAAGTACTTGAGCTGCTTGTTTTTGTCCGTTAGAAATTGCTTTAAATGCACCGCGTAACGTTTGAGAGGCATAAACAGCGTATAAAAGTGATAGTGCTGCAACACCGCATAAAAAAGGACTAATATTAAAATCTTGAATATCTAATTGTATCGTCAACGACAAATAATAAAGATCGATTGTGAAACCATCATTTAATAATATTAATAATAGTGGTAATCCGTTATAAATAGCTACCACAATTAATAATTCAGGTAACGCGCGAATTGTTAAGTTAAATAAGGACATTGCCCACGCAACGGGTTTAAATGGAACAGATTCTAGTATTGAGAAAATTAAAGCGAAAACAATTCCGATAATTAATGATACAAAGGCCAATGATAATGTGATACCTGTTGCTTGTATAAGCGGCAAAATATACCCATCCATTAACGATGAGATCCATATCATTTTATTTGCAAAAAAATCAAACATAAAAAAACCAAGGTTAATTTAAAAAATAAATTCGCCGCAAGATAATGCGGCGAGATTATCATTGTATTTATTTAAAAATATAGTTTATTTATTAAACCATTTTTTATAGATAGCATCTAACTCACCGTTAGCTTTTAATTTATCTATTGCTTGATCAAATTGGTTAAGTAATTTTTCGTTACCCTTACGGATAGCAATTCCTAAACCTTCACCAAAATAGTCGTGGTCAGTGATTTTATCGCTTAAAGCAACAATATCTGCCTCTTTGCCTAGCCATTCGCCAGCTACGATTGAGCTTGAAACTATTGCATCAATTCTCTTCGCTTTTAAATCTAAAATAGCGTACTGATAACTATCATAGCTAACCGCTTTCATATCTGGGAATTTATCACTTAAATATTTAGGATAAGTTGTTCCTTTTTGTAGACCAACTCGTTTACCTTTTAGTTGATCGAGACTAGTCAATGTATCTTTCAATGTAACAAATTGGATTGAGCTATCATCATAATAAATTTTAGTAAAATCAACTTGTTTTTGTCGTTCTGGCGTAATATCAATTCCGGCTATAGCGGCATCAATTCGACGAGTTTTTAAGCTAGGAATTAAACCATCAAATGATTGATTGACAATTTTGCATGAAACTTTTATTTCATCACAAATCTTATTAATCACATCAATATCAAAGCCGATGATTTCATTTTTTTCATTAGTAAATTCAAAAGGCGCATAAGTTGCTTCTGTTCCGATTGTTAAGGTGTCTGCTGCTTGAGCTACAAAAGCAGTTCCTGCAAGACAAATGGCTAGTAACGTTTTTTTCATATATCCACCTAATTTTATTTTAATTAATGTGACAAATAAGCTTTAAACTCTTCAGTTTTAGGATGAGCAAAACATTCGAGTTGTCCTCGCTCAATGATTTTACCTTGCTCCATATAAATTACTTGTGAAGCAATTTTGCGTGCAAAATCAACTTCATGCGTAACTATAATTTGTGTAATACCTGTTTGAGATAGCTCATTGATAATTTCGGCAATTTGCGATGTAATTGCTGGATCTAATGCTGCTGTAGGTTCATCGAATAATAATATTTGAGGTTCCATCATTAACGCTCTAGCAATAGCTACACGTTGCTGTTGTCCACCTGAGAGGTGAAGCGGGTAGCGTTGTGCCATATCATCAATTTGCAATCTTTGTAATATCGCCATTGCTTTATCGCAAGCTTCTTTTTTAGATAACTTTAATACTTGGCAAGGTGCTTCAATCAAATTTTCTAGTACCGTCAAATGCGGCCATAAATTATAGTTTTGAAATACCATGCCTACATTTTTACGGAGATGTCTAATTGTTGATTCACTGATTTTTTCAGAAAAATCAAAATGGGTGTTAGCAATAGTCATCTGCCCTGATTTAGGTATTTCAAGTAAATTAAATACTTTTAATAAAGAGCTTTTTCCTGCTCCACTTTGACCAAGTAAAACAATGGTTTCACCAAGTGGATAACAGAGTGAAACATCATTTAAAGCCTGATGTTTACCATAAAAACAGTTAATATGGTTTAATTCAATATTCATTGTTAGTTATACATTTTTCTTGATGCTAAATTTGATTAAATATTACTTTTTCCTGCATAAAAATGCAATCTAATTTATTAGACAAGTTCTCTTTTGTCTGGTTTTTATACTTAAAGATGCACTTTCCTGAAAGTTTTTACAATCTTTTGTTATTTAGGATGGTTATTGAGCATTAGATAAAATAGGAATTACAGGGCCAAGATATCTAGGTTCTTTTTTTAGAATATAAAGATCAATAAATGCACTAACACGCGCAAACATTTCGCGGATACGGACTAACTTCATATTTTTAGGGGAGGGCACAGCAAAACATTGTGCTTGTATGTCTTGAGCAAGGGCAATAAAAATGGCTCGTTCGCAATGAAACTCTTGAGTGATAATAGTAAAATTATTTGCATCAAATACTTTATTGGCACGAACCACTGAATCGAAAGTTCTAAAACCTGCATAATCCAAAACGATCACATCGCTAGGAATTCCAGCTTTTATCAAATCCTTCTTCATAGTAATTGGTTCGTTGTAGCTTAAAAGAGCGTTATCACCACTTAATAATAAATAATCAACTTTGTTTTGCCAATAAAGATCAATTGCTCCATCAATACGATTACGATAAAAATCATTTAAACCTCCTCCTCGAACATATTTCGATGTTCCAAGTACAACACCAATAGTCCGGTAAGGAAGTTTGTTTTCATCATGATAAATATAAGGAGCTGTTTTATAGCTGATCCAATAATCTAAACCTACAATAGCAGTTATTAAAATCAAGCAGAAACTAGCAATATAAGCAATAAGCTTTTTTAATTTCATGCTAAAACCAGTTAAAAATAAATACCATTATTGGAAATAAAAAAGGTGCTGTCAATGAGGTCATAACACCACATAAAACTAATGATAACGAACTATACGCACCTTCGTTATAATCAACTTCAATACAACGGGCAGTGCCGACAGCATGTGAAACAGCACCGATAGCTAATCCTCTTGCTGGTGCTGATTTTATTTTTACTAAATTTAATATTTGATGTCCAAATATACCGCCTAATGTTCCAACTAATATCACGCATAATGCAGCTATTGACGGTACACCATCTTGATTACTTGCAATTGTTACTGCAATGGCAGTAGTAACAGATTTAGGTAGCACAGATGCAGCAATCTCAATACTTCCACCTAACCAAAATACAATACAAACACCGGTTATCATTGAAGCAAGCGATGCGGTAAAAGTAATAATCATTATTGACTTCCAACGAGCTTTAATTTGGGGGATAAGTTCATATAAAGGATAGGCGAGAGCAACAACAGAATAAGGCAATAGGTCATTAATGATTTGTACGTTGTCAACGTATTGTGTATAGCTGGTATTTGTTATCAGTAAAATTGGAATTAATACTATGACCGTAATCACTAGGGGATTAAATAACGGATTTTTTATTTTAAATGATATTTTTCTAATAATGAAGAAAACAAAAAGTGTTAATGGTAGCATCCATATCATGGCTGATTGACCTCACCTTTTGGTGATGAAATTGAATTTTTTGCTGCGACTTTATGACATTGTTCCGTTAAAAATGCAGTTAGAATCAATACAATAAGAGAACCACCTACACAGCCAAATATAATCGGAACCCAATTTTGTAATAAAAGTGAATAATTATCCATAATCCCCATTGCTGCAGGAATAAATAACAATGTCATGTAACGCATGAATAGATTACAGCTATTTTTGATCCAGCAAGTGGGAATTAACTGAAATGCAAGTAAGAAGAACAGGATCAATAAACCAATAATACTGCCAGGAATCATTATAGGTAATATTTTAGAAATAATATTACCCACCCATAAACAAAGAGTTAATATGACCAATCCACGACCATAACTAAAAAGTGTATAGTATAAAGAATATAGTCTATGTCTGATGGTGGCGTGCTTAGCTAGAAAATGTTTCATAACGTAAATGCTATTAATCTTAATTATAAATTATGACGGTGCTAGTGTGACATAAAGTTATTTGTTTATATGATACGCTCGTCAAAATTAATTACCAACTAAATAATGGCAGTAATGATAAAGTTGTTTAATTATTGCTAGTTTTTCTGGTTGGTGAATATAAGTTTCAGCATATTGTTCTAATACTAATAAGTAATCTTGAATTTTTGGGGGGGTGAGTTTATCACGACAGTAATCTTTCCAAATAATCTGTTCATGCTCTGTTAATGTTTGTGGGTAATTTCGCGCTTTATAACGAAAAAATAGTGTTGGTAAACGAGGATCATCAAACGTTAATGATAAACTACCTAATAGATGGATTGGAGTTGTTCGAATAGTCTCGCAGCGTAACTTATCTTGGTTATTTAGAAATTTTCCATAAATTTGAGCATCAACATCAGCGTTAATAGTATTAATGGGACTATTATTATCAATATTAAATAACGTCTGCATTTTATTTTGTAATAAATTTTGATTTTCTAACAATTTATGTTGGTTTATTAAACATTGCTCTATATCAATGTTAAACCGTTCAGCATTTTCAGGTAATAATGTCTTTAATGGTGCAATAATAGGAGATTTATTGGTATGAATCAATTTTAAAGGTATTCGTGATTCACCAAATTGTAGATCTTCAGTTTTGGTGTAGAGCCTTTCCTTTATTTGCTCAACGGGGAGATCGATTAAGAGATCTATATCTCCAGTTAAATCGCAAATAACAGCGGCACTATTTTGTACTGGATGCCAAATTATAGGTGAAACTAAAGATAGATTACCACGATGGCTACCTAACATGCCTGATACATGAACTATTGGTGTCATATTAACTGTATCAATAAGTTCAGCAACTTTATTTTTTTTACGTAATGAGAAAAAATAATTAAACAGTTTAGGTTGTTTTTCTTTTATTAATTTAGCCATTGCTATAGTTGCATAAACATCAGACATTGCATCATGTGCATGTTCATGCTTAATGTTATTTGCTTTTGTTAGATGTTCTAAACGAAAACTTGGTAGTCCTTCATCATTAGTTGGCCAATTAATTCCTTCTGGTCTTAGCGCATAACAAGTACGAACTACATCAAGTAGATCCCATCTAGAATTGTTGTGTTGCCAACAATAAGTATAAGGGTCATAAAAATTACGATATAAAAGATTACGCGTTACTTCATCATCAAAACGAATATTGTTATATCCTAAAATACAAGTATTAGGTTTGCTAAAAGCCTGATGAATTTGTCGAGTAAATTCAGCTTCACAAACTCCTTTGTTATTAGTTTCTTGAGGTGTTATGCCAGTAATTAGTACCGCTTCTGGATTGGGTAGATAGTCTTGAGCTTGACAACAATATATAACCAAAGGATCTTCAATAATATTAAAATTCTCATCAGTTCGAATTCCAGCAAATTGAGCAGGGCGATCTAATGCAGGATGAGTTCCAAATGTTTCATAATCGTGGAAGTAAAAAGTTGGCTGTTCTTGGTTATTTTTCATTTTGTAACCATATATTTTATGTTTTCTGTAAAGAAACTCATAAATTTCATTATATATACTCAAAATAATCAGCTTCTTTTCCCCATTTTATATGGGGGGTTAGAATAATCTATTATTTACAAGATAGAAATTAATCAATTCAAAATTTTCAATGAAATCTATCATTACACAGAATAAACATTTTGAATGATTTAAAATGAGTATAATTTATTCTTAATTGGTTGGTGCACTTTCGATAATGTCGGCTAATTTTTCAAGTGTTAGCCTTAAAAATTTTGGCATAGCTTCCAACTCTATAGAATCCATTAAGTTTTTTACATATAACCCTAATTCAGTATCACCTTCAACAATCAAACGACGTTGAAAAAATAGCGTATCGGGATCTTGTCGTCTAGTTGCTATCATAATCAAATCATTAGCATTACCTATAAAGCTTACATCAGCAATTTCTTCTCGGCTAACAACTAATTTGTTATCGATTAAACTAACAAACCACACAAGTTCCAGATCAGTAACTTGAATTTTAAGCCAACGATTTTCTAAAAAATCCAGTTCACCATCTTCTAGAGAATGTTCAAATTGTAATTTCAATAATTGCTCTATGGTTTGTTTTTTGACATTAAAAGGAATGTATCGTAAGGTAAGCCCCAAAATATGGGGCGCTTTATTAACAAACTGTGAATGAATTTTGTTTAAAATTTGGCTTTTTGCTCCAATCATTTATGCATCCCCAGAAATCATTTTTTCATAAATATCCAAGTCGGTATTCAAATGCTCAAAAACCTCTTCACTCACTTCATTACGAACTTTCATTTGTAGTAAAGCTGTACGTTCTGCACCAATTGCAACTAGACGCATACGTCTTTCTAAGTTTTCAGCCTCTAGTGCTTTTTGTTCTAAATCTTTAAGTCCAGTTCGGCGTCTTAATGAACCAATAACACGAGAACCAATTTCATGTATAATTTCTTGATCTAAGCCAGATTCAGAAGTTTCTTGTAATAAATTATTTTGCATTTTTTCAAGACTGATAATCGCTTCTTCTGCCATTTGGCCTTTAACTGATAAAATTTCATTTTTTTGTTCAGAATTATCTAAAATTACACTACCTCGTAATAAGATAGGTAAGATTATCACCGCTGCAATCAATGAGATTAAAATGATGCCTGTCGCAATAAAGACCAATTGATAACGTCCATTAATTGTCGTTGTAATGGATAATACACCAGCTAGAGTAATAGCGCCTCTAACGCCAGCAAATGTTGAAATTAAAAGATCTCTGGTTGAGTATGCTCTAAATGCAAGAGGTCTCTTAGTTCCAAAAGGCATCGTTGGCATATGTTTCATTGACCATAACCAAGCAAATCGAGTTCCCATCAATACAACAAAAACAAATAAAACAATTAAACATAATTGCCATACTTCAATTGATGTATCGATTTGGTTTTCTGCAAAAGTATTATTAAAAATGCTTGGTAACTGAATACCTAATAAAACAAATACAAAACCATTAAACACAAAGGTTAACATTGACCATGTACTATCTGATTGCAAACGTGCTGTTAAAGGTGCATTTCTCATCATACCAGAATGGTTCACTGTCATACCTGCACTTACTGCAGCTAAAATACCAGAACAATGACATTCCTCAGCAATAATATAAGCGGCAAATGGTAGTAAAAATAGTAATACTATTTGAATTGCAGGGTCATTGTGAGTAAGCTTATTTATTTTACGTAAAATACGTGCATATAACCAAGTAAATAAGACACCGATAACTAATCCACCAATAGCAACTACAAAAAATTGCACACTAATATCAAAGATGTTAAATACTGCATCACCGACGGCAATAGCAATAGCAAATTTTAAAGAAACCAAACCTGAAGCATCATTCATCAGTGCTTCACCTTCGATGATTTCCATCTTTTCTTTTTCGATACGGCCTTTACCAACAATTCCACTTAATGCTACGGCATCAGTTGGCGATAATACAGCAGCCAATGCAAATGTTGCTGCTAGATCGATTCCTTTTGGTAACATCCAATAAAGTAAATAACCAACAGCTACAATTGTTATTACAACTAAAACTAGCGCTAGCCCAACAATTTCTCTAACATTGTGCACAAAATCTTTTACTGATGTTTTACGCCCATCGGCAAAGAGTAAAGGTGGAATGAATAAAACAAGAAATAACTCTGGGTCAAATTTGACATAAACACCAAAGGCAGCCAATATACAACCTAATAATATTTGCATTAGAGGCAATGGGATTTGTATCGGTAACATTTTAATAACGACGCCAGAAAGTGATACAATTAATACTAGTAGTAAAATTATTGAAAAAAGATCCATAGCTTCTCTTTTATTTATCCTATAATCCTATTGTTTGCATTGATTATATCGGATCTTTAGTTAAATTTCAGTTGAAAATTTCATAGATTTATCTAAATTTTGGTCAGATACAATTTATTAATCAGAAAACAGTGGTGTGATTGAAAGGTATTTTGAATGGAAAGTTGGCAAAGAGCATTTATACTACATACTCGCTCTTATACTGAAAGCAGCTTATTAGTCGATCTGTTTGTTGAGAATGTCGGAAAAATAAAGGCATTAGCTAAAGGAGCTAGAAGAAAGAGTTCAGCCTTGAAGGGTATGTTACAACCTTTTACTCCACTTATTGTGCAATATTCAGGCCAAGGTGAAATAAAAACATTGCGTAAAGTTGAAGCTATGTCGCTTACATTGCCATTGGTATCTGTTTTTTTGTATAGCGCATTTTATTTAAATGAACTATTACATCGAGTTTTAGTTGCAGAAGTAGAAATGCTAACTCTTTTTGATGATTATCTAAAAAGTCTGCAACAATTAGCACAACAGGTTCCAGCTGAAAATGTATTGCGAGCTTTTGAATTATCGTTATTAGAAAATTTAGGATATCACGTTGATTTTTTTCACTGCTCTGTAACTGGCGATGACATTGTTAAATCGATGCATTATCAATATCAATCGGAAAAAGGATTTATCAGTAGTTTATTACAAAATAGTATCAGCTTTACTGGCGAGCAGGTTTTAGCTTTAGGAAAACGTCAATTTGATAATATCGATACGTTAAAAGCAGCTAAACGCTTTACTAGGATGGCGTTGAAACCTTATGTAGGATCAAAACCATTCAAAAGCAGAGAGCTATTTCTAAAAATTTAGTTTTGCTAATTTGGCTGCTCGATTTAAAAGAGTTATTAAATTCATTTCGATGTTGAATTAAGTAATATATCAAGCTGATTAGCAAATTTTTCTCGGTCTTTGCTGGAAAATGGAGCTGAACCTTTAGATTGTATTCCACTTGCTCGCATGGTTTCCATAAAATCTCTCATAATTAATCGTTCTTTAATTGTATCTAGTGTATATTGTTCACCTCGTGGCGTGAGCACTAATGCATTTTTATTTAAAACTTCGGATGCAAGTGGAATGTCTGAGGTAATAACTAAATCATTTTTTTGAACCGACTCAATTATTTTTCTATCTGCTACATCAAATCCTTTTTCAACTAATAAAGTTTTAATATAAGGTGACAAAGGGATAGTTAAACATTGATTTGCAATTAATGTTGTATTTATTGCTTTTCGATTTGCAACTCGATATAAAATCTCTTTAATTGGGTTAGGGCAGGCATCAGCATCAATCCAAATATTCATAGCATATGTGTTCATATTATAAACTTTTATTAGTTAATGATTATAATCTTTGTTATACAAAAATAACCATTTATTTGTAAAAAAGTTTCCGGTAACTATGTGTTTTAGTATATTTATTAAGCTTCATATTAATATGATTCTTTCTATTTTAAATCCAGATGATAAGTGGTAGTATATTCGACCTATTTTTTAAGTAAGCAAGTGCGCTTTCGTGTGGCGCACCACTGTTATAAGGATTTGTTATGCCAATTATTACTCTTCCTGACGGAAGCCAACGTCAATTCGATAAACCCGTTACTGTTTTAGAAGTTGCTCAAAGTATTGGAGCAGGTCTTGCTAAAGCTTGTATAGCTGGGCGTGTAAATGGCGAGCGTAAAGATGCCTGTGATGTCATTGATCAAGATGCAACATTAGCCATCATTACAGCCAAAGATGAAGATGGACTCGAAATTATTCGTCATTCTTGTGCACATTTATTGGGTCACGCAATTAAACAACTATGGCCTAATACACAAATGGCTATTGGTCCAACAATTGATAATGGTTTTTATTATGATGTTGATTTAGATCACTCTTTAACTCAGGAAGACCTTGATGCACTAGAAAAACGCATGCATGAGTTGGCTAAAAAAAATTATGAAGTAAAAAAAGAAGTGGCTAGTTGGGAGCGCGCTAGAGAAGTTTTTTGGGAGCGACATGAACCATACAAAATTGCTATTTTAGATGAAAATATTCCAAAAGATTCAAAACCAGCTCTTTATCATCACGAAGAATATATTGATATGTGTCGTGGACCACATGTACCTAATATGCGTTTTTGCCATCATTTTAAATTGCAAAAAATTGCTGGAGCTTATTGGCGCGGTAACAGTGATAATAAAATGTTACAACGTATTTATGGAACAGCATGGGCAGATAAAAAACAACTTGATAGCTATTTACAATTTTTAGAAGAAGCCGCTAAACGAGATCATCGCAAAATTGGTAAGCAACTAGATCTTTATCATATGCAAGAAGAGGCACCTGGTATGGTGTTTTGGCATAATGATGGTTGGATTATTTTCCGTGAACTTGAGGTTTTTGTTCGCACTAAATTGAAAGAATACGATTATCAAGAAGTAAAAGGTCCATTTATGATGGATCGTGTTTTGTGGGAAAAAACAGGTCACTGGGGTAATTATAAAGAGTTAATGTTTGTTACTTCTTCTGAAAATCGTGAATATTGTATTAAACCAATGAACTGTCCAGGACATGTACAAATTTTTAATCAAGGCTTAAAATCTTATCGTGATTTACCATTACGTATGGCGGAATTTGGTAGTTGCCATCGTAATGAACCTTCAGGATCTTTACATGGTTTGATGCGCGTTCGAGGTTTTACACAAGATGATGCACATATCTTTTGTACTGAAGATCAAATTCGCAGTGAAGTAAATAGCTGTATCAAAATGGTTTATGATACTTATAGTACTTTCGGTTTTAATGATATTACTGTTAAGTTATCAACCCGTCCTGAAAAACGAATTGGTAAGGATGAAACTTGGGATCTTGCTGAAAAAGATTTAGCTGAATGTTTAACAGAAAATGGCATTGAATTCGAATATTTACCAGGTGAAGGCGCTTTTTATGGCCCAAAAATAGAATTTACCTTGCATGACTGTTTAGGTAGAGCATGGCAATGCGGTACAGTTCAGCTTGATTTTATGCTACCTGAACGTTTAGATGCGACTTATGTAGGTGAAGATAATGAACGTCATGTCCCAGTTATGATTCATAGAGCTATTTTAGGTTCTATGGAGCGTTTTATGGGTATCTTGACTGAAAACTGTGCAGGTTTTTTCCCTACTTGGCTTGCTCCATTGCAAGTTGCAGTAATTAACATTACCGATAATCAAGCTGAATATGCCAAACAATTAACCGCACAATTACAAAAAGTTGGCATTAGAGCAAAAGCGGACTTGAGAAATGAGAAAATAGGGTTTAAAATTCGCGAGCATACTCTAAAACGTGTTCCTTATATGTTTGTTTGTGGAGACAAAGAAATGGAATCAGGAACAATTTCAGTTCGAACTCGTCAAAGTAAAGATCTTGGTAGCTTTGAAGTGAAACATGTTATAGAATTGTTGCTTAACGAAATTCATAGTCGTTCATTAGAACAAATGAATTAATGATAAATTAATTTGGAGGAATGAGATATTAAAGTCAGTAAACGAATTCAGTCAACACGAGCACATAAAATCAATGATGAAATTACAGCTCGTGAGGTGAGGTTAACCGGCGTCGATGGTGAGCAGCTCGGTATAGTAAGCTTAGATGAAGCTTTAAAACAAGCTGAAGAAGCAACTTTAGATTTAGTTGAAATAAGCCCTAATGCAGAGCCACCTGTTTGTCGAATTATGGATTATGGCAAGTTCCTCTATGAAAAGAGTAAAGCAACAAAAGAGCAGAAGAAGAAGCAAAAGGTTGTTCAGGTTAAGGAAATTAAGTTCCGACCTGGTACAGACGAAGGCGACTATCAGGTAAAACTCCGCAGCCTGATTCGCTTTCTTGAAGATGGCGATAAAGCTAAAGTAACGTTACGTTTTCGTGGTCGTGAAATGGCTCACCAACAGTTAGGTTCTGAAATGCTTGATCGTATTAAAAAGGATTTAGCTGATTTGGCGGTTATTGAATCTTATCCAACTAAGATTGAAGGTCGACAAATGATTATGGTGCTAGCGCCGAAGAAGAAATAATGGTTCAACAAGCTAGATTTTGATACTATTGAAAACTACACCATTATTTTGTTTTTATTAACAATGCGAAGTGGAAATTAATAAAATGCCTAAAATTAAAACTGTAAAAGGCGCAGCAAAGCGCTTTAAAAAAACAGCTTCTGGTGGCTTTAAGCATAAGCAAGCTAACAAGAGTCATATCCTAACTAAAAAATCAACTAAGCGTAAACGTCATTTACGTGGTTTGACTACTGTGTCAAAAGGCGATTTAGGTTTAGTTACTGCGTGTGTTCCATACGTTTAAGTTTTGATTAATTATTAGAGGATATAGTTTATGGCTCGTGTTAAACGTGGTGTTATTGCTCGTGCACGTCACAAGAAAATTTTAAAACAAGCAAAAGGTTATTATGGAGCTCGTTCACGTGTATATCGTGTTGCTTTCCAAGCTGTAATTAAAGCTGGACAATATGCTTACCGTGACCGTCGCCAACGTAAACGTCAATTCCGTCAATTATGGATTGTTCGTATCAATGCTGCAGCTCGTCAATGCGGTCTTTCTTATAGCCGATTTATCAATGGTTTAAAGAAAGCGTCAATTGAAATTGATCGTAAGATCTTAGCTGATATTGCTGTATTTGACAAAAATGCATTTGCTGCATTAGTTGAAAAAGCAAAAGCAGCACTATAATAGCTTTATAAAAGCCGAGTTATCTCGGCTTTTATCATTCAATTTTAATATGTTAAGAGTAAATTTATTATGAATATAGTTATTTTTTGTTTCTTTTTTGGTTTCTTTAGCAATACTAACTCGTGAGGCAAAGAAAAAACAAAAAACAATTATAAAAGCCTCAAAAGAGGCTTTTTTTATGCAATAAACACAATAAGCAGGAGAACTGTATGTCTCAATTAGTTGAACTGGTGAATAACGCCAAATCCGCTATTGAAAGTGCTAATGATATTAATTCGATCGAACAAATTCGAGTGGAATATTTTGGTAAAAAAGGCTATTTTACAATGCAAATGGCTTCTTTACGTGATGTTCCTGCCGATGAACGTCCATCTGTGGGTCAAAAAATCAATGATGCAAAGCAAGAAGTTGTTCAGCTATTGAATCAAAAGCGCAATTATTTAGAGCGTCAGGCTCTTAATGCAAAACTAGCCAATGAAACAATTGATATTACATTGCCTGGCAACTCACTTGAACTAGGCGGATTACATCCAGTTACAAAAACAATTAATCGATTAGTTGATTTTTTTGGTGAACTGGGTTTTGTTGTTGAAACCGGTCCAGAAATAGAAGATGACTACCATAATTTTGATGCATTAAATATTCCTGCTCATCATCCTGCTCGTGCAGATCATGATACATTTTGGTTTGATGCAAAACGCTTATTAAGAACGCAAACTTCAACAGTACAAATTCGCACAATGGAAAATCAAAAACCACCCATTCGAATAATTGCTCCTGGAAGAACATATCGAAATGATTATGACCAAACACACACACCAATGTTCCATCAAATGGAAGGTTTGCTGGTTGATAAAGATATTAGTTTTACACATTTAAAAGGGTTATTGCATGATTTTCTGCACTGCTTTTTTGAAGAGAATATGGAAATACGCTTTAGACCAGGTTACTTTCCATTTACAGAACCATCGGCTGAAGTTGATATTAAAGCTAAAAATGGTAAATGGCTGGAAGTCTTAGGCTGTGGAATGGTTCATCCTAATGTATTACGTAATGTAGGTATTGATCCTGAAGTTTATAGTGGTTTTGCATTTGGTATGGGGATAGAACGATTAACTATGTTACGTTACGGCGTCACTGATTTACGTTCTTTCTTTGAAAATGATTTACGTTTTTTAAAGCAATTTAATTAATTCTGGAGATCAAAACATGAAATTTAGTGAAAGTTGGCTACGTGAATGGATCAATCCAGAAATTAGTAGCGAAACGCTAGCTGATCAATTAACAATGGCTGGTTTAGAAGTTGATGATGTAGAAAAAGTAGCAGGTGACTTTACAGGTGTTGTTATTGGTAAAGTAGTTGAATGTATGCAGCACCCGAATGCTGATAAACTTCGTGTAACAAAAGTTGATATAGGTAAAGAAAAATTACTTGATATCGTTTGTGGTGCGCCAAACTGTCGACAAGGTTTGACTGTTGCATGTGCTACAGTGGGGGCTGTTTTACCAGGTAATTTTAAAATCAAATCAGCTAAGTTACGAGGTGAACCGTCAGAAGGCATGCTATGTTCATACTCAGAATTAGGGATTGCTGATGAACATAATGGTATTATTGAATTACCTGATGATGCTCCTTTGGGACAAGATATTCGTGAATATTTAAATTTAAACGATGTCACAATTGATATTAGTATAACACCTAATAGGGCTGATTGCTTTGGTATTGTTGGGATTGCTAGAGATATTTCTGCAGTTAACAATATTCCAATGCAAGCACTTAAAGTTAACAGTGTACAGGCAACAATTTCCGACACAGTATCAATAAAAATAGATGAACCCACAGCATCACCTCGCTATTTGGGTAGGGTAATTAAAAATATTAATGTTAATGCTCAAACGCCACTATGGATGAAAGAAAAATTGCGTCGTGGTGGAATTCGTTCAATCGATGCCGTTATTGATATAACTAATTTTGTATTATTAGAAATTGGCCATCCAATGCATGCATTTGATTTATCGCAGATTGAAAAGGGCATAATTGTTCGTTATGCAAGCAAAGATGAAAAACTGACTTTACTTAATGGTAATGAGGTTAAACTTAATGATAAAACTTTAGTAATTGCCGATCACAAAAAAATCTTAGCGCTAGCGGGGATTATGGGTGGTGAAAAATCTGGTGTAACACAAACAACTAAAGATGTATTTCTTGAAGCAGCATTCTTCAATCCATTAGTTATAACAGGTAAAGCACGTGAATACGGTTTACATACAGAAGCATCACACCGCTATGAACGAGGAGTTGATCCTTTATTACAATTTACAGCAATGGAACGAGCAAGCCAATTATTAATTGATATTTGTGGTGGAGAAGCAGGTCCAGTTATTGATGTGACACATGAAGCTGAACTTCCTGCACAAGCAACTATCCAATTGCGGCGTAGTAAAATTGATCGCATTATTGGTTATACAATCGAAACACAAAAGATCACCGACATTTTAATTAGACTTGGTTGTAAAGTTGAATATAAAGACAATGTTTGGATTGTAAAATCACCAAGTTGGCGTTTTGATTTGCAAATTGAAGAAGATTTAGTTGAAGAAGTTGCCCGTATTTACGGATATAACAATATCCCAAATGCCAATTTGAAAATTGAATCAGTAATGAAACCGAAACCAGAAAGTCAAATCCCATTACGTAGAGTAAAGGATTTATTGGTTGATAGAGGGTATCAAGAAGCGGTGACATATAGCTTTGTTGATCCAAAAGTTCAGCAAATATTATATCCTGAATATCCAGAAATTAAATTACCTAATCCGATTTCAAGTGAAATGTCAGTTATGCGTTTATCGCTTTGGTCTGGGTTATTAGATGCGATACTATATAACCAAAATCGTCAACAAACGCGAGCCCGATTATTTGAAACTGGATTGCGTTTTATTCCTGATGAAAATTGTGAATTTGGCGTACGTCAGGAGTTAATGTTAGCAGGTATTGTTACTGGTAATTTATACGAAGAACACTGGCAACTCCCTAAAAAGAATGTAGATTTTTATGATCTCAAAGGTGATCTTGAGTCAATTTTTTCTCTTTTAGGATGTGGTGATCAAATTCAGTTTAAAAAATCTGAACTCCCGGCTTTACATCCAGGACAAAGCGCAGCGATTTATTTAAATGATGAGTTATTAGGTCATTTAGGAGTTTTACATCCAGAAATTGAAAAAAAATTGTCTTTAAATAGTAAAACGCTTGTTTTTGAAATAAATTTAGCTAAAATTAGTGAAAGGAAAGTACCTGTAGCTCAAGATTTATCCAAATATCCGTCAAATAAACGTGATATAGCAATTATTGTTTCAAATACAATACCAGCAGCGGATATTATTTTAGAGTGTAAAAAAGCGGGTGGTGAGCAACTTATTAAAGTGACTCTTTTTGATGTGTATCAAGGTGAAAATATCAAAGAAGATCAAAAAAGTATTGCTATTAGTTTGATTTTACAAGATAAATCACGCACGCTTGAAGAAGAAAACATAACTAATATTGTAAGCAAGTGCGTTGCAGCCTTACAAAATCGTTTTAAAGCCCTATTAAGAGAATAAATAATATGACATTAACTAAAGCTGATATTGCAGATCGTCTTGCCGAAAAATTTAATATTGATCGACAAGAATCTAAAATCCTTGTAGAGCTATTTTTTGAAGAGATTCGAGTGGCTTTAGAAAAAGGGGAACCAGTTAAATTATCTGGATTTGGTAATTTTACAGTACGTGATAAAAATTCACGTCCGGGTAGAAATCCAAAAACAGGTGAAAGTGTTGATATTTCAGCCCGCCGAGTTGTTACATTCAGACCTGGTATAAAATTTAGAGAGCGAGTTGAGAAAAATTTAGTAATCTAATCATTGAATTAAATACTGTCATCATAAATAATAGCTTTTTTCTTGATATAACAACTAAAGAGGGGTCAAACAACTACTTTTTAATAAAAAGTAGTTGTAAAAATTTTATAATTCAAGCATAATACCTCTCTTCTATGGAGGCTCTATGGGTCCTCTTGCAACATTTTTTTGCTCATTAGGTCAGGTCCGGAAGGAAGCAGCCAAAGTAAAAAATATGTGTGTGGGATGTGGCCAATGGAGTCTCCTCCAATGCATATTTGTAGTAAATTTGTCTATTTTTTAAATTATAAATAAAATGTTTTATTAAATAATAATAAGTGTGAATTTGTAATCTAACGCACCTTGAAAATATATAATTAATTGATGAATAAGGAAATTTGTTTTGAAATTACCACCCCTTCTTCCAATCACGCTAGCAATTATTTTAAGCGGTTGTACTTTATTACCTCATTCGGGACCAAATTTTTCATCTATAAAAAATATGAATAAACAGCGCTCTGAAGTAGATAAAATTTATAGCAAAGTTAAAATTGTCAATTTGAATATTTCACCTGAATATATAAAAGTCTCCCAAAATAATTCATTTAACTTTACGAAATTTATCAATGAAAGAGGCAATCAAGATAAAAAAATAGTAGATAATATAGGGAAAGGCGATAGCATTAAAATTTCTGTAATCGAAACACCTCCAGCAATATTATTTACAGGTTCAAGTGATACAGGTGTACCAAAAACAGGATTAACTGAATTACCAATAGTCGTTGTTGATTCTCAAGGATTTATTTCTTTGCCATTTGTTGGCAATATAAATGTTGTTAATAAAACTCCTACGCAAATACAAAAAGAGATAGTTGAGAGGCTGTCTGGTATTGCAAACCGACCACAAGTAATTGTCTCTGTTTTAGAAAAACGTTCGTCAAGTGCTATAGTTATTGGTGATAGATTTAGTGGTAAAATACCGATAACAGCTAAAGGCGAACAACTGTTAGATGCTATTACCATGTTGGGTAATAGTATGTATGATATTAAAGATACTTTAATACAAATTACTAGAAATAATAAAGTTAATAAAATTCCTTTAAGTTTGGTATTATCCAATCCTAAATTTAATGTTCAACTTCAAAAAAATGATGTTATTACTTTGATCAATAAACCTAGCTCTTTCATTTCAATGGGTGCGATAGGGGCAACTAAAGAAATTAGGTTTGAAGCTGTTGGAATAAATTTGTCTCAAGCATTAGCTCGTATTGGTGGTTTACGAGATAGTCAATCTGATGCACGAGGTGTATTTGTATTTAGGTATCAAGACACCTTGTCAATTGATAATAAGAAAGAACTTGTACCTACGGTGTTCCAAATAGATTTAAATAATCCTAACTCATTATTTATAATGAAGAATTTTCAAATTAAGAATAATGATATTGTTTACGTTGCATCTGCGCCAATTTTAGAACTACAAAAATTCTTATATGCGATTTTCTCACCGGGTGTTGGAGTTGTTAATCAAATTAACCAGATTAGTGAATAAGTTTTTAATTATTACACTAGTGAGATTTTATGTTTTTAAATTTTAAAAGAAAAAAAAGTTGGTTATTGCATCTAATTGTATCATTACCAACTTTACTATCGATAATTTATTTTGGATTAGTTGCTGAAAATATTTATACATCTGAAGCAACATATATTATACGTTCTTCGGATACTCAATCATCATTGGGTGGTTTGGGTAGTTTTTTTTCAAAAGTTGGTCTTTCACGTTCTAATGATGATTCATACGTAGTTTTATCATATATAAAATCTAGAGATGCCCTATCTGCTGTTGAAAAAATTCTACCGGTACAAGAATGGTATACAAAAAAAGGAGATATAATATCCCGTTTTAATGGATTTAACCTTAATTATTATAATAAAAAAGAGTATTTTTTTAGATATATGAGTAATATGATAAGTGTTAATTTTGATAGTTCAACTGGTATTGCTACTATTAATGTGAATGCTTTTGATATGCAAGATGCATTCAAAATTAACGAACAATTATTAAAACAAGCTGAAGGTTTTGTTAATCAAATAAATTTACGAGCTAAACAAGATCTCATAACAGCATCATTATCAGAACTTAAAAATGCCGAATTACAAATGAAAAAAGAGGCTCAAGCGCTTGCTGAATTTCAAAAAAATAAAAATGAGGATGCGAATTTAGCCGAATATCAACAGATATTAATTAATAACACTGTGGCCAAACAACAATTCGAAGCGGCTACTTTATCTTTACGTAATGCTCAAGTTGAGATTACAAAAAAGCAACTCTATCTTGAACGAATTGAACAGCCTAGTGTATCTGATGTTTCATTTAAACCTGCACGTATATATAACATCATTGCAACGTTTATAATTAGTTTTCTAGTATATGGCATTATTAATTTGTTTATAGCTGGTATAAGAGAGCATAAAGATT
This sequence comes from Gilliamella sp. Occ3-1, assembly GCF_001690655.1. Lineage (GTDB taxonomy): Bacteria > Pseudomonadota > Gammaproteobacteria > Enterobacterales > Orbaceae > Gilliamella > Gilliamella apicola_P. Next base: position 24,009 of record NZ_LZHQ01000029.1, read on the forward strand.
AATGGCTGAAGTAGTTACTAAAACTTCATTTGTACGTTCATTAAAAATACAAATTAATGTATTAAATGCTTTAATTTTAAGAGAAATTATTACTCGTTATGGGCGTAACAATATTGGGTTTCTTTGGTTATTTGTTGAACCTATGTCACTAACTTTTCTAATAAGTTTAATGTGGTATTTTTTTAAAATAAATGCTATATCAAATCTTAACATTGTTGCATTTGTATTAACTGGTTATCCAATGGTAATGATGTGGCGTAATGCTTCATCTAGAGCAAAGAGCGCAGTAACCGCCAATCAAGCGTTGCTATATCATCGTAATATTAAAATTTTAGATTTAGTCTACGCACGACTTCTTCTTGAAATGATTGGAGCTAGTGCAGCTCAAGTATTTGTTATATCAATTTTTATATTTGCTGGACTAATTGCTACACCTTATGATCCTTTTTATATGCTGTGTGCTTGGGGATTAATGTGTTGGTTTTCTTTAGGCCTAAGTTTAATTATTTTTGTTTTATCTGCTAAATATGAAGTTTTCAATAAAATGTGGGGAACTTTAAGTTTTCTACTTATGCCTTTATCTGGAGCTTTTTTTTGGGTTGACACTTTTCCCCATGAAATTCAAAAATTATTGCTTTATATTCCGCCAATAAATGGAACAGAAATGTTTCGATCCGGATATTTTGGTCCCTCAGTTATAACACATCAAAGTGTGAGTTATTTAGTTTTTTGTAATATTGTTTTGTTATTTTTGGGATTAACTCTGGTAAAAATTAATGAAGATTATATTCTTGAGGGTAATTGATGATTATTGTTAAGAATGTAAGTAAACAATACTTAACTAGGAAAGGGTATAAAACGGTCCTCAATAATATCAATTTCTTTTTACATAGAGGTGAAAAAATTGGTATTTTAGGGTGTAATGGTGCGGGTAAATCTACACTAATTAGACTTCTAAGTGAAATAGAAAAACCAACTACAGGTTCAATAATAAGAAATATGTCAGTCTCTTGGCCATTAGCTTTTTCTGGTGCATTTCAAGGTAGTTTAACGGGAATGGATAATTTAAGATTTATTTGTCGAATTTATGGATGTAACATTGAGAATACGAAAGAATATGTTGAAAATTTTGCGGAATTAGGTGATTATTTATATGAGCCAGTAAAAAAATATTCTTCAGGAATGAAAGCTCGCCTAGCCTTTGCTTTGTCTTTATCAATTGAGTTTGATTGTTATTTAATTGATGAAGTAATTGCCGTTGGTGACTCTAGATTTACAGAAAAATGTAAAATAGAATTATTTGAAAATAAAAAAGATCGCGCTCTTATCTTAGTTTCACATAACATGAATGCTATAAAAAATTATTGTGATAGAGCTATGGTGCTTGATGCTGGTTACTTATATCAATTTGATACGATTGAACAAGCTTACATTTACCATAATAATCAACAGAAAATTACATAACCTTTTTATTAACAGCACTCTAAATGAAAAATGTCCTAGTTTTTTCAAAAAAAATTTTAACTATAAAAAGTATTAGTCACTTTTTCTCTGATCTATCGTTTAGTAATAAAAATACTAAAAATAAAATTGATGCTGTTGCTGGATGGGGATATCGACCAACGACAATTAAAGCTAGGGCATATGCAACTAAACATTTACTACCATTTATTACTCTTGAAGATGGTTTTTTACGCTCTATTGGTCTAGGACTAGAAGGCTATCCTCCACTATCACTTATTGCTGATAATATTGGAATTTATTATGATTCGAGAAAACCTTCAGAATTAGAAATATTAATTAAAAATAAAATAATTTTAAATCAACATATTAAAGAAGCGACTTCTGCATTAAAATTAATTATTGAAGCACAGTTAACGAAATATAATCATGCTTCTGATTTTAGTGGTTTCAAAGATAAAACTAACAATCAAAATGAAAAAGTGTTAGTGATTGATCAAACTTTTGGAGATATGGCTGTTGAATTAGGAGGAGCAAGTCAACAAACTTTTATATCAATGCTAAATTGCGCAATTGAAGAGAATCCATCTTCGACAATTTATGTAAAAACCCATACAGATGTAATCAATGGATATAAGAAAGGCTATTTAACTCAAATAGCTGGTCAAAAGTCTGTTATTCTATTTAGTGAAGATGTAAATACTTTTTCATTACTTAAACATGTTAATAAAGTTTATGTTGTTACATCGCATATGGGATTTGAAGCACTTTTATTAGGTAAACAGGTTATTACCTTTGGTTTGCCCTGGTATGCTGGTTGGGGAGTTACCGATGATCGGCATAAAAATATAAACCATTTACGAGTAATTAATAGAAGAACTCAAGCTACAGTCTTAGAGTTGTTCACCGCAAGCTATATATTATATTGTAAATACATTAATCCTTATACAGGCAAAAAAGGAACTATATTTGATGTTATTAACTATTTAATAAAAATCAAAACACTCAATAATAAACTTAGAGGTACGATTAACTTAGTTGGATTTTCATTCTGGAAGAAACAAGTATTATTACCTTATTTAAGACTACCTTCTGTAAAATGTCGATTCTATTCAATCAGTAGATATATAAAAATTCTTAATGATAAAGATATAGAAAACAAAGTTAAAACTGAAAAATTATTAATATGGGGACAAGGAAAAAAAGCATTACTTCCAATTATTAACAGTATGAATGCATTTCGTATTGAAGATGGTTTTATCCGTTCTATTGGTTTAGGATCTAATCTAGTTATGCCTTATTCACTGGTTATTGATAAATTAGGTATTTATTTTAATTCTCAGAGCATGAGTGAATTAGAATTTTTATTATTAAATAAAAACGTTAATAAAGAAGAAAAAGAAAAAGCTAGCTCACTACAAGATTTATTAATTGTAACTAAATTAGGAAAATACAATGTTGGTAAGAAAATGAATATTAGGCCTATTGGGAACAAAGAAAAAATCATTTTAATACCTGGACAGGTTGAAGATGATGCTTCCATTTTATACGGTTCGCCTGTTGTAAAAACAAACCTAGAACTAATAAAAACAGTAAGAGAAAATAATCCCAACGATTATATTATCTATAAACCACATCCTGATGTTCTAAGTGGTAATCGAATAGGAAAGGTTAATGACTCCGAAATAAAAAAATATGTTGATAATATCATTGAGTTTGTTGATATTATTGATTGCATTGAGCAGGTTGACGAAATTCATACAATCACTTCTCTAGCGGGATTTGAAGCTCTAATTCGAAACAAACGCGTCATTTGTTATGGGCAACCATTTTACTCAGGCTGGGGATTAACAATTGATATGCACCCTAATTTTAGAAGAAATAGAGAGTTAACACTACACGAATTAATTTATATTGTAATGTATGATTATGCTATTTATATTCATCCTGATTCTTTAAATTTTACTGATCCTGAAACTTTGATTAATTGCTTAAATCATAAAAAATTGAAAACTTCAAAACAAATTAGACAATTTTGGTTAAAAAAACAATTCAATAAGTTAAAGCAGATTATTTTTCTTATTTATAATATGAAATTAAATTAATATGATATAAATTTTAGACTTTATTAATTTTATTTGTAGGAAAACGCTGAGTTGTTTCATTTTTAAGTAAAGGTAAACGTTTGGTATCAACGTGTAGCATTTCACCCGGATAGGTTTTGTTATAGCGTTTAGCTTGCCGTCTTAATTTATCTTCAATAGATTTTTCGACTTTAACCAAAGTTTAATACTATAACAAATGGTTTTATAACGTTCATTTCTATTGGTTAAAGGCACAAAAAGCTTCAATTGTAACTACCTCCTAAAATAGTACAGCAAAAAGGTAGAAAATTCTCTATGATAAAAGAAGAGGGGATTTAATGATGAAAAAAATGACTGAACATCAAATCGTAGCTATTTTAAAAGAAGCTGAAGCTGGTCTTTCCGTTAAAGAGCTGTGCAATAAATATGGCATGGGTAATTCAACTTTTTATAAATGGCGAGAAAAATAAGGCGGAATTGAAACTTCGGATATCAAACGCTTAAAGGAGCTTGAAGCCTAAAACCGCAAGCTTAAGCAGATGTTTGCCGAGCTGAGTTTAAAATCACAGCTTCAGGAAGAAATCATAAAAAAGCTTTAGTGCTCACAAAAAGGCACGTAAAACGTGGGCACAGCAACTACAACAAAATCATTCGGTTAGTATTGCTATGAATTGTGCCATTGTTGGCTTAAGCCGTTGTGCTTACTATTATCAACCTAAGTTACAGGATGATTCAGTGATTATTTCGGTGTTGAATGCTATCACAGACCGGCATTTACGCTGGGGCTTTCCTAAATGCTTTAATCGTATTAAAAAGCTCGGCTATAAATGGAATCATAAACGGGTGTATCGGGTGTATTGCCAATTAAAGCTTAATCTCAGGGTAAAGCGTAAAAAACGTATTCCTCCACGATGCCTGGAAAGGTTATTAGTCCCCAATAAACAAGGTGAGTGCTGGTCAATGGATTTTATGAGTGACAGTAGTCGTAATCAGCGTCACTTTAGGACATTCAATGTCATCGATGACTTTAATCGTGAGGCGTTAGGCATTGATATTGCAGTAAGCTTACCAGCAGGGAGAGTTACCCGTTACTTAGATAAATTGGCTGAATATCATGGGTATCCATTAAAAATACGCGTCGATAATGGGCCAGAATTTACAGGAAAAACCTTTATAAACTGGGCTAAATCACATAATATAACCATTGATTATATCCAGCCCGGTAGCCCTTATCAAAATGGCTATATTGAACGATTTAATCGTACCTATCGTACTGAAGTACTCGATTTATATCTTTTTAACAACTTAGCACAAGCAAAGAGAATAACCGAAGAATGG
>NZ_LZHQ01000030.1 GCF_001690655.1 Gilliamella sp. Occ3-1
AACTGAAGTGTTAGATTTATATCTTTTTAACAACCTAGCGCAAGCAAGGAGAATAACCGAAGAATGGTTAACGATTTATAACACCGAAAGGCCTCATGAAGCACTAAATAATATGACGCCGATCGAGTATAAAACATTAAAACAGGCAGCTTAATTTTCTACGTGAGTTGTGTATTAAGTTTGGGGTATTTACAAAAAGGTCTTTTAAAAGTAAAAAATTATCAGAGATAGAATTAGTTTAATTATTTTTGCAAAAACAAATTTCTATCTATAAAACTCTATTCTTAATAATTACATATTTGTACTATATCAGCAAGCAGTGTAATAAATTCAGAAACTGTGTTAGTTTCATCATCATCAAATGTTTTGTTGCTTATAAAGTCGATTTTAATTTACTGCCAGTGTTTGATTTGCTCTTCCGCTAATACTTCTATAAATTTCTGCTAATTTTAATAAATTTTCTTCAGTTTCACTTTCGTTTATATTAGGCAGTTTTTCTTGAGTATGATCGATAAATAGAGAAAGTGTAGGAAATTCTAAAGAGGGGATTTACAACGGTTAATTAATCACCAGACGGTATAGACTCCTGAATATTTTTTACAAAAATATAATTTAAAAAGTGAACAATTTTGTAACTATCTCATAGTTAATATAAAACTCACGTAAAAAATATGTTGCTTATTTTTATACTTTATGTTCAATGAAAGTCATATTATTCAGAACTCATAAGGTCTTTTGGTATTATAAATGGAATGTTCCAGATTGACGTTTGATATCAACATATAGCTTTCGGTAGGGTAAGTTCTTGTTATTTCGTTTGACTTATGTCTTAACTTTTCTTAAATTGTTTTTATAATTTAATTAAATAGCTGATGGTTTTACAGGATGCGTTTTTACTGGTTAAAGGGACAAAAAGTTTCAATTGGGCTTTCTTTAGTACGTTATAAATGGTTGAACCACCGACCATAAAACATTTAGCTAAATCGATAACGATTATTTTTTTATGACATAAACGCCATATTTCTTGTCTGTGATATGGCGTTAGTTTTGTTTTTTTATGTATTTTTATTACAGTAGTTTTTCGAATTACTTTAATCAACGTGAGTAATTCCTACATATAATTTATATTGCTAACTAAAAATCAATATTCATACTTAATTGGAATGTTCTACCTGGGGCAGTGAACATTTCTAAATATTTATAATTTGAAGTACTATATAATTTATTATTACTTAGGTAATCCCAATATTTTTGATCAGTAAGATTATAGATGCCAGCGCTTAATTTTATGTTTTTAGTTATATTTACATAACCAGTTAAATCAACAATGCTATGTCCTGCAATTCTAAAATAATTATCTGTTGAGTCTTCTATTGGCTTTCCTTCATTGTTGTATGTTTCACGGGTTGTACCTTGAGTTTTTTTGCCTTTTTGGAAGGTAACAGTTAAAGCTAAACCATAGTATTTATTTGGATCATCCCATATTAGACTAATAGTACTTTTTAATGGTGCAATTGTGTCCATCTCGATATATTTATCGCCTAAATAGCTTGATTTGGACTTACCTTGGTTATAGCCAATTACAAATCTTGTACTTAACCCGTTTACTGATTTAAACCATTTACCCATATTAAATTCACTGCTTAGTTCGGCACCGTAAATATAAGCTTTATCTCTGTTTTCGGATTGATAAACGATACGATTACCGGTTCCTACAAAATTCTTTTTATAACGAGAGTATGCAATGAAATTTTTATATTTATTATAGAAAGCAGCTGTTGATAATGTAATGCCTGTCGTTGGCTGTCCTTTTAAACCTAATTCAAAATTATCACTTATTTCTGTTTTGAGATTTGAATCACCAACAAGTACATACATCTGACTATGTGCTAAATAAGAACCATATAATTGATTTTGATTTGGCATTTGTGCGCCACGTCTATACTGCAAATAAGTAATAAAATTAGGATTAATATCATACATAAATGAAAACGACGGTAATATTTTAAAGTCACTATTACCATTGTATTGTTTCTTTAATTGACTAGAATTTATATTCGATAATGCCATATTTTCAAGATTACGCGGTTTAGTGTTTTGATATATCGCTCTAACACCAGGAACTAAATAGAAGTTTTGAGCATTGTTGATATGAAAGCTAATACGATCTTCAAAAAATCCACCTAAGTTATAACTACGGCTATCAGCTTGAGGCTTGGTGTAATCACCATCAGGAAATATTCTTCTATATTCTGATTTGGCCGATGTGTAAAATGGTGATTCATCTTTACTCCATTTTGCATTTAAACCAGCACTGATTTTTTGATTTTCGTAAATTTTTAATAGCGTTGTAATAAAGTTATAAGCCTTGGTGTTATAATGTGTTTGTGTGTTAAAAGATCTTCTAGATGTGTGTTTTAGGTTTGTGTTATCATAAACGTGGGTCTGTTGATAATTGAGTTGGCTAGTTAAGGTATCAATCCAGCTAATATTAGTTGGTTTCCACTGTTCTTTGATGGCTAGATTAAAACGATTATTTTTGCTTCTTTGCTGATCAAATGATTCAATTTTCTTCCCATATTTATCCCATGTAGCGTAATGTGCATTTTTGGTTTTGTTATTATAATCCGCTGTGGCATTGAGTACATGTTCATCGGTAATTTGCCAGCCAAAACCAGCTAATAGTGAATTTGAATGCCAGTTTTCTGGGTAAGCATTTATTGAATCACCATGATTGCGAGTTTGTTGTCCATCACGACGGCTTAACACAATAATTCCATTAAGGTAATCATCGCCTCCGGCCATAGTTAAACCTTGATGATAACTTCTATCAGAGCTGTCATAATTATTTTGCAAACCAAAATAGCTTGTTTTACCAGGATATAGATAGTAGCTGGCTGTTTTTGTTTGAAATGATACTGAGCCACCTAATGCATTGTTGGCATTACTCACGGATGTTGCACCTGATTGGATATCAACTCTGTTGTACATATAGGTATCAATATAATCTCGGCCAATGCCGTAAGTACCAAAACCAGCTCGACCTACAGAGTTGACGCGTCCTTGTGCGATGGGTAAGGGCATACCATTAATATCGATGGAAATTCGGTTAGCATCTAAACCACGAATGTTATAGCCAGTAAATCCACCGCGATCCCAACTACTTTTACCTCTGCCAGATCCTGAAATATTGCTAGGTGTAGAAATAAGAGGCTGATAGCGCATAAGTGTACCAAAATTGGTTCTGCCGTCGCGCCTTATATCTTGTTCAGATATTTCTGTATTGGTGCCAGGTATTTTGGTTGCTTCGTGTGCAGTGACTGTCATGATGTCATTGTATTTTTCATTGTCATTACTTTCTGCCGCGATTGCAGGCATGATTATGGACAAGCTTAAAGCTAATGTGCTAGTTTTTTTTAAATTAGTAAGATTAAGCATTTTATTCCTTTCAAACATAATAAATCCAATAATACACTTCAATTGCTTCGCTTAAAATTATTATTAATATAATCAATATATTATAAATAATCATCCCATGTTATTGAGGATAAAAATGTTGATAAAGTATTTGGCTAACTTCGTCAACTCTTGGGCCAATACCAAAAAGATAGCTATCGTCGATGGTTATAATGCGGTGATTTTTATAAGCTGATGTTTCAGTAATTCCTGCAATAGTGTTTAATTTTTCTATTCCTCCTAATTGTTCAATTGAGTTTTTATTTAATATAATAATTTCAGGGTTCATTGCAATTAACGATTCTGCAGTATAGTTTTTGTAGCTTGTATGTTTGGCAAGGTTTTCTCCTCCTGCAATGGTGATGAGAGCATCGGCGGTAGTGTTTTTACCTGCAACCGAATTTGTACCACCCATACTCATTAGAAAAAGGACTTTGGCTTTCTTAGAATGGTTGCTGATTTTTTCTTGGATTTGTGCCAAGTTGTTTTTTATTCTACTGATTAACTGTTTTCCTTCAGTTTGCTTATTCAATTTGTCAGCAATTTTTTCAATATTTAAATAAAGTAAATTAACAGTTCCAGGTATACGTTGTAGTGAAAGAACATCCACGTTAGCCTTAGCAACTTGACTAACTATGTTATCTGGCTCGACATCACTTAATGTAATAAATAGCGAGGGTTTTAGTGATAAGATTCCCTCAATATTTAATAATTTCCAATAGCCAATTTGGGGAAGTTGTTTTACTGCATCAGGATAGCTACTTGTTTTGTCTACGCCAACAACCTGATTACCTGCGCCGAGTGCAAAAACGATTTCAGTTAAAGAGCCACCAGATATAACAATTCTTTCATTAGCCAAGCTTAAATTAATAAGGCTGTTAAAGCAGAAAATGAATAAAAATAGACCTAATTTCGTAAAAAAATTTTTCTTCATTGTTTATTTCCTATTGTTAGTTATTTTTTAACCGAAACACTATAATGAAAATGATAACCATTATCAATAAAGTAACGATATTTATTTTTTATAACGATAAAATTTTAGTAGGATTACACATACTGTGTTGCTAATTTTAATTAGCAACAAATTTAGTCTATTGAGCTATTTTTATTGAGTAAAACATTATCAAATTTAACCGTAAAACTCTTTTCAATAATATCTATCTAAAAATATAATTAAAAATATCAATTTGTTATAAAAATAATAAATAAAAAACATTGCTAAATGATAATAATTATTATTTAATTATGCTGTTTATTTGTTCAAGATAATCTGTTATGAAATCATTAGATGTTAGCGTTTTTTATGCACAAAATGCAATTTTACCCTTTAAAGATCGCAGGGCAGTAATGCCTTTGCAAGCAAGTTTGCCTTTACCTTCACAAGAGGTTGCACAGCAATGGGAAATTATTCAAACAACAGCTTTAATCGGAAAAAAACGTTTGATTTATATTCATATTCCTTTTTGTAATATTCATTGTCAATTTTGTGGCTTTTATCAAAATTCATTAAGGAAGTTCAATACTGAAACCTATATTGATTATTTGTTGAAAGAAATATTGCTCGAAATTCATAATAAGGCGATGCAATCAGCTCCTATTCATGCCATTTATTTTGGTGGGGGTACGCCTTCAGCTTTGGCCACAGGGCAAATCGCGCAAGTAATTCGTTATTTTAAACAACATGCACCTTTGGCACCTGATTGTGAAATTACGGTAGAAGGACGCATCTCAGATTTTGATGATGAGCGTATTGATAGTTATATTGAAGCTGGTGCAAATCGCTTTTCGATTGGGGTGCAGACGTTTAATTCTGAAATTAGGCAACGATTAGGTCGTGAATCGACTGAAGCACAAATTATTAAGCGTTTTGAGCGTATTGCATTGCGTGATAGTGTTGCTTTGGTTTGTGATTTAATGTTTGGTTTACCTAATCAAACTACTCAAAAATGGCAAAGAGATTTAGACATTGCCAACGATTTACCATTGGATGGCGTTGATCTTTATTCCCTCAATTTATTGCCAACAACACCGTTAGCTAAAAGTGTTGAAAAAAAACGTATCGAAATCCCATCTGTCACCGATAAGTGCGATTTTTACCACCAAGGTGCGGAGTTTTTTGCTAAACAAGGCTGGGTTCATTTAACCAATGCGCATTGGGCGAAAACCAGTCGTGAACGAAATTTATATAATTTTTTAATCAAACAAGGTTCGAATTTTTTTGCTTTTGGATCTTGCGCAGGTGGGCGTTTAGGTGGTCAATCTTTTATGATTCATCGCGATTTAAGCCAATACTATACCCAGCTTGATCAAGGAAAAAAACCTATAATGATGTTAACGGGAAAACCATTGATTGGTGAATGGTTATATCAATTGCAAGCAGGTATTGAAAAAGGACGAGTTGATTTGAAAAAATTAACGCAACACTATCAATTGTTTGAACCTTTAATTGATCAATGGCATCAAGTGGGGCTTTTAAAAAATAAAGATTATTGCATGCTTTTAACACTATCGGGGCGTTTTTGGTCAAGCAATATGCTACAAGCTTTGCAGCAATTATTGTTACAACTCAATAATCCAGAATATATTGAATTACAAAAAAAAAAGAAACAAGCAAGACAATCAAATCATTGTCAACCTGCTATGCCTTATTCAGCTATTAATACAGCAAAACATCCACATAACATATAGTAATTGAAGGATATTATTATGGTAGATAAACAACCTCATTTAGCAAATTTAACTACTTATATGCAAACCAATCCAGAAGAATTATTAGAAAAAATTGCTCAAGATTATAACGTCACACTCACGCAAGTGATTCAAGCTTTACCTGATGCAAAAATTGTTGATGGTAGTAATTTTGATAATATTTGGAATGAAGTTATAACTTGGGGAAAGGTGCTGTTTTTAGTCCATACAGGTGATGTTATTGCTGAAATTTCTGGAGAATTACCACCAGGAAGTTATAGTCAAAAATACTTCAATTTACGCCATCAAAAAGGCTTAAGTGGGCATATAAAAGTAGAGCATTGTCAATACATTGCTTTTATTGAGCGTAAATTTATGAAAATGTCTACTGCATCAATTATATTTCTTAATCACATGGGGCAAGCAATGTTTAAAATTTTTGTTGGTCGTGATGAAAAACATCAACTAAAAGCAGACCAGTTAGAAAAGTTCAGAAAATTAGCTAAAAAAATTAATTAATTTTAATACGTTAAAATATGAAGACATTATTAATCTTTGATGTAAGCATTAAACTTGGAACGGGCTATCAAGTTTTGCAGTTAGCAAAGCAAACTTACCCTAATTGGCGTTATATTGTTTTGGTTCGTGATAATGATTTTTCTAAGCAGTTATCAAACCAAGGTATTGAAACTTATATTGGTGATGCAACTAATGCTTCTCTTGTTAAATCCTTGTGTGAGTTAGCGGGTTCAGATGCTACGATCGTGACAACCTTAGGAGGTCAAGCCGGGAACTATCAAGCACAACGTCTCATTATTGATTGCGCGGAGCAAACGGACATTAAACAGATGGTTTTAGTGACTTCGCTAGGGTGTGGCGATTCTTGGGCTACGTTATCAGCTAAAGCTAAACAAGCTTTTGGTCACGCCGTACGAGAAAAATCATTAGCCGAGCTTTGGTTGCAAACCAGTACGTTAAATTTTGTTATTTTAAGACAGGGTGGACTGAGTGATGGTGAGATGACTCAACATGCCGAATGCTATTATCAGCAAGAGATTCATGGTTTTATTTATCGCATTGATTTAGCAAAAATCATTATTGATAAAATTGTTGCGCTTATGGTGTGGTAGATCCTAGTTTAAAAATCTCTTATTGATTAAATGATATGAAGAAATCAACATAAAAAAGGGGCTAGAGTGTGCAAAATAATCGTCATTGTTCCAATGACCATCATTCATTATTATGGGGTTTAATAGGCATTCTTTTTGTGCTTATTCTACTTTCTGCTAATTGTGGTGCTTTAAATTTATCTATCAACAAGATAATTAATATGTCATTTGATGATCCGTTATGGAGTATTTGGCTTAATGTTCGAATGCCAAGAATTATGTTAGCAGTTGTGGTTGGTATGGCATTAGCTAGTTCTGGTGCGGTGATGCAAGGGCTGTTTAGAAATCCATTAGCTGATTCGGGTTTATTAGGCATCAGTAGTGGGGCGGCGTTAATGGTTGGGTTATCTATTTTGTTTCCAGCGATCTTTCCACCTATTATGATGCTTTACGGTAAAATAATAGCCGCTTTTTCTGGTAGCATTTTGATTTTTTTATTTATTTATATATATAGCCTAAACTTGCAATGTAACTTGGCAAAAATGGTTTTATTGGGCGTTGCTATTAATGCCATTATTGGCGCAATAATGGGATGCATAAGCTATATTGGTGATGAAATTCAATTAAGACAGATCTCATTATGGTCAATGGGAAATTTAGGTAATGGTTCTTGGGATTTAGTTCTTGTTGCAATATCGCTAATTATTCCGGTTTTGCTTTGTGTTTTTAAACTTTCCCATCAATTAAATATTCTTCAACTTGGCGATGAAGATGCGCATTATTTAGGCCTTAATGTGCAACGAGTAAAACGATATCTACTATTGCTTTGTGCTGTATTAATCGGTACTGCGGTCGCGGTTAGTGGCATAATTGCTTTTGTTGGTCTGGTTGTTCCCCATATGATTCGATTACAAATAGGTGCGAATCATCGTTGGCTGTTACCCACATCAGCGCTAGGAGGTGCTTGTTTATTACTACTTGCTGATACTTTGGCGCGAACTTTAGTTGCACCTACCGAAATTCCTGTTGGGCTTTTTACTAGCTTAATAGGTGGCCCTTATTTTCTATGGCTAATTTTAAGACATAAATAATAGATGGAATTTGATAATGTTAACTGCTGAACATTTAACTTTTTATGATGCAAGTCGCAAATTAATTAATGATGTATCTTTACACATAAAAATGGGTGAAATTACGATTATTATAGGGCCTAATGGTGCTGGTAAATCAACACTTTTGCGCTTATTAACAGGTTACGAAAAACCATTATCTGGAGAGTGTTATTTACTTAATAAGCCACTATCACAATGGTCAGAAAAAAAGTTATCTAAAGTTCGAACAGTGATGTTGCAACAAAGCCAGTTAACATTTCCTTTTAAAGTAAAAGAAGTTGTCGCTATGGGTCGTTCACCTTATGGTAAAGTTGATTTTAACCAAGCCCTACAAGAAACAATGTTGCAAACAGATTGTTTAAAATTTGCTGAGCGTGATTATCGTAGTTTATCGGGTGGAGAGCAACAGCGCGTGCAGTTAGCTAGAGTTTTAGCTCAATTATGGCAATCCGAACCGACTGAAAAATTACTTTTCTTAGATGAACCCACCTCAGCACTTGATTTATATTATCAACAACAGACCTTAAGATTGTTAAAACAACTTGCTCATAAGCAGAAATTGACAGTATGTTGTGTATTGCATGATCTTAATCTAGCAGCATTATATGCTGACAAAATCTTATTAATTAATCAAGGTGAAATTGTTGAACAAGGCACATCTAAAGACGTTTTGACAACAGATAATATTTATCGCTGGTATGGGGTTGAGTTGGGTATTTATCATCACCCAGATAATTGTTGTATCCCTCAAATTTATCTAATGCCTTAGGCAAAATAATTAAACGCTATTTGATAGCTCCAATTTAAACTAAATTAGGTATATAATTTGAAAAAACAATAAATGAGATCGGTGATGACTAATCAAAATAGTGTAAATTCTATTTCTGTTTCACATCTTTTAGAAGCTAATCCAGCTTTTTGTTGCCAGTTAGATGGTAAAGGTAAAGCGCTACCACTTAATGAACACAGTGAACCTTCAATTTCACAACCATTTTGGATTCATTTAGATTTTGCTAAACAAGAAACCATCAATTGGGTAAATAATACAAATCTAGTTCCAGATTTGATTAAAAATGAATTGCTAAAACCTAAGCAAATATCCAAGGAAATTCGTTTTGAGTCGGGTGTTTTAGTAGTTTTAAAAGGTGTTAATTTTGTTCCCAATGAGCTTCCCGATCCTATTGTTACCTTTCGTTTTTATATAACTGATAACATGATTATTTCAACACGGCATCAACAAATTTCGGCTATTGCTGAATTAAAAGATCATCTAGAAAAGGGAATTGGTCCTGTAGATGTGGCGGATTGGTTGATTCAAATGTCTGATTTAATTAGTGATCAAGTTAATTTATCTTTTGATAGTGTTCACAATAAAATCATTAAGTTAGAGGAATCGGTTTTAAACCAACGTATTTTTTCTTATAAAGAGATCGGTCGCGTTCGTAAACAGTTGATCGTCTTACGCCGATTGTTATCACCACAACGCGATATTTTTGTAAAAATTTCGACTGAAAGAATATCGTGGATTGACGATAACGATCGCCAACGCTTGCATGATATTTCCTATCAACAAAATCATTATGTATCCGATATTGATAGCTGTTTATTAAGAATAGCTTCAATTATGGAACAAATTAATAGCTTCTTGGCTGAATCAACCAATAAAAGAATCTATTTAATGTCACTCTTTACCATAATTTTTACACCCATTACGTTTTTAACCAGTTTGCTTGGTGTCAATTTAGCCGGCATTCCTTTTAGTAGCGAAGGTTGGTCTTTTGTTGGGTTGATATTACTGCTTGTTATTATTTGTGTTATTTCAGTTATTTGGCTTAAATATAAAAAATGGTGGTAATTGGGCTAATCTTTTTTGTAAAAAACGAATAACCGTTTATAATTTTGGTATTTTTTATGAATAATTGTTGTTATGCGATCTAATCAGCCCTATCGTTTATTTATTGCCGAAAAGCCCAGCTTAGCAAGGGCTATCGCTGACGTATTACCTAAACCTCATCAAAAAGGTAATGGTTTTATTAAAGCAAGTAATGGTGATGTGGTTAGTTGGTGTATTGGTCATCTCCTTGAGCAAGCTACACCAGAAGTTTATGATCCTCGATATAAAAAATGGGTGATTAATGATTTACCCATAGTGCCTGAAAAATGGATATTAATGCCTAAAGGCAATACAGAAAAACAATTTAATATTTTAGTAAATTTGATTAAGTCAGCAGAGCAGATAGTACATGCTGGTGACCCAGATAGGGAAGGGCAGTTGCTAGTAGATGAAGTTTTAAATTATTGTCAATTATCACCAGATAAACGCAAAGCAATTCAACGCTGTTTAATTAGCGATTTGAATGCTAGCGCGGTTGAAAAATCATTGCAACAATTACGTAACAATCAAGATTTTATTCCTTTATCAACCTCGGCATTAGCAAGAGCTCGAGCCGATTGGCTATATGGCATTAATATGAGTCGTCTTTGTACCATTGTTGGTCAAAAAAACGGTTATCGAGGTGTTTTATCAATTGGGCGAGTACAAACCCCTATTTTAGGGTTAGTGGTTAGACGAGATTTAGAGATAGCGCAATTTGCACCTAAACCATTTTATGAAGTTTTTGCAGTGCTACAAACCAAAAATAATGAAATTTTCAAAGCCAAATGGCAACCTAGCGAAGCTTGCGCGCCTTACCAGGATGAAGAAGGGCGTGTTTTAGTTAAAAAATTGGCCGAAAATGTTTGTCAGCGTATTAATAATCAATCAGGAACAATTGATAAAGTTAGCAATAAAAAGAAAGAACTTGCGCCACCAATGCCATTTAATTTATCGGCACTGCAAATTGAGATGGCTAAAAAAAATGGGCTGAGCGCTCAAGATGTGCTTGATATTTGTCAATCGTTATATGAAAAACACAAATTAATTACCTATCCAAGATCAGACTGTCGCTTTTTGCCTGAAGAACACTTGAAACAAATTATAGGTGTAAAGTCTGCCATTGAAAATAATTGCCCAGAATTGCAAACCGCAATTAGTAATGCTAATTATACTTTACGCACTAAAGCTTGGAATGATAAAAAAGTAGAGGCGCACCACGCTATTATTCCGACGTTGCGTAAAGCTAAAATGGAAAACTTAACTGATAATGAAAAGGCGGTTTATCAAGTTGTGGCAACGCAATATTTAGCTCAATTTTATCCAGCATATAAATATGCTGAATTGCAAATTGATGTTGATATCCAAGGTGGAAAATTTATTTCTAAAGCTAACCAAATGCTTGATGAAGGTTGGAAGGTTTTATTTAGAACTAAAAACTTTCAAGCTCAAACCGATATTGATGATAATGAAAGTAATGGTTTATTAACTAAATTAGTTAAAAAGGGCGAAACAGTGCAATGTATTGATACTGAACTGGTTAGCAAAGAAACCCAACCACCAAGGCCATTTACCGATGCAACATTGTTGTCTGCGATGACAGGGATTGCCAGATTTGTTAAAGATCCCGAAATTAAAAAAATACTACGCGAAACAGATGGTTTAGGTACAGAAGCAACAAGGGCAAGTATTATAGAATTGTTATTTAAACGTCAATTTTTAACTCGTCAAGGCAAAGCAATTCGCTCAACCGAGGTAGGTAAAAATCTGATTTTATCACTACCAGATATAATGTCGATGCCAGATATTACTGCCCATTGGGAATTGCAATTAAATGAAATTAGCAAAAAAGAGTTTTCGTATCAACAATTTATGCATCAACTTAATTTATCACTGTTAGATCTTGTTAATCAGTTAAAAAATGCAAGATTGAATATTCAAGGTTAATCTCCATATAATAAATAGGATGAACAGTAGTAATACTGTTCATCCTATTTATTAATATAATCATATTACAGACTAGCTGAATAATAATTTTAAATTTGTTGACGATTTTGTTATTTTTTTTGCTCGGTTGTTTCTTCTAAAATATCGGTGTTCAATCTATTTTTCTCTTTGGTTATTTTGGCTAACTCATTATTTGCTCTTTGTAAAAAGTTCTTATCTTTTAGAATTGAAAAATAGGTTTTTAGACGTTTAATTGGTTCTATAGCAAAACGAAATAGAGCTATAATTATGATAAAGCTTGTCAAAATAGCAATAATAACATTAATTATCCAAGGTGAGCTCACGGCCGTAATAACGTTAGATAGCAACATAATTAATGCGACAATAAATGCAATACCACTAAATACAACTTCTTTAATTAAATAGGGCTTAAGTGGTGTAATACGATTTTGTGTAATTTTAAAGTAGTGCGTTAATAAGTCTAATTGAGTGAGTTCAATAAGATTATGAGCATCAGCATTTACTAGTGAAATAGCGATACTTTCTTTATCGATATTACCAGCTTGATAAAAACAGACTTTTTCCCAAATTAGTTTCTTTTTTATATTATTTAAATAATCTATTTGATATTTGGGTTGAGGTGTTTTCCCTAAAATATCGGCATATTTAATAATATTATCAAAATAGTCATTTTGAGTACGTTTTTTTAAAATAAATATGGCAAAAGAAAGTACAAAAATAATTACCAAATTGAACCAATTATCATGGAGTAATTCAGATAGTTCCATTTTAAATATTCACGTTAATTAATAGTGCAGTAATTGTATCTTATATTAGGTAGTAGGGGTATCTGTTCTAAATGAAAATGAAGATAAAAGCGCCGATAAGTGCTGTTTTTCAACAACTGTGTTTCTTTTTTTGTTAGATGGGTTGACTTCTTCATCCTAAAGGCGTATAAAGAGCCCGCCTTTTGAGCTTTTCTTCCTTTTTTAGCTATTTGGAAGTTAAAAACGAGGGTGAAGGGAAGTTGAAATATAAAGTGAAGAGTTCAATTTACAGGAGAAATATGGACACTCAATCGGGTCACCCCAAGACTAGGGGAGACAAATTTAAACACATCATTATCGGTTAATGAACCTGTCTAAATAACCATTTTTTCAGTTCACAAACCGAAATTGATAAAACGGTAACGGTGAACGATATGTATTTTTTTACACGCTATCACACAAATTCAAAACACCAATGCGCGCAAAGTTTAATGGTGCGTGTTTTACATCTTTCAGAAAAACATTTAGAACCACCGAGTTGTATCTAAATTCTTAATTAATTCTGTTGCTAATTAAATTTAATGCTAAGCCCAAGCTATACAAAATAGCTTTACAGGCTAATTTTGCTATGCACTAAATTTTAGCTAATCACAAAATTTAATTATTTATTGTTATTTAGTAACAATAAGTTGGCCTACTTTTGCCAAAATTATGAATATAGGTACTTATGATGACAAAAAATACATCAAAAACTAAAGCACAAAATAGTGTGGATATTAAAGCTATCAACGAAGCCCAAAGTAGTCTTGATAGTATTTTAGCTAAATTTCAATCTAGCCTTTCAGGATTAACACAAGAAAGTGCAAAGTCGAGAATTGAAACATATGGAAAAAATGAAGTCGCACGCGAAAAGGTACCATCAGTTTTAATACAACTATTAATGGCGTTTAATAATCCATTTATATTTGTATTATTAGCGTTAGCTATTGTCAGTTTTGTGACTGATTTTTGGTTACCTTTGCAAAATGGTGAAGAGACAGATTTAACCAGTATTATCATTATTCTAACTATGGTATCACTGAGTGGATTATTGCGTTTTTGGCAGGAATTTAGATCGAACAAAGCGGCTGAAGCGTTAAAATCGATGATTCGCACAACAGCAACGGTGCTAAGACGTGCGCATAAAGATATGAGCCCAGAACGTATTGAGATTCCATTAAGTGAAATTGTTCCTGGAGATATTGTTTACTTGTCGGCTGGAGACATGATCCCGGCAGATATTCGATTGATTGAATCTCGGGATTTATTTGTTAGCCAAGCTGTATTAACAGGCGAATCGATTCCTGTTGAAAAGTACGACACATTAGGTGCTGTAACACAAAAAACATCCGATAATATTGAAACATCAAACATCAACAAAGATAATTTGCTTGATGTTAATAACATTTGTTACATGGGAACAAACGTTGTTAGTGGAACCGCCACAGCCATTGTTGTTGCAACAGGGGGGGATACTCATTTTGGCTCATTGGCAAAATCAATTGTAGGATCTCGTGCTGAAACTTCGTTTGATCGTGGTGTTAATAGCGTTAGTTGGTTGCTTATTCGATTTATGCTAATTATGGTGCCAATTGTATTTTTTATTAATGGTTTTTCAAAAAATGATTGGGGCGATGCTGCGCTTTTTGCATTAGCCGTGGCCGTTGGCTTGACGCCAGAAATGTTACCAATGATTGTGAGCGCTAATCTAGCAAAAGGCGCTGTTGGTATGGCAAAACGTAAAGTGGTTGTTAAAAGGCTCAACGCAATCCAAAATTTTGGGGCGATGGATATTTTATGCACTGACAAAACGGGGACATTAACACAAGATAAAATCATTTTAGAGCATCACCTTGATATAAAAGGTCAAGTCGATTCATCTGTTTTGGAACTTGCATGGCTTAACAGTTATTATCAAAGCGGTATGAAAAACTTAATGGATAAAGCGATTATTCGTTTTGCCGAAGAAAAGACCAGTATGAAAAAGGTTGGTGTTAGCTTATATAAAAAAATTGATGAATTACCATTTGATTTTGTACGCCGACGTTTATCGGTGGTAGTACAAAATGGTGATGATAACCATTTGATGATTTGTAAAGGCGCAGTTGAAGAAATGCTGTCTATTGCTAGTTACGTTTATGAAAATGGCGAATATTTACCATTAAATGATGAACGTAAACAAGCCTTGATCGCATTAGCACATGAATATAATAAAGAAGGCTTTAGAGTGTTAGCCGTTGGCGTAAAAAATATTCCGGCAAGTGAAACAAAACCACAATACACCGTGCAGGACGAAACTGCGCTCGCCATTCGTGGCTTTTTAACTTTTTTAGATCCACCAAAAGAAAGCGCATTCGAAGCTATTTCAGCATTGAATGAGCATGGTGTGGGAGTTAAAGTTTTAACCGGTGATAACGAAATCATCACTATTAAAGTTTGTCGAGAAGTTGGTTTAGAACCTGGCACGCCATTACTTGGCACTGAAATTGAAAAAATGGATGATGCCGAGCTAAAAAAACAGATCGAACAGCACACTATTTTTGCGAAATTAACACCGTTGCAAAAATCGCGAATTATTCGATTGTTGCAAGATAATGGGCATACTGTTGGTTTTTTAGGCGATGGTATTAACGATGCACCAGCACTTCGCGATGCCGATGTAGGGATTTCGGTAGATACTGCAACCGACATCGCTAAAGAATCTGCTGATATTATTTTACTTGAAAAAAGCCTAATGGTTTTAGAAGAAGGTGTAATATGTGGCCGCGAGACCTTTGGCAATATCATGAAATATCTAAACATGACAGCAAGTTCTAATTTTGGCAATATTTTTTCAGTATTGGTTGCTAGTGCGTTTCTACCATTTTTACCTATGCTAGCGATACATTTACTTATTCAAAACTTATTGTATGATATTTCACAACTCTCATTGCCATGGGACAAAATGGACAATGAATTTTTACAAAAACCACGTAAATGGAATGCGTTGAACATTAGACGTTTTATGATTTGGATTGGACCCACATCGTCTATTTTTGATATCACAACTTACGCATTAATGTGGTTTGTATTTAGTGCTAATAGTGTTGAAGCTCAATCACTATTTCATTCAGGATGGTTTATTGAAGGGTTATTATCGCAAACTTTGGTTGTGCACATGCTAAGAACACAAAAAATTCCATTTGTGCAAAGCACGGCGGCATTTCCTGTTATTGTGATGACTTTGTTAGTTATGGCTATTGGTATTTATATTCCGTTTTCTCCACTAAGTGGGTTAATTGGACTACAACCATTACCTTGGTCATACTTTCCATGGCTTTTAGCAACCCTATTTAGCTATTGCTGCGTTGCACAATTAATGAAACGTATCTATATCAAACGTTTTGGACAATGGTTTTAATTAACTAATAATAGCTAAGTGATACTGATATCGCTTAGCTAATTTAAGAAGTATGTATTCAAAAAATACTAAAAATCAAAATATTAAATATAAAATAATAACAAAGGAAATAATCTATGAAAACACCACATAAAAATTTAATTATGCTAATCAAAAGCCGAAAACAAAAAAAAGCTCAAGCACAATTAACTAATTGAATATAAAATAATTAGCGCAAGAATTTTAAGTTAACACATAATAAAAAACCCCAATTATTGGGGTTTTTGTTTAATCGTTTATTATTTTAAAATAAAACGATTAATTAAAATAATTACAAATTATAGGTAATTAAAAGTTTAGCTAATTTCAGACGCTTTTTTTAAAATTTCATGAATTTCGTCTTTAATTTTAAGTTTCTGTTTTTTCAATGCCTCTATCGTTTCAGCGGTATTGACAATAATTCCAGATTCAATGTTTTTAATTTTTTGGTCGAGCTCATTATGTTGGGCGAACAATTTTTGAAAACGTAGATCGGTATTTTTTAATTTAGAAATTAATTCTCGATATTCTGGAAACATAGTGCCTCCTTATATGGGTTAGATAAAATAATAACAATAGCAGCTATTGCTAATTCAGAATACAATATTATTTGTAGCTTTAATAGAAAAATTGTTTTAATGGCTAAATATATTTTTATAACAAAACTATTTTAATTACAAAGTAAAAAATAAAAAGGGAGTTATTCCATGAGTGAGTCGATTGTAATTGCCAAAAGTCATGGCAAAGATTTATCAATTATATCAGCATTAGCTAATCGCCATGGTTTAATTACTGGCGCAACTGGTACAGGTAAAACAGTGACATTACAAAGAATGGCAGAAGGTTTTTCAAAAATAGGTGTACCTGTCTTTCTTGCTGATGTTAAAGGTGACCTAACTGGGATTGGTGAAAAAGGCATATTAACTGAAAAACTACAAGCTCGTTTAGCGAGTATTGAAGTTGATAATTGGCAACCAGACTTGTCACCGATTGAATTATGGGATGTTTTTGCTGAAAAAGGGATCCCCGTTCGTAGCACTGTGTCAGATATAGGGCCTATTTTGCTTGGTCAGTTACTCGATTTAAATAACGTTCAAGCAGGGGTTTTACAGTTAGTATTTAAAATTGCTGATGATAATGGTTTATTATTAATTGATTTTAAAGATCTTCGAGCATTAATACAATTTGTTGGTGATAACGCTAAAAAATTTACCACACAATATGGAAACATTTCATTATCGTCAATTGGCGCAATTCAACGTGGATTGTTAACTCTAGAACAACAAGGTGCCGAATTTTTCCTTGGTGAACCAATGCTTAACATTCAAGATTTAATCCAAGTTAATCCTGAAGGTTACGGTATAATTAACATCTTATCGGCCGAAAAGTTATATAACTCTCCAAAATTATATTCAGTCTTTTTATTATGGTTATTGTCAGAACTTTTTGAACACTTGCCAGAAGTAGGTGATCTTGATAAGCCTAAATTTGTCTTCTTTTTTGACGAAGCTCACTTACTTTTTAATGACATTTCGCCTGCATTATTAGCAAAAATAGAACAAGTGGTGCGTTTAATTCGCTCTAAAGGGGTAGGAATTTATTTTTCTTCTCAGAATCCGAGTGATATTCCTGATACAGTTTTAGGGCAATTAGGTAATCGGGTGCAACATGCCTTACGTGCATTTACCCCAAAAGATCAAAAAGCTGTAAAAACGGCCGCCCAAACTATGCGTGCCAATCCAAGTTTTGATACTGAAAAAGCAATAATGGAATTAGGCGTTGGCGAAGCACTTATATCGTTTTTAGATGAAAAAGGTCGCCCAAACATGGTTGAACGCGGTTATATTATTGCACCGCGTTCAAAAATGGGGCCAATGTCGCCAGAAGATCAATCAACTATTATTCGCCAATCTTGTTTTTACAACAAATACGCACAAACCATAGATCGACAATCCGCTTATGAAATACTGAAAAATGGATTTTCTTTAAATAACCAATCCGATCAAAACAGCAATGGTAGCGATACAAAAATAGACGATGATAAAAATAATATACAAAATAATGGTGGATTGCTAAATTTTTTAAGCACATTCCTTTTTGGTACTAAGGGGTCAAGAGGTGGACAACACGATGGTATCACCCAAAAAATAGCCAAAAGCGCAATAAGGCAAGTTGTTAATCAAATCGGCAAACAGATCACCCGCGGTATATTAGGTGGTTTAAAAAAATAACCAAAACGAAGTTATTACTTAAAAAGTCAGCAAAATAGGAGTATTTTAATGTTAAAAATGTTCATAGAATGGTATAAAAAACGCTTTAGCGATCCGCATGTTGTTTCGCTAATGGCTGTTATTGTTGGCTTATTTATTATTATCTATTTTTTCAATAAAATTCTTCTACCGGTTTTAATTGCGATTGTACTATCTTATTTACTTGATAGACCGGTTAACTATCTACATAAAAAAAACATACCAAGAACACTGGCAGTTGTAATGGTGTTACTGCTTTTTTTAATGATTGTATTAGTCGGATTTATGATTTTATTACCATTAATTTGGCAACAAAGCATTAGCTTAATCACTAATATTCCAAACATGTTGAATTTTGCAAACAACTTTTTAACCACCTTGCCTGAACACTACCCTGAACTAATTGATGTTGGCTTATTCGACTCGGTTATCCAAGGTATTACCAACAAAGTTGTGCAAACAGGCAATTCGTTATTGCAATTTTCCATCGTGTCTTTATTAGGACTTGTTTCTATTGCAATTAATGCGGTATTAATACCAATAATGATGTTTTTTCTTTTAAAAGACAAAGCAAAAATATGGGGATATTGCTCAAAAATTTTACCCAAAAATCGAACAATTCTAGACAAAGTTGCCACTGAAATGGATATGCAAATATCTAATTATATAGTAGGCAACGTGCTACATATTATTATGTTAACCATTTTTATCTATATTCCTTTTTGGTACTTTGGTTTAGATTATGGACTTTTATTAGCCGTTTTTGTTGGATTATCTGTATTAGTGCCCTATGTTGGTATTATTATTTCAAGTATTCCAGTTATATTAATTGCGCTATTTCAATGGGGATTAAGCGCACAATTTGGTTATTTGTTATTTTTCTATGTCCTAATACAAGCATTAGACGGTAATTTATTAGTACCTTGCTTATTTTCGGAAAAGCTGAATTTGCATCCATTAGTAATTATTTTAGCTGTAATTGTTTTTGGTGGTTTATGGGGATTTTGGGGAATATTTTTTGCAATACCTTTAGCAACATTGGTTAAAGCAATCATAAATGCATGGCCAAAACCAGACGAATTAAATAATTCCAATATCAAAGTAAAAGCAGATTAATGGTTAGGTTAATCTGCTTTTAATCAAAACTATTCTATTTACTGTGTGTTTTAAGATAATTTAAAACTACTTCGTGATGGTTGGCTGTTTTGAAATCATTAAACACTTTTTCTATTTTACCGTCTTCGCCAATTAAAAAGCTTATACGGTGAATTCCATCATAGGTTTTACCCATAAACTCTTTTTCGCCCCATGTACCAAATACTTGGGCAACTTCGTGATTTTCGTCAGAAAGAAGTGTAAAATTTAATAGCTCCTTTTCAATAAATCTAGATAATTTTTCTGGTTTATCAGTACTAATACCTAGAATCACCACATTGTACTTTGTAAACTCATCTGAGAAATCACGCAAATTACATGCTTGCACAGTACAACCAGGCGTCATCGCTTTTGGGTAAAAATAAATTAAAACACGTTTGCCTTTAAAATCATTCAAGCTTACTAGCTCTCCATCTTGATCTGGCAACGAAAATTGTGGTGCTTTTTCACCTTCTTTAAGTGGATTAACCATATAATTATTACCTATTTTAATAGTTTAATATTTTTATTGGAAATATAAAAAGTGTAATACATTTAAACTAAGTTATTAAAAAAACGGCTTGCTGCGTCAATGGTGTGATTGATCTCTTTGTCTGTGTGTTTCAGTGACATGAAACCAGCTTCGAAAGCTGACGGTGCAAAATAAACACCTTCAGTTAACATATAATGATAGAATTTTTTGAATAATTCAATATCACACTGCATCACATCTTGATAACTGGTTACTTCAGAAGCAGTTGTAAAGAACAATCCAAACATACCACCTACAAAATTCACTACTAATGGCACATTATGCTTTTTAGCTACCGACAATAAACCATCGGCAAGTGATGTAGTTTTAGCTTCTAACTCCTGATAGATTCCAACTTCCATTAATTTGGATAACGTTGTGTAACCCGCTGCCATTGCAACGGGGTTACCTGAAAGAGTTCCAGCTTGGTATATTGGACCAGTTGGTGCTAATTGCATCATAATATCCGCACGACCACCAAACGCTCCAACAGGCATACCACCACCAATAATTTTACCTAAACAAGTTAAATCGGGCACAACATCATAATAATCTTGAGCTCCGCCAAGAGCGACTCTAAAGCCCGTCATAACTTCGTCAATGATCAATAACGCACCAAACTTATCGCAAAGTGCTCGTAAACCGTGTAAAAACTCTTTTTTTGCTGGCACGCAATTCATATTGCCAGCAACTGGTTCAATAATGATGGCGGAAATTTGGTCGGGATATTGTTCAAATTGTTTTTTGACCGATTCTAAATTGTTATAATCACAAACTAAGGTATGTTTAACAAAATCATCAGGTACACCCGGTGAAGTTGGGTGTCCAAAAGTAAGAGCACCAGACCCCGCTTTAACTAACAAATAATCAGCATGACCGTGATAACAGCCTTCAAATTTAATAATCTTATCACGTCCAGTAAAACCACGTGCAACACGGATGGCACTCATGGTCGCTTCAGTTCCCGAATTTACCATACGCACCATTTCAATTGAAGGCATTAATTGCGTGACTAAATTAGCAACTTTGGTTTCAATTTCGGTTGGTGCACCATAACTCAAACCGTTATGAACAGCGTTAATTACCGCATTGGCTACATCGGGATCATTGTGCCCAAGGATCATCGGTCCCCAAGAACCAACATAATCAATGTAGGCTCTTTCGTCCACATCATAAATATACGCACCGTTTGCACGCTCAATAAATAAAGGTGAGCCACCAACGCCGTTAAAGGCACGAACAGGTGAATTTACGCCACCAGGCATAACTGATTGAGCCTGATGGTAAAGCTTTTCTGATTTGAAATTGTTTAGCATAATCGAGATAATCTCTCTAGAAAATTTTGTTGTATTTATTCATAAAATCAAAATAAATTCAAGCTAGCTATGAGAAATTTATTCAATAGAAGTTTTCTATTTTGTATTTTCATTTGGCAAAGGTATATAATACAAAGATCAATATATTAGGAGAAGAATATGAGCGATGCTTTACCGATTAACTTTACTGATGCTGCAGCCAACAAAGTTAAATCATTAGTTACTGAAGAAGAGAACCCAAACCTAAAATTAAGGGTGTATATAACAGGCGGTGGTTGTAGTGGATTTCAGTATGGTTTTACTTTCGATGAAAAAGTAAACGAAGATGACTTAGCTATTGAAAAAAATGGTGTATCTTTAGTTATCGATCCCATGAGCTTACAATATCTAGTTGGTGGTACCATCGATTATGTAGAAGGTTTACAAGGCTCTCGGTTTGTGGTTGATAATCCCAATGCAACAACAACATGTGGTTGCGGTTCATCTTTCAGTGTTTAAGCCATATTTAAGTTTTAAAAATACCAATAACGTTATGGTAAGATAATAAACCATAACTTTAACTTTTATAGAAAGATTAATAAAAGCCATAAAAAGTGACAAACATTGAGCAGTTAAACAATAATTTTTAATTTTTAGTTGACGGCAAAATTAAGATGGGTAAAATGCACTGCATTCGAAACGCAGTTACCTTTTGGTAATAAGTTTTGAGCCCGGGTGGTGAAATCGGTAGACACAAGGGATTTAAAATCCCTCGGCCTTTTTGGCCGTGCGAGTTCAAGTCTCGCCCCGGGCACCACTAACAAACAACTCTCATGCGGGAATAGCTCAGTTGGTAGAGCACGACCTTGCCAAGGTCGGGGTCGCGAGTTCGAACCTCGTTTCCCGCTCCAATATAACTTCCAGTATAGTCCGTTAAAGTCCGCAAAACTTAGAATTTGCAAGTGATTTAACGGTTTTACTTTCCAGTATAGAACAGAATAATCCAGAGTCATCCAAGAGAATTTAGTCCAAAAATCAGTCCAAAAACGGAATGAGTTTTTTTGGACTAGTCCAAAAAATGTGTTATCGTGATAATGTATTTTTTGAACAGTTTGTCTAAATATTGACTAGCTATCCTTACGTTCATCAATAACATAAGGAGTTTATCATGGCTGTACTTACTGAGTATAAAATTAAAGCGGCAAAATCTAAAGTTAAGGAATATACTCTAAAAGATGGTAATGGGTTATTTCTAAATATTCATCCCAATGGTTCAAAGTATTGGCTGTTTCGTTTTTCTTGGAACGGTAAACAGACCCGAATGTCGTTCGGCACCTATCCAAAGGTAGATATAAAACAAGCCCGTTATCTATGTGAACAAGCCAATTTTAAATTGTTAAGCAACATCGATCCACGCTTAAAAGAAAATCCAACTATTGAGCCCGTAGAGGAAGCGGTTGATGAAGAGCAAAAATGCACTTTTGCTCAATTTGCGCTGCATTGGCTTGAGTTTAAACTAAAGAAGTTAAACTCAAAACCCTCTAAAGATAAAAAGAATAACGGACGCGGTAGTACCGAGATTCAAATTCGCCGAGCTTTCACTAATGATATTTTCCCTGTCTTAAAAGACAAATCATTACAATCGGTGACAAGAAAGGATTTGTTGTTGATTATGCGCAGAGTTGAGGAGCGTGGCGCTTTATCGGTAGCTGAAAAAATACGGTGTTGGCTTAGTGAGATTTTTCGTTATGCGGTTGTGACAGAAGGGTTAGAGATTAATCCAGCAGCGGATTTAGATATCGCAACGCTGCCTTATCGTCGCAATAATCGTTATCCTTTTATCGACGTAAGCGAAATACCTGAATTACTCGTTAAGCTATCCACTTACCAAGGCAGCCGATTAACCGTATTGGGGTTACGATTATTATTGCTGACAGGTGTCAGAACCGGAGAGCTACGTTTTTCTGAAGCCTGGCTGTTTGATTTAAAAAATGCGCTGTGGCGTATTCCAGCCTCCGATGTGAAACAGTTACAACAAGTCATTGAAAAAGTGGATAACCGGGTGCCCGATTACATCGTTCCCTTATCACGACAAGCTTTAGCTATTGTTAAAGAGTTATTGTCTTATCATATGAAAGGACAACGCTATTTAATCTCACATCGAACAGATCCCCTTGAAGCTATCAGTGAAAATACACTGAATCAAGCGTTGAAAAATATGGGGTTCAAACGACGTTTATGTACTCACGGTATCAGGCATACCATTTCAACGGCATTAAATGATTTTAAATATGATAAAGATTTTGTGGAAGCGCAATTATCCCATGCCGATACTAATAAAGTAAGAGGCACTTATAATCATGCCCAGTATATTGAGCCACGCCGCGAAATGATGCAAGAATGGGCAGATAGACTTGATAAGTGGCAACAAGAAGCCCTAGATAAACTATCTAATCAATAACCCATAAAATAAGGGTGCTTTTAGCGCACCTTTTTTATTTGATCAACAAAGCAGATCAATCGTATTTTTATTGATCTGTTTAAACAATTTTTATATCTCGCCATAGTTTGTTATAACAAAAAGAAAACCATGAGCTTTCACTATGCCTAATGTCGAAGTTATTCGTTCAGTTTTACTTATCAAGGAGTGTATAGCTATCACTCACGCGACCTTAAATACGCAACATCTCATTCAACGTGAGTTATTATTTTATGTTTTGGGTGAAAAGCAAAGAGAATTGGCAATGGTATTAAGTCTTCCCACAACAAAGGATGATTGATTTCATTCACGTAAAGTGGTGCATTGATGTGTTAGCGGAGGTCGATCCATTTAACTCATTTTGTGTGCTATTTCAATTTTTTTACACTAAAATCGATTGAAATTCGCAGTTTATACTGTATATTTATCCATATTTGTTTTTTACCACGATAATTAGAAAAACAGTGGTGATGTTCTCTACTTTAGTTTTTTAGGAGTATTTTCTTGCACAAATCAGGTTGTATTGTGCTTGGCCGTGTTGACGTTTCTATTTTAAATCAGTTGCCGTTAGTGGAGACACCTGTTAGAGCTGGTTTCCCCTCGCCTGCGGATGATTATTTGGAAGCTAAACTGGATTTAACTGAGCATTTAGTCAAACACCCTAGCGCGACGTATTATATTAAAGCGATGGGTGATTCAATGGTCGATTACGGTATTTTTATTGGTGATCTGCTGATCGTTGATCGTTCTTTAACCCCACAGGTATTGCGTGTTTGGCTAAATTTTCCTTGCCTTTTATAATAATAGGTTCTCCAGAATCAGTAGTCCAAAGTCCCGCGTTACCATCGTTAGTAAATAGCTCATGTCTGTTCAAGCGTGCAGAACCTTTAGTTTCCATATATTGTTTTACTACATCATAATTACTCATTATTAATACCCTGTTAAGTAGATTTACGACTCGTGATAAAAATTAATATTTTCAATTTGTAGTTTGAGCGAATCTTTAATTAATTTTTTTAACCCGTCTCCAATAACTAATCTAAAAGGAGGGGTCTTTGAATCAACCAGATCAAGCATAGGTTGAACCGCGTTTTCAGTTTTAGAAAGAGGCAAACGAGGCCAGAACTTTTCTATGAATTCTTTTTTTGTTGGATAACTCGTATCGTAATCAGGACTAACTGATGATTTATCAATCCAATCAGTGGCATGAGGACCAGGCTCTACAATTGATGTTTTAATTCCGGTATTTTGTATTTCTAGATTTAACGATTCAATTAAACTTTCAATTGCAGATTTTGATGCGTTATAAAGACCTATACCAGGAAAATTTACTAAACCCGCAATACTCGAAGTTTGGATAATGTGCCCATGTTTTTGCTGTTTCATAATTGGAAGCACTTCCTGAATAACACGTAGTGAACCAAAAAAATTTGTTTCAAATACGTTATGGCTGTCCTGTTCTGTTGCAGTTTCAACAGGGCTAAAGAGACCATAACCAGCATTGTTAATTAGTACATCGATTTTTTTAAATAATTTAATGCCTTCCTTTACAGCTTTTTTGATTGATGCTTCACTAGTAACATCCATCTGAACTGAAATGAAATTTGAGGAATATTCTTGTTTAAGTACATCTAAATTATTAATATTTCTTGCAGCACCAATTACCAAATCACCTTGAGCCAGAGCAGATTTTGCCCAAGCGAAACCCAAACCACGAGATGCTCCCGTGATTAACCATTCTTTTTTCATGAAATGAATTCCTCATAAACAATGGCTGCATAATGAAGCACCCATTGTTTCAAATTCTTAAGATATTTTTTTATTCAAACTTTGAAGTATCGGTAGCACAAACACGGAGTCGATGACCATCGGGATCATTTCCTACAAATGTGTATCCGAAATCGAGCATTTGGGGTTCAAGTTCAATTTTGACGTTTAGTTCCTTCCATGTCGCATAAATCTCATCTACATCATTTTTTGTTACATCACTAAATGACAACTCAAAACCACCATAATGATTGGGTGCCTTTGGAGTTATTTCATCAGCCCCTTGTAGCCCCAAAATAAAATTATCATTCAATAAAAATACAGCGAAGCCAGGATAAGTTTCAATAGGTGGGCGCCCTAGTATTTTTGTGTAAAATTCAGTACTAGTATCGACATCTTTGACATAAACAATAACGCTATTAGGTTTAAACATTTTTTGTTTCCTCTTAGTGATAAAAATTAATTTACTTAATTTTGATTATCTATATTATGATGTAGCATTGATGACAACTGTATGTCATATTTAAAATTTAATGTAAATTATTTTGTAAATATAAAGCATGAAAATTAATCGTATAATTACTATCATTATGGTATTGCTTCAAAGAGAAAAAATAAGCGGTAAAGAATTAGCAGAAAAATTAAATGTATCATTGCGTACTATTTATCGAGATATACAAGTTATTGAGGGCGCTGGTATACCCATTATTACGTATCAAGGAAGTGCGGGTGGAATAAGTATTTTAAAAAATTATAAAGTTAATAAAGGTTTATTCACTAAAGAAGATGTCGTTGTTTTATTAAAAGGCCTCAACTTATTATCCTCACCAGTTTTAAAAGAAAGTGAAAATTTAAGAACACTTGAAAAAATTAAGAGTCTTTTATCAGAACAAGAACTTGATGAAGTTACAAATAACTTAAATCAACTTATTGTTGATATATCGCCTTGGTTTTCCAAACAAAATATTAATAAAAAAATTTCCATTATAAGACTGGCACTGAATGAGCAACTACTTTTATCGTTTGATTATTTGAATGTTAAAAATAAACAAGCCTCGCGTTTGATTGAGCCATATAAACTTATTTTTAAGGAAAAACAATGGTATTTACAAGCTTTTTGCCTAAATAGAAATGATTTTCGTATATTTAAATTGTCAAAGATGTCAAACATTAGAGAAACTAATACTAAATTTATTAGTCAGACATCTCCTGAAGTATTTTCTTTATTCGAAAAGGATATGAAAAAAAAGATTTTTAAAATAAAATTACTAATAGATGAATCTCTTTTGGATCGCATTTTAGATTTTTGTGACAAAAAAGATATTAAGAAATTAAACGAACAACAATATCTTGTAAATTTTAACTTTATTGATGATGACTACAGTTATGGAATTTTGCTGAGCTTAGGTCATAAATGTATTTGTTTAGAGCCTGAGCATATACGTCACGAAATGGTTGAGCGAGCGGAAAAATTAGTTAAATCTTATAAAAAATCTGCCAATTCATTTATGTCAAATTATTCTATCAAATAACTTGTCAATAAATAGCCTCGTACCATAAAATGGTAAGGCAAGGTCTAGTAAATAAGTGGTTATTGTAATTTGAGTCCTTGGAAGTCCATAACAGTCCATTAAGTACCACAAAACACTAGTCCAAAAATTAGTCCAAAAGGTTAGCAAAAGCAATATAGATATCTGGATAATTCTTTTATATACAACAAGTTATAAAGATGGATTCGAACCTCGTTTCCCGCTCCAATATAACTTCCATAAAAGTCACAACAAAGTGTGAAAATATAGTAATTTCCATATATGAGATTTTTTTCTCAAATATAGAACTCATTAATCCAATATCTTCCGTGAATATTTAGTCCAAAAACCATTTATTGTTATAAAGATATTTTTTTAAGCACTTAGTCTAAATGTTTGTAAATACCCCCAAACCTAGTACACAATTCACGTAGAAAATTAAGCTGCCTGTTTTAATGTTTTATATTCGATCGGCGTCATATTATTTAGTGCTTCATGAGGCCTTTCGGTGTTATAAATCGTTAACCATTCTTCGGTTATTCTCCTTGCTTGCGCTAGGTTGTTAAAAAGATATAAATCTAACACTTCAGTTCGATAAGTCCGATTAAATCGTTCAATGTAACCATTTTGATAAGGGCTACCGGGCTTGGATATAATCAATGGCTATATCATGTGATTTAGCCCAGTTTATCTAAGTAACGGGCAACTCTTCCTGCTGGTAAGCTTACTGCAATATCAATACCTAACGCCTCACGAATAAAGTCATCGATGACATTGAATGTCCTGATTACAGCTACTGTCACTCATAAAATCCATTGACCAGCATTCACCTGTTTTTTGAGGATTGACAACTTTTCTGGTGTTTGAGGTAGAATATGTTTTTACGATTTATTCTTAGGTTAAATTTTAACTCACAATATAATCGAAAATACTTTTATGACCTATGCATAGGATACGATAAAAATATTTAGGAAAGCTCGTGCGTAAGCGTTTTTCAGTTATACACTCAATGTTGAAATAATCATCGAGTCATATGATAATAGTGAGCACAGAGACCTAAATCCACAATGGCGTAGCTCATGATAATTGTAAAAGAATAATTTTTACAGTCGCTATGTCCAATATTAAAGTTCGTTGCTTCAATTTCCTTTAACCGTTTTATATTGGATACTTCCATACTGCCGTATTTTCTAGCCACTGATTATGGCAAAGCTCTTTTATGGTAACGCCAACTTCAACTTCTTTTAACATAGTTACAATTTTGTTTTAAGTAATTTTTAGACGGCAATCACTAATTTTTACATCGAACTTGATACGCTTAAATTTGCAATATTGCATAACATAATAGAAATGAGTTATCGCAGTCAAAGTGAAAATCTTATAAATGGTCCAATTTTTAGAGTAAAATATGCACGATAAATAGAATTATATTTTTACTTTGTTTTATATTTAGTCATACAAAATAGATGCACATTTATTATAAATTAAACAAAATTCATACCGATTTTATATAAATTATTACCCGTTTCGATACAGAAGTTTCTATTGATTCTGCATTTGGAATTGTAGTTCAACATATTTTGTTTAGCTTGGAGAAAGGAAATGTATTTATTAGAAATGGCACCAAAATTTTTATTAGCTTTAATTATTTTACTTGTTTATGTGAAGTTATCGGGCAAAAGCCAAATAGCACCAATGTCACAGCTTGATCAGGTCGGTAGTATGGTCATTGGTGCGCTAGTTGGGGGTGCCTTACTTAGCCCAACAGTATCTTCTTGGGAATCGGCTGGATTAGTGGCTATTTGGGCTGGCTTACTTGTTTTAATTCGATTTATCAAATCTAAAAACTCACGTTTACGCGATGCTATAGATGGCGAACCAATCCAACTTGTTAAAAATGGGCATTTAATAACGGATAATTTTGTTAAAGCCAACTTACCAGTAAGGGATTTTGAAACCTTAGTCAATATACAAGGCATAGCTTCTTTTGATGAGTTAAAAGAGGTTTGGTATGAATTAAATGGTTCGTTAACTGTTATCAAAAAAGGTGATAAAGATATTGCCGTGCTAATCATCGAAAATGGCGGTATTAGCCATGACAATTTAGAACAACTTAAAAAAGATGAAAATTGGGTTAAACAAGAGATTGCAAAACAAGGTTATGAAAAATTAGAAGATATTTTTTGTGCTGAATGGTTTGATAATAAATTAATTGTTTATCCTTATGACGCTGTTCGTGAAGGTAAGAAATAACTATTGTTTGTATCTTAGGGTGGATAATAATCCACCCATCTTTTAGCTCAATTGGTTAAAAATGTATCTTCAAATTAACGTAGTTGGCTATCTTTGCTGCCACGACGATTATATAGACTTGATGTTTTAGCTAATTGTTTATCGATTTCTTGTTGGCAAGACAAACAATATTGTACGCCAGGCAATGCTGATCTTCTGGCTTTTGCAATAGGCTCTCCACATTCAATACAAAAATGAGCACTAATTGTACCGTGATTGAGTTGTCTTCTTGCGTTTTCGATGGCATCAGCAATAGTACCTTCGATTTGTTGGTTAACGGCATCGTCAGACGCCCATCCACTTGCCATAAATGAATCCTTCTATAACTGAAATAGTTGGCTAATGATATGGTGTTTTTTTAAACATTTTCAAGTAGTATGCTAATTTAAATCAGTGCATTTTAGTGTTAATGATTATGTCGAAGTTAAGCAATAAATAGAAGAATTGTTTAACATATTAAGTGGGAGGTTATTATGCAACAATATGAACAAGCAACATTTGCTGGTGGTTGTTTTTGGTGTATGGTTAAACCCTTTGATAAGTATGAAGGGGTTATTAGTGTTGCGGTAGGATATACTGGGGGGAATGTAATCAATCCAACTTATCAACAAGTCTGCTCAGGCACAACAGGTCATACTGAAGCGGTACAAATTACGTTTGACCCAAAAGTCATTAGTTATAAAAAATTGCTTGAAATTTTTTGGAAACAAATTGATCCAACTGATTCACAAGGGCAATTTGCTGATCGAGGTGATTCTTATCGTCCTGTTATTTTTTATCATAATGAATATCAACATAAACTAGCATTAGCGTCTAAACAAGCATTACAAGATAGTAAGAAGTTTAATAAGCCTATAGGTGTCGCTATCGAGCCTGCAGTTGCCTTTTACCTAGCTGAGGATTATCACCAACATTATTATACAAAACAACCCCAGCATTATAATAAATATTATCAATTATCAGGACGATCAAAGTTTTTAGCACAGCATTGGCAAAAATAAAGAGGCAATTGAATTATGCAAAACTATCCGCAATATAGTTGTAAACAAAAATAGATTCATTAGTTAACATTGATACTGATTGTATTAACGTTTTTATTAGCGTCGCTTGACGTAACGTTGTCGCATTATTTGGGTGGCATGTTTGCTATTTATTTATTTCATAAATCTTTTTACGTGTTGATATTTGTAATAACCTTGTGGCGTTTTTTTAATTATTGTGCCTCTGTCTGGGTACTTAATCAGTAGTCGGTCACTGAATTTTTTCATATTACACATAAATTCAGCTTATATTTATTATCAATATCACTTATTTTACATATAGCTGAAGTCTTATATCATTATTTTTGGATTAAAGATAAAGTATTGCAATCGATTTTGAGCCGTAATTAATTTTTATTATTTAAAGTGAACAATATTTAATGATGAAGGTGACTTATGAATAAAATAATGAAAGAAAATGCACTATCCATATTAACACCTATGCAATATCATGTAACTCAAAAAAATGGAACAGAACCACCGTTCGAAAATGAATTTAACGACAACCATGAGGAAGGAATATATGTTGATATCGTGTCTGGTGAGCCGCTATTTACATCGATAGATAAATTCGATTCAGGGTGTGGCTGGCCTAGTTTTAGCAAACCGATAGAAAAGGGCAATATTGTTGAAAAAAAGGATACCAGTTTTGGTATGCGACGTATTGAAGTGCGATCAGTGGAAGCTGATTCTCATCTTGGGCATGTCTTTAATGATGGTCCAAAAGAATTAGGTGGATTACGTTATTGTATTAACTCGGCTTCTTTACGATTTATACCTAAAGAGGAACTGGAAGACGCGGGTTATGGGCAGTACTTAAACCTGTTTGATAAATAATAAAAAAACACAAACAGCATAACCGTTGCAATAAAAAAATCCTATCATCTAAATCAGATGATAGGATAAAATTTTAAAAGACTTAGTTTTTTCGTTTAAATAAAATATAGCTAGTCAATAAAAATATGAAACTGGTTATTAGTGATCCAATAACAGGGTAAATACCAATAACAATACTTACTTGAGCAAATAAATTGTCGGCAATATAAAATAAGAAGCCAAAGCTAATTCCTATCACCACACGAATCCCCATTGATACACTACGTAATGGACCAAAAATAAACGACGATGCTAACAACATCATTACTGCAACTGAAATTGGTTTAATAACCTTTTTCCAAAATAGCAAATCATAATACCTAGTATCTTGCCCAGAATTTTTTAGATATTGCGAATACTCATAAAGCCCAGAAGCCGACAATGAATCAGGGTCAAATGCAACAATATTTAATTTATCAGGGGTAATATTTGTTTTCCAAGGCATGGATAACATATTAATGCCCACTACTTTTTTATTGGGCGCTATCAGCTCATTTTTTTTAACTTGCGACAATGTCCAAGTATTATTTTCATACACTCCATAAGCGGCATAGGTAATGGATTGAAGTTCATTTTTGTCAACCGAATAAATATAAACATTTGAAATCGAATTATCATTATTTATATGTTCAATAAAAACATAATCATTACCATCTTTAGCCCATATACTACCTTGTTCAGCCATTAACGAATTACCATAAAGTTTCTCAGAACGCATATTGCGTGCAGTCTGTTCACTAACGGGAGCAATCCATTCGCCAACTGCCATTGTAATTAATACAAGTGGTAAAGCTGTTTTCATTACCGCAAATGCAATTTTAAAACGGCTAAAACCGGATGTCTCCATCACAATTAATTCACTGCGTGACGCTAACAAACCTAAACCAATCAAAGCGCCTAATAACGCCGCCATCGGGAAGAATACTTCTAAATCTTTTGGTACCATCAAAAGCGTATACATACCGACAGAAAACGCATCATAATCAACTTTAATTCTTCGAAGCTGATCAATAAAACGGATAATACCTGACAAACTAATAAGTAAAAAAAGACTAACACCAGTGGTGCTTAAAATAGTTTTACCGATATAACGATCTAAAATCGAGAACACGTTTTTCTCCTTAAGATGCCAAATATTTTAGGCGAAGTTTACGCATAAATAGATTATCCCAACAATTCAATATAATCGCTAATACAAAAAATCCTAAATTCAATATATAAAACCACAATTCGGGATCTAACCGACTTTTACCTGCATTAGCCTTAATTGAACTGGCTGATAAAAAGTAAACTAAATAGATTACTAAAGCTGGTAAAACTTGCGCCAGGCGCCCTTGGCGTGGGTTTGACACGCTCAGTGGAATAACTAAAAAAGCCATTAATGGCACTGAAATAATTAATGTTATACGCCAATAAAATTCTGCAGTAGCTTTAGGTGTATTAGTGTTAAGAATTTCTAATACTCCCAGTTGCTGAACATCGACTTTATCGGCATCCTCGTTAGTATTTAACTCTTTGGGTTTTATGATACCTAAATAATTATGAAAGTTTGAAATTCTAAAATCTTTTAATTGTGCTGTGCCTTCATAACGATTAGCATTTTCAAGTGTAATAATTTGGTTACCTTCGTTATCGTGTCCAGTCTTACCTTTATTAGCAATAATAATAGAAGGTCGTTGATTTGCTTTTGGATTGATTTGAGCAATAAAGACATTTTCTAAATTGTTATTATCCACATTACCAATGTAAATAACTGAATTGCCATCTGGCGTTTGTTGGAATTGTCCTGCTAATAATCCAGCTAAACTAGGATTGATCTTAGCATTAGCAACCAACTGATCTTGCTTAACGTTAGACCAAGGACCAAACCAAAGTGAATTCATTACGGTTAATATGCTAGTTAAAATGCATAGAAAAAATACTACTTGATAAGTTAAGTTTTTCTTAACACCACATGCATGCATTGCTACCATTTCACTATCAGAATAAAGTCGCCCGAAAGTAACAAGTACACCAAGAAAAAGGCTCAGCGGCAAAATAAGATCGGCCATATTTGATACGCCTAAAACTAGTAACGGCATAATTAATTCACGAGGGATTGAACCATCGATTGCGCTCGACAAAATTCTAATTAATTTTTGAGAAAAGAAAATCAGCAACAAAATAAATAAAATTGCCCCTTGGGTTTTCAATGTCTCTTTCACTAAATATCGACGAATTATCACATCTTACCTTTACATGTTGGCACAAAACAGATCTATTATAATCTGATTTGTTTCGTTTTAGTTATCTTTTTGTTGCTATCCAACAATGAACCGATAGAATATAAATTATTTCTAACAATTCACAAACGAGAAACACTATGGATTTTCAAATAAAAAACAGCGCTATTATAACTAAACAAAAAACAGAATGTTTAGTTGTTTCAATTGATTCAGGAAAAAAACAGTCTGATTTTGTCAAAGATATCGATAAATCAACCAATGGTTTAGTTAGCCAGCTTATCAAATCAGGTGATATAAGTTGCGAACTAGGTAAAACTACCTTGCTATATTCAAATAACAATTTAAAACAAAAACTTTTATTTGTTGGTTGTGGCAAAGCAAAAACATTTGGATCCGTTCAGGCTAAAACCGTTATTAAAGCGGTAATAAAAGAACTACTAGCTAAAAAAGTTAAAAATATTGCATGGGATCTATTAGCATTCAATGAAGTAACTAGCCTTGAAATAGCCAAACAACTGCCGCAAATTATTAGCGATATAACTTATCGGTTTGATGACTTTAAAACAACTAAAGATCCTGTACCAAGCCTAACTAAAGTGACATTATTAATTCATGATAAAGAAGCGTTATCAGCATTAACTGATCACTTGTTACAAGGGCAAATTATTGCTAATGCTATTACTGCAACAAAAACAATTGCCAATATGCCGCCAAATATTTGTAACGCAAAATACTTAGCCGAACAAGGTAAACAACTAGGCAAACTGCATTCATCATTAAAAGTAACCTGCCTTGGCGAAAGCGAATTGGCAAAATTAAACATGAACGCCTACTTGGCAGTAGGGCGGGGCTCGCAAAACGAATCAATCATGACCATTATTGAATACAACGGTGCTAAAGATAAAAAAGCTCAGCCGTATGTTTTAGTCGGCAAGGGACTAACCTTTGATTCAGGAGGAATATCTATCAAACCATCTGCAGGCATGGACGAAATGAAATACGATATGTGCGGTGCGGCAACCGTTTATGGTGTTATGCAGGCTATGGCAGAGTTAAAATTACCTATTAACGTTGTTGGAGTCATGGCGGGTTGTGAAAACATGCCTGACGGCAACAGCTACCGTCCTGGCGACATATTGACAACCATGTCAGGCACTACAGTTGAAGTGATTAACACTGATGCTGAAGGTCGTTTAGTTTTATGTGATGCTTTAACATATGTAGAACGTTACAATCCAAAAACTGTTATTGATATTGCAACTTTAACCGGCGCTTGTATCGTTGCATTGGGACATCACTATACTGGAGTAATGGGTAATAACGACAAATTAATTGCACAATTGATCTCATCATCCAACAAAGCAGGCGACAAAGCATGGGTGCTACCGATTGATAGTGAATTCCAAGAACAAATCAAATCAACTTGTGCTGATATTGTTAATGCTGGTGGCCGAGATGGCGGCACCATTACTGCGGCATGCTTCTTATCACGTTTTACCGAAAAATATCAATGGGCACATCTAGATATTGCTGGCACAGCGTGGAGATCTGGTGGGAAAAAAGGTGCAACAGGTCGTCCAGTTGCCATGTTGATTCAATATCTACTAGATCAATAAATCGAGCTAAGATTTTATGAAAAAAGTGATCTTCTATTTACTTGAAAACCAAACAGAAGCTAACGAGTCTGGCGTGCTTTTTTATGAAAAACTAGCATGCCAAAAAATAATTGAAGCATGGCATGCCAATCAGCGTGTGCAAGTTGCTTGTCAAGATCAGGCTCAAGCAGAACGAATAGACGAGTACCTATGGCAACTCGAAACCGACAATTTTGTTCCGCATAATTTGGCCGGTGAAGGTATGAAAGGGGGATCACCTGTTGAAATTAGCTGGCCACAAAAACGCAGTAGCGGCACACGTCAGCTACTTATTAATTTACAAGAACAATTTCCTGAATTTGCAGGTGTTTATCGTGATATTATCGATTTTGTGCCAGTTGATGAGCAGTTAAAGTCATTAGCAAGGGAACGGTACAGGTTGTATAAAGAGGCAGGATTTAATCTTAAAACGATTTCAATTAATTGCGAATAATATTAGGGAAGTTTTTTTTAATAGTGAAATCTGCGCATTATCCAAAAACTCAAAATTCACGCCAACCCTTTTTTTATTGACAAGTAAAAATTAATGAAAAACAATAAATTAAAATCATCTTGTAGAAAAGGGTATTTTAAAGTAAAAAACCTGTTTTGCTTTTGTAAAACTATGTTTATAGTATATCTGCTTCTAGATTAACGCCGTATAGGCGGTTTAGAAAAAATGGAGATATACAAAGTAATAAAATAAATAGATTAACGCCGTATAGGCGGTTTAGAAAAATGCTCTTTTTAGTTGTGCTTTCTTATATATTCCCTTTTATAATTTGTTAGGTATGTTTTGGTTAGCACTATTACACTTCTATTTTTTAATAGCAAATTTAGGTTTTCTCAAGCTAAATTTTGTTGATTAATATTGCATCGATTATTGACTGTATCAAGACTATTTTGCCAGTTTATGATATAATTAGAGCCAAATTCAATGGCAATGAGTTATGGTGATTATGAGTTATCAAGTTCTGGCACGCAAATGGCGACCAAAATCATTTTCTGAGGTTGTGGGGCAGCAACATGTCCTTAAAATTTTGTCTAATGCACTTTCGCTAGGGCGAGTTCATCATGCTTATTTGTTTTCAGGCACTCGAGGCGTAGGTAAAACGTCAATTGCGCGTTTGTTAGCAAAAGGACTGAATTGTGAAACTGGCATTACAGCTACACCATGTGGAGTTTGTGATAATTGTCGTGATATTGAACAAGGTCGTTTTGTTGATTTACTTGAAATTGATGCTGCATCTCGTACCAAGGTCGAAGACACTCGTGAAATACTTGATAACATCCAATATTTACCAACTAAAGGGCGCTTTAAGGTTTATTTGATTGATGAAGTGCATATGTTATCGCGCAGTAGCTTTAATGCACTTCTTAAAACTCTAGAGGAGCCACCTGAGCATGTTAAGTTTTTATTGGCAACTACAGATCCGCAAAAATTACCTATAACGATTTTATCACGTTGTTTGCATTTGCATTTAAATGTATTAGATACAACATTAATTGGTCAGCAACTTGAACATATTTTGAAATTAGAGCAAATCAGCAGCGATCCGAAAGCCATTGGGTTATTAGCTAAAGCCGCTAATGGTAGTATGCGTGATGCGCTGAGCTTAACCGATCAAGCGATTGCTCTTGGTAATGGTAAGGTCGATGCAGAATCAGTGTCGGTTATGCTTGGTACACTTGATAAGTCGGTTCCTTTTGCAATTGTTGAAGCATTACACAATAGTGATGGTAATGCCTTAATGCAACAAGTTGAAATAGCTGCTATACAGAGCGCTGATTGGGATAATCTGTTAGCTGAAACCATTACCTTATTGCATCA
This sequence comes from Gilliamella sp. Occ3-1, assembly GCF_001690655.1. Taxonomy (GTDB): domain Bacteria; phylum Pseudomonadota; class Gammaproteobacteria; order Enterobacterales; family Orbaceae; genus Gilliamella; species Gilliamella apicola_P. Next base: position 37,293 of record NZ_LZHQ01000030.1, read on the forward strand.
AATTGCGTTATTACAAGTAGTGCCAACTGCTTTGGGTGATTATACTGATAATGAAGAGCGCATACGTTTTTTAGCGCAATATATGGCGCCTAACGATGTGCAGTTGTTTTATCAAATTTTGCTAATGGGTCGTAAAGAGCTTTCTTTTTCGCCTGATAAAAAAATTGGTGTCGAGATGAGTTTTTTACGCGCTTTAGCCTTTATGCCAAAGGTGGTTGATGCTGTTACACCACCAGTTATGGCTAGTTCGGCATCTGTTCAAGGCAATAAGCAGACTCAAACTCAAAAGCAAACTAAAGAGCCGCCTAATACCCAATCGCAATCACAAGCAGTAATGCATGCGAATGTATCAAGGCAAGCAGAAGCTAATAATCAGGCTGTAAATCAAACTAAAAAACAATCTCGAATTCAGCAATCTGATCCTATACTTGCAACAGTGAGCCAGCCAGTTAATCATACCGAACAGAATACACCGCAACCAGTGGTAAGTTCGCCATTAACAAATGAGCAAAGTCAGCACCACGACTTAAACGATTTAACTGTTTTGTCTTCAAAAACAGCTTCAACATCTAAAGCTAAACCAGTAACGGCGGATCTAACGATTCCTGATGATGTGTCGTCGGTGACTAAAAGTGTTTTAGAAATGCGTATGCAGTTGATGAAAGAGGAACAAAATCCAAAAAAGTCTGAATCGGTTGATGCAAATCAACCACAAAATTTAATAATAAACAAATCATTAACACGAATTAAACAGAGCGTTGTGTCAGTAAACAATATCGATAACAACGATAACGGCAATAGCAAAGAAGAAATTACCGCTGAAAATTATCGATGGCAAGCCAGTGGTCTAATTGCAATGAAGGAAGAATTGCTGGTCGATACTAAGGCTTTTCGTGAGTCACTAAATGGTGATAAAACTCCTGAAATGACTAAGAAATTAATTACCGAAATGGCGCAAAAAGATGCCTGGTGTGCCGAGATTGAGCAATTAGATTTACCGCCGTTAATTAAGCAAATCGTAGTTAATTCAGCTTTTGAACAAGTAGATAGTGGAACGATTGTGTTGCATTTGCGTTCAACCGTTAAGCATTTAATTAATTCGGTATCGAATGTGATCAAGGTAAAAAAAGCGCTATGCAAACATCGTAACCAAGAGCTTGATGTAGATATTATTATTGATGATGTGAATTATAAAACACCAGTTGAAATGCGCGAAGAGTTATACCAAGAAAAACTTGCGCAAGCGAAGATAGCCATTGCCGAAGATTCAAAAGTGGCTACAATTTGTCGATATTTTGATGCTAAGATTGATGAAGCCAGTATTCGTCCTGTATAATGCGGACTATATTTTTTAATGAGGAATTATTATGTTTTCAGGTGGAAAAGGTGGTTTGGGCAATTTAATGAAACAAGCCCAACAAATGCAAGCTAAAATGCAACAAGCACAAGAGGAGATCGCTAAATTAGAAGTTACTGGCGAATCAGGTGCTGGCTTAGTTAAAGTCACTATTAATGGTACTCACAGCTGTAAGCGCGTTGAAATTGATCCATCGCTTATGGCTGATGATGATAAAGAGATGTTAGAAGATCTTATTGCTGCGGCTTATAATGATGCGGCTCGCCGTTTAGATGAAGCACAAAAAGAAAGAATGGCTCAGGTTACTGGTGGTATGCAATTACCACCAGGTTTTAAAATGCCGTTTTAAGTTAACGCACTAATTTAGTTAGTTAAACTTTTTATATTGCCGACTTTGAGTATCAAGTCGGCAATATTGTTTTTTTATTGCCTGTCTATTTATACAGTTTTTCTTTATTATTTTTTTGCTATCGGGTAAACTACACCTTATTATTTGCTTATTTGTTATGCTTTATTATTAAGGATATATTGTGATTGGTCGTTTACGTGGTACCATTATTGAAAAGCAACCTCCTAAAGTCTTGATAGAAGTCGGTGGCATCGGTTACGATGTGTTTATGCCGATGACCTGTTTTTATGAATTACCCGAAAATGGACGAGAAGTCATTGTGTTAACACATTTCTCCGTGCGTGAAGATGCCCAAATCCTGTATGGTTTTAATCAAGAACAAGAGCGTGAATTGTTTCGAGAACTCATTAAAGTTAATGGAGTTGGTCCTAAGTTGGCGTTAGCCATTTTATCGGGCATGTCAGCAGCACAATTCATTAGTGCTGTTGAACAAGGTGAAATTAAAACACTAGTTAAATTGCCCGGCGTAGGTAATAAAACTGCACAACGATTAATTGTTGAAATGAAAGATCGCCTTAAACATTTTGGTGAGCAATCATCAAATGTTAGCTTGGTTTCTGATGTAGATAGTGTTCAAAAGTCAGCTAATCAAATTGAAAGCGAGGCTGTTTCAGCTTTAATTGCATTAGGCTATAAACCACAAGAAGCTAGCCGTATTATTAATAAAGTAATTAATCCTGATATGGATTGCGAAACGCTGATTCGTGAAGCCTTAAAATCAGCATTATAAATAGAGATTTATTATGATTGAAGCGGATCGTTTGATTGCACCACAAGCGCAAAAGGAAGAAGAGTCATTAGATCGTGCAATTCGTCCAAAATATTTAGACGAATACATTGGTCAACCGCAAGTTCGTGAGCAAATGAAGATATTTATTCAAGCCGCTAAACAACGCAGTGATGCACTTGATCATGTGCTTATTTTTGGCCCTCCTGGGCTTGGAAAAACCACATTGGCTAATATTGTCGCAAACGAAATGAATGTTAATTTACGCACTACATCAGGACCTGTTTTAGAAAAAGCTGGCGATTTAGCCGCCATGCTGACTAATCTAGATCCAAACGATGTGCTGTTTATTGATGAGATTCATCGGCTTTCACCTGTGGTTGAAGAAATTTTATATCCAGCTATGGAAGATTATCAATTAGATATTATGATTGGTGAAGGGCCTGCAGCACGTTCAATCAAAATCGATCTTCCCCCCTTTACATTAATAGGTGCAACAACCCGTGCAGGATCGTTAACTTCACCATTGCGAGATCGTTTTGGTATTGTACAACGACTTGAGTTTTATCGGGTTGAGGATTTGGAATATATTGTTAGCCGTAGCGCTAAATTTTTGGGAATGGATCTGTCAGACGAAGGTGCGCATTTAATTGCCCAACGTTCACGCGGTACCCCCCGAATTGCAAATCGACTTTTGCGCCGTGTGCGCGATTATGCCGATGTAAAATCAAAAGGTGTTATCGACAAAAAAATTGCTACTCAAGCGCTAGATATGCTTGATGTTGATAATGAAGGTTTTGATTATATGGATCGCAAATTATTACTGGCTATTATAGAAAAATTTATGGGTGGTCCTGTTGGTTTAGATAACATTGCCGCGGCAATTGGTGAAGAGCGTGAAACGATCGAAGATGTACTTGAACCTTTTTTAATTCAGCAAGGTTATATCCAAAGAACGCCACGCGGTAGAATTGCTACACCTCATGCGTATCACCATTTTGGGATTATTCAGGATAATTGAACAGTTAAAATTATACTAGTTTATGTTAACAAAAAGCGTGGCTATTTGCTCAGCCACGCTTTTTTATTAATCAAGTTTAATTCTATTTGGAATTTAACCGAGCTCTTTTTCAGTAAACATGCCACTAAATAAGTCAGTACTTAAGTAGCGTTCACCAGAAGAAGGTAAAATGACTACAATAGTTTTATTAGTATTTTCTGGTAATTTTGCTAATCGATCGGCCGCATAAACAGCGGCACCAGATGAAATTCCTGCTAATATACCTTCTTTTTCCATCAATTTGCGGGCTGTTTCGATCGCTTCTTCATTTGATACTTTTTCCACCACATCAATTAAACTTAAATCAAGATTTGCAGGAATAAAACCAGCTCCAATACCTTGAATTTTATGGGGGCCTGGTTTTATTGGTTCACCTGCTAGTGCTTGACTAATTACTGGTGAGTCGGTTGGTTCAATGGCAACTGCAGTTATATTTTTACCCTGTGTTTTTTTGATATAACGTGTTACACCAGTAAATGTGCCGCCAGTTCCTACTCCAGCAATAAAAATATCGACTTTTCCATCGGTATCTTGCCAAATTTCAGGACCGGTTGTTTTTTCGTGAATTTCTGGGTTAGCAGGATTACTAAATTGTTGTAGCATCAGGTTCTTTTTAGGATCCCTTGCCACCATTTCCTCCGCTTTTTCGATTGCGCCTTTCATACCTTTGGCAGTTTCAGTTAATACTAAGTTAGCTCCTAAAGCTTTTAGTAGTTTTCTGCGCTCAATACTCATGCTTTCAGGCATGGTTAACGTTAGTTTATAGCCTCGAGCAGCGGCTACAGTTGCAAGTGCAATCCCAGTATTACCGCTTGTTGGTTCAATTAATTCAACATCAGTAGCTAATAAACCACGCTTTTCAGCATCCCAAATCATGTTTGAAGCAATGCGGCATTTGACACTAAAACTTGGATTGCGAGACTCAACTTTGGCTAAAATATTACCGTTACCAAAATGTTTTAATCTGACTAATGGTGTATACCCAATAGTTTGTGAATTATCATCAAAGATTTTACTCATATTAGAATCCTTATTTAGTCAAAGCTAGATAGAATAGCCCCATCTTTCTGATTACTTAATTATATTTGCTATTATAAATTCATCTTAATAAGATGGTACTAATTTATTATTATAATGATATTCATTTAAGATATAAGGGGGGATTGTTGTTTACTGATAAGTTAAAGCATATAGTCATTTTTGTTCACTCAAAATAAAATGTAGAAACCTAATGATATTAAAATATTTTCATCCAATAACAACGGAATCTTACTACAAAAATCATTTTTCATTATATAATCTAACTGTGGGAAAACACCGAGTTGTTTATACTTCATGATTAAAATAATCCTCTAAAAACTTATAAGGTGTTTTTCACGAAATCGCTTTATGGTGTTTAGCACGATATTCTTTTTATTGTATGTAATAAGAGTGCTGATTTTGGATCCGGTCTTTATTAGTATGATTAAACTAAAGTACTTTTAGATGTAATTATGCATTATTTTATCCCAAAATATCACTTTCAATTTCATATTCAATTTTTTTAATTGCCTGTTCGCAGCGGTAAATTCGGTTATCAAGTGCGGCTATTTTGCTTTGATTGATAATTTCGGGCGATAGTTCTAGCTCGTATTTCATCTCTTGTAGTCGGCGCAAGTAATCTAGGTGACGCATATGTTTTTGGGCTAAGGTTTCTGCAATAATATTTTGGAACCCTTTTTTACGCAGGCTCTGGGTTGCTAGTTCACGCGTTAGGGCAGCAATTTGGTTAACTAACTTGTCAGATAAAAAAGTTATTTGTTCAACTTTTTCTAATTTTATATTAGCAACTAGTACTTGATAAGTTTGTTTGATTTTTTCAAGATAAAACGTTTTATCTGTTACAATTTTATTAGTTTGAAATAGCTGCTCGTCAAAATAAGGTTCTTGAAATTGTTGCTCGTTTGCTAAATTAATTTGCTGTTCTAATTTGTCAATTTGCTTTTGTAGTATAGTGAGTAAATTTGCCATTGTGATTATTCTTTATAATAAGTTGAGCTATTATTGTCTTGACCGAAATAATCACCTAAATGCAATTTGGCTAGGTTGATAATTTTCATAAACGCTTCAAAAGTTAATTCATTGTCTTTTGTACTATTTTCAGCAATGATTTTTTTAATAATTAGCTTTATTTTTAATTGGTTATAACAGTCAATTAGATTAAGCGGTAAGGGCGATAGTGCACGTCGTCCTAGCCAAAATAACCCTTGTAAAGGTATACTTAAAGTAAATAGTATGGTTGTTATTGTTACAGCAATTTGTGCTGGCATGTAATATTGCCAAACTAGTAAGCCAACAATAATAGGAGGTAAGTATTTATTTGCGGTTTTTATGTGGTTAATAATTTTTAATTCAGGAAATGAATGTGCTAGCTGTTTGTCCATTGGGCAAAGCTTCATATACCTATGCCCGGCTTTAAATGTGGTTATTAAATTCATATTTTTGTGATTCCTCGACATTCACTTCTTATTGTCTTAAAATAGTGCCCATTCAAATTGGGGACTCTCTCTATTTTATCTCAAAAAGCAAGATATCAGAAGTCACCTTAGCGTAGTCACATTGATTTTAAATCATGTGTAAAGTTACCAATTTTGATTGGTATATGTCTTTTTATTCAATTTATAGGAATTACTATGTCATCAAGTAATAACGCTCTTGTTCTTAATTGCGGAAGTTCATCATTAAAATTTGCCATTATAAACCCTGAAAATGGTGATGAGTTTTTATCTGGTTTAGCTGAATGTTTTCATCTTCCTGATGCTCGTATTAAGTGGAAGCTTGATGGTGTTAAGAACGAAGCGTCTTTAGGGGCTGGCGCAGCACACAGTGAAGCAATTCGTTTTATTGTTAATAGCATCTTCCCACAAAAACCAGAATTATTAGATAGCATTAAATCGATTGGTCATCGTATTGTTCATGGTGGCGAAAAATACACCCAGTCAGTTGTTATCGATGATTCCGTATTAAAAGGAATCGAAGAAGCATCTGCCTTTGCACCGTTACATAATCCTGCACATTTAATTGGTATTCGTGAAGCATTTGCTGCGTTCCCGCACCTAAAAACTAAAAACGTTGCTGTTTTTGATACTGCATTCCATACAACAATGCCAAAAGAAGCTTATCTATATGCTCTTCCAAACGAACTTTATACTAAACACGGTGTTCGTCGTTATGGTGCGCATGGTACTAGTCATTATTATGTTAGTCGCGAAGCTGCAAGATTATTAAATAAACCAGTTGATCAAACTAATGTTATCACTTGTCATTTAGGTAATGGTGCATCAATTACTGCTGTTAAAAACGGTGAGTGTGTTGAAACTTCAATGGGCTTAACTCCGCTTGAAGGTTTAGTAATGGGTACACGTAGTGGCGATATTGATCCGGCGATTATGTTCTTCTTACATGATAACTTAAAAATGTCTGTTGCTGATATTAATAATCTTTTAAACAAAAAATCTGGTTTATTAGGTTTAACAGGGGTAAGTAGTGACTGTCGTTATGTAACAGATAATTATGATAAAGACGAAAATGCTAAAAATGCTTTAGATGTTTTTGTTCATCGTTTAGTAAAATATATCGGTGGTTATGCTATGCTTTTAGATGGTCGTTTAGATGCTATCGTGTTTACTGGTGGTATCGGTGAAAACTCTGAAGAAGTTCGTCGTATGGCACTACAAAAATTAAGTATTCTTGGTTTTGAACTTGATCAAGAACGTAATCTTGCAGCTCGTTTTGGTAAGGGTGGCAAAATTACTAAAGATGGTTCAGCTATTGCGATGGTCATTCCAACCAATGAAGAACTTGTCATTGCTCAAGATGCTGCGCGCCTAACAGCGTAATTAATATTCAAAACCGCCTAAATGGCGGTTTGTTTTTATACAATAAAGATTTAAGAGGTAATAATTATGTCTCGTACAATTATGCTCATCCCAACTGGCACTAATGTCGGGTTAACAGGTGTGAGTCTGGGCGTTATTCGAGCTATGGAGCGTCAAGGTATTAATTTAAATGTGTTTAAACCTGTCGCGCAACCAAGAGCTGGTGGCGATGCGGCAGATAATACCACAACCCTAGTGAGCAACAATACATCAATTCCAACACTAAAACCGCTTAAAATGAGCCATGTTGAAAACCTATTAGGTTTAAATCAACAAGATGTGTTAATGGAAGAAATCGTTGCCCTTTATGCCGAAAATACTAAAGGAGCTGATGTTGTTTTAGTTGAAGGTATTGTGCCAACATCTGATTATCCTTTCGCTAATGAACTTAATAATAACATTGCTAAAACTCTTGGCGCCGAAATTATTTTTGTAGTTAATATGGGCAAAGATACGCCAGAACAACTTAGAGATCGTATTGAAATTGCTCGTTCTAACTTTGGTGGCATTAAAAATGATAAAATCGTTGGTGTGATTGTTAATAAAGTCAATGCACCAGTTGAGGAGCAGAATCTTGCTCGTCCTGATGTTGCTGAAATTTATCATACACCTAAATTTGACGATAAAAAAATTACTATCGATGATTTAAATGCACACAGTCCATTGCCTGTTCTTGGTTGTATTCCGTGGAATATCGATCTAAGTGCTTGTCGTGCTATAGATATTGCTAAGCATTTTGACGCAAAAATTATTAATGAAGGTGATATAAAAAATTGCCGTATTAAGCATATATCTTTCTGCTCACGTAGTGTGCCTAATATTATCAATCATTTACAACCAAATTCACTGTTAGTGACTTCTGCTGATCGTGCTGATGTATTAGTGACGATTAGTTTAGCTGCCATGAATGGTATGGCAATTGGTGGTGTACTCCTAACTGGTGATTATGAAATCGACGATAAAGTCGCAAAATTATGCCAACCAGCTTTTGATACTGGTTTACCTGTATTTACGGTTAAAACCAACACTTTCCAAACCTCTATCAATTTACAACAATTTAATTTAGAAATCCCTGTTGATGACAAAGAGCGTATGGAAAACACCCAAAATTATGTAGCTGATCATATTGATGCTAAATGGATTAAATCATTAAATGAAGTAGTGAATTCTGCACGTCGCTTGTCTCCTCCTGCATTTCGTTATCAATTAACAGAACTTGCTCGTAATGCGAAAAAAGTAGTGGTATTACCAGAAGGTGATGAACCAAGAACAGTTAAAGCAGCTGCAATTTGTGCTGAACGTAACATTGCAAAATGTGTTCTTATTGGTAATCCTGACGAAGTGCGTAAAGTTGCCGCTTCACAAGGCGTGACTTTAGGTCAAGGAGTAGAGATCGTTGATCCTGAAAATATCCGTGAAAAATATGTTCCTCGCCTAGTTGAATTACGTAAAAATAAAGGGATGACTGAAGTTATTGCTCGTGAGCAATTGGCTGATAATGTTGTATTGGGTACCATGATGCTTGAAGCTAATGAAGTTGATGGCTTAGTATCAGGAGCGGTGCATACAACAGCTAACACTATTCGTCCACCGTTACAATTAATTAAAACTGCACCAGGCAGTTCCCTTGTTTCATCGGTGTTCTTTATGTTAATGCCTGATCAAGTATATATTTATGGTGACTGTGCAATTAATCCAGATCCAAATGCACAAGAGTTAGCCGAAATTGCCATTCAGTCAGCTGATACAGCAATTGCCTTTGGTATTGAACCGCGTGTTGCGATGATCTCCTACTCAACAGGTAGCTCTGGTCAAGGTGCTGATGTTGAAAAAGTGAAAGAAGCAACTCGCATTGCTCAAGAAAAACGTCCAGATCTTATGATCGATGGCCCATTACAATATGATGCAGCGGTAATGCCTGATGTAGCTAAATCAAAGGCGCCTAATTCACAAGTTGCAGGTAAAGCTACTGTGTTTATTTTCCCTGATCTTAATACAGGTAATACCACATATAAAGCAGTACAACGTTCAGCGGATCTTGTTTCGATTGGTCCTATGCTACAAGGCATGCGTAAACCTGTGAATGATTTGTCTCGTGGTGCATTAGTTGATGATATTGTTTACACTATTGCATTAACCGCAATTCAATCAGCACAAGAACAAAACGCTGCAAAATAAGTTTAGCAAAACGTTTTAACTATTGATAAAAGGTGATGCAATATCACCTTTTAATTAAATTTAGCCAACAAGTAATAGTTTTTTAAAGCTTGAGTTATAGCGATTCAGTTTTAAAGTATTTTGTTCTAGAAATTTGCGACAAGGTCTTCAAAAACTTATTTTAAGTCAAGTCCAAGCATTCAAAGTTGATAAAAACAATAAATAATAAAAATTTATAAATGATTTTATCCCTCCATGTTGTTTTTTAATAGTGTTAATAACATTTTCATAAATTGTTCTTTATCATCTTGTAATATGGAAAAAAAATCTTTATCTATTTGTTCAACCAAAGGTACAGTTTCATTTGCTTTATTCAATCCTTTTTGGGTTAATTGAATGGATTTTGCTCGACTATCTTTAATTGAGCAAGAGCGTTTTATATAATTCTTTTTTTCTAAATTCTCTAATATTTGGGAAATTGTCATCACATCGATATTTGTTTTATTTGATAAAATAACTTGTGTTATTTCGTCTGGCCGCTGTGATAGATAAGCAAGCGTTGCAAGCACTATAAATTGGGGATGAGTGATAGACTGTTTTTTCAAGCAATTTTTGATATTCATATGCTAGGACGAATAAGTTTTCATAAAAACAAAACCAATAGATTCAGAATCAGTTCGGAATTGAGTCAAAAACTTATTGTTCTTTGTCATAATTTACCCTTCAACTAAGCCATTTAATTTGTAAGTTTTATCAATAATATCATCTGAAATCTGTTTTATAAAATCATAGGATGCTTTCGTATCCATTTTTAGATCTGGTTTTAGAGAAATTTCTGATTTTAATGCATATTGATTATGTGATATTTCCATAATTTGATGTGAGAAAAACAGTAAACCTATTTCAGGCATATCAAATTGTTCTGTAAATTCTTGCTCATCAATAATCTTTGATAAAGTCACTTTCATTTCTGGTATATTTTGTAATTTGAAAATACCTTTAGCCCCTGTTTTTAAGTCACCAAATATACGAAAGTCTTCAAGATCAGTTTCCCATAATTTTCTTAAATTAAGCTCAGTATAGTATTGCCAAATTTGAGTTGGTTTAGCTTTGGTTGGTAATATGAAAGAAATTGAAATGGTATTCATAACGTCTCCTTTTAATAAGTTTATTTATTGCAAGTTTACTTATTAATTAAGTAAAGAAAATTCAATTCTTTGATCTGTTGACTTATTACAAGGTTAATTTGATGATCATTTTATTGAATTTTGTAATAACATGATTCCAAAATTATTAATAATATAAAATATTTATAGTTGTTTTTAATTAATGCTCTCAATTTAATCGGTAAATGATACAATAGCATCCTAATTTTGTAATAGTTTATAGTTTAGGAATAAAATTGATGAAAAAAGACATCCACCAACAACGCATATTGATCCTTGATTTTGGTTCTCAAGTTACCCAGTTAATCGCTCGCCGAATTCGTGAAATTGGTGTGTATTGTGAACTGTGGCCGTGGGATGTATCAGAAGAGAAAATCAAACAATTTAATCCTAAGGGTATTATTTTATCAGGTGGTCCTGAAAGTACCACCGATGCTAATAGTCCTCGTGCTCCCGAGTATGTTTTTAATGCTGGCGTACCTGTTTTGGGTATTTGTTATGGCATGCAGACTATGGCAATTCAAGTTGGTAAGGGCGGTCAAGTCACTGGTTCTAACCAACGTGAATTTGGTTATGCTAAAGTGGATCTTGTTGGATCGTCAAAATTAACTGATGGTATTTTTGATAGCGCAAGTGAACAAGGCGTTAATCAACTTGATGTTTGGATGAGCCACGGTGATAAAGTAACAGCATTGCCTGATAGTTTCACACTGATTGGGCGTACTGAAACTTGCTCATTTGCTATTATGGCTAATGACGAAAAACAATTTTATGGCGTTCAATTTCATCCAGAAGTAACTCATACTGTAAAAGGTTTCGAGTTATTGCAACGTTTTGTGATTGATATTTGTCACTGCGAAAAACTTTGGACACCATCTTCAATTATTACCGATGCTATTGCTAGAATTAAAGAACAGGTTGGCAATGACAAAGTATTACTTGGCTTATCAGGAGGGGTTGATTCTTCTGTTACAGCATTGTTATTACACCAAGCTATCGGAGATCAATTAACTTGTGTATTTGTTGATCATGGTTTGTTACGCTTGAACGAAGCTCAACAAGTTATGGATATGTTTGGTAATAAATTTGGCTTAAATATCATAGCTGTAAATGCTGAAGACCGCTTTTTAGCTGCACTAAAAGGTGAAGCAGATCCTGAAGCAAAACGTAAAATTATCGGGCGTGAATTTGTTGCTGTATTTGATGAAGAGGCGGCAAAATTAAAAGATGTAAAATGGTTAGCTCAAGGTACTATCTATCCAGATGTTATTGAATCAGCTGCTGCTGATACTGGCAAAGCCCATGTAATTAAATCACACCATAATGTAGGCGGATTACCAGAAGATATGAAAATGGGCTTAGTTGAGCCACTGCGCGAATTATTTAAAGATGAAGTCCGTAAAGTTGGTTTAGAACTTGGTTTACCTTATGACATGCTTTACCGTCATCCATTCCCTGGTCCAGGTCTTGGCGTACGTGTACTTGGTGAGGTTAAAAAAGAGTATTGCGACTTGTTACGTCAAGCTGATGCTATTTTTATTGAAGAACTTTATAAAGCTGATCTATACCACAAAGTAAGTCAAGCCTTTACTGTGTTCTTACCTGTTCGTTCAGTAGGTGTAATGGGGGATGGTCGTAAATATGATTGGGTTGTATCCTTGCGTGCAGTTGAAACCATCGACTTTATGACGGCTCATTGGGCTCAGTTACCTTATGACTTCCTAGGACGAGTTTCAAATCGAATTATCAACGAAGTCAATGGTATTTCTCGTGTCGTATATGATATAAGCGGAAAACCACCAGCTACTATAGAGTGGGAGTAGATAACTATTCTTAAAATATAGTTTATAAATTAAAAAACAGCATCAAAAAAGCTGTTTTTATTTTATAAATACTAGAAAACTCCAACAATCTAATTAACTATCAAATATAGTTGTAAAAAATATTTAGGAGTTTATACCGTTTAGTGATTAATTTGGGCATAGCAGTATCTAATTGTGATTTAGTGAGATGTCGGTTGATGATTAATTTTTTCCGTTTTTAGAGCAATTGCTTGAATACATCATGTGATTTTTCCCTGTAGGTAAGGTTTTCCAGTAACTTCAGTCATTACCATCTCGTATTTTTAGTAGATAACCATGATATTTAGCCGGCTTGTTTAGGTGTTGGTGGTCTGTTATTTTTTGTATTCAAATCCTCTTTAACTTTTATCATAGAAAATTTTCTACTTTTTGCTGTACAATTTTAGGAAATAATTATAGAAGCTTGCTTGGATATTATAGCAAAATCACAATTTTCTTTTATCCTCAAAATCCAATCACAATAAAATTAATAATTCTTTAATAATCTTACAATCTCTTTAATATCATTCGGAGTTGTTTGGCAACAACCGCCAATTAATTTTGCGCCTAATTTAGTCCAAGTTGGTAGTTGATTTTTGAAGGTGCAATCATGTAGATGGTTTTTGTGCCACTGTTTGGTTGTTGGATCATATTGTTCACCTGAATTTGGATAAACAATTAATGGTTTGGTTGTAAGCTTATTTAGTACCTCTAATGCTGGAGTAACACTTTCTAAAGCTATGCAGTTAATACCAAGGCTTACAATTTGATCAAAGTTTTTTAAATAATCCATTACTTGTGATAATGGTGTACCATCGCTAAGATGCTGGGTATCTTTTAATGTAAACGAAAACCATGTATTAATAGTTGGAAACTGCTGTATCAATTTAACTAACGCTTTAATTTCAGCAAAAGAAGGTAAAGTTTCACAAGCAAGGATATCAACTTGGGCATCAATCAAGGCTTGAATGCGATCACGGTGAAAATCAATAAATTCAGCTTCAGTTAGTTGATAGTCGCCAGTATATTCTGACCCATTAGCAAGATATGCACCATAGGGACCAACTGACCCAGCAATCAGTAACATTTTATTTTGCTTTGTTTCATTCAAATACTGCTGTTTAGCTTGTTGTGCGAGTTCAACGCTTTTTTTAATTAATTTGATAGATTTATCAAACGTAATTGCTTTCTTTTCAAACCCTAAGGGGGTAGCTTGATAGCTGGCGGTGATAGCACAATCGGCCCCAGCTTTAAAATAGTCATAGTGAACTTGGTAGATTAGTTCGGGTTTTTCGATTAACACTTTTGCCGACCATAAACTATCATTAAGATCATATCCCCGACGCTGCAGTTCGCTCGCTAGTGCTCCATCGATAATAATGTAATTTTTTTGCTTTAATAATACGATAATTGGATTATAACTTGTCATTTTTTACTGCTCGTTTTTGATAAGATTGGGTAAAGTGATGCACAATAAAACAGACAATTACAAAAGGAATACCGCAATAAAGCGCAATGCGTTGTTCTGGATCGAATGCTAAACCAATGCAAGCAATCAAACACAGAATAAACCCTAAAATTGGCACAAAAGGGTAAAATGGTGCTTTATATTTTAAGGTATTTTTTTGATTTTCAGATAGTTGCTTTCTAAAAAAGTAATGTGAAATGCAAATACTTAACCAAACTGCCACCACGGCGAAGCCAGAAATAGCGGTTAATGCTACAAATACAGTATCAGGAGCTATCACGCTTGAAAATAACGCTAACAATCCGCCAAGCATACTCATTGCAATAGCGATCATTGGAATACCTTTATTGGTTAATTTAGCAAAGCACTTTGGTAGTGTACCTTGATTAGACAACGACCACATCATACGCCCAGAGGCATAAAGTCCTGAATTAGCGGCTGATAAAATAGCGGTTACAATAACAAAATTAAATATATCAGCAGCATATGGAATACCGATATTTTCAAATACCATTACAAATGGACTAGTAATAACGCCAGCTTGATCCATAGGTAGTAGAGCGGCTAACACTATAATTGTTCCAATAAAAAAGAGAATCAATCTTAAAATAGTTGTTTTAATGGCAAGTGGAATCGATTTTTCAGGATTATGGGTTTCGCCCGCAGCAATACCAATTAACTCCGTACCAGAAAAGGCAAAATTAACTGAAACCATCGTCATGATAATTGGTGTTATACCATTAGGAAACCAGCCATTATCGGTAATATTGTGTAAAAAAGGTGCTGGCATGTCATTTTTGATAGGAACAAAACCAAAGATAGCAGCAGTTCCAGCAACAATAAAAATAATAATAGTGATGACTTTAATGATTGAAAACCAAAATTCACTTTCGGCAAAGAATTGAGCGGTTATAATGTTTAATGCAAAGATTACGATACAAAAAATTAAACACCAAATCCAGACCGAAACAGTAGGGAACCAATACTGCATACTTAAGCCAGCTGCGGTTAGACTTGAACCAAGTGCCACTGTCCAAGTTAACCAATACAGCCAAGCAACGGTATAACCAGTGCTAGGACTAATAAAGCGAGAAGCATAAGTGTGAAATGCACCCGTTTCAGGCATAGCGACAGCCAGTTCGCCTAGGCACAACATCACTAAATAAACAACTAATGCACCAATTAAATAAGCAATAATAGCGCCAATAGCCCCAGCAGTAGCAATAATATAACCAGTATTAAAAAATAAACCTGTGCCAATAACGCCACCCAGTGATAACATAATTAAATGACGGGTTTTCATGGTTCTTTTAAATTGGTTTTCTGTTGTGGATGATGAATTTGTATTCATAAATTTTTTTGCTTAAGTTAAAAATAATAAAATTCCGCCAAAATTAGTGGCGGAACTAAATAGGTTAGTTTGAATAATAAATTAGCTAATTATAATTGTTCAAAGAATTCTTCTTTTGTTACTTTTTTACCATTTACGTTAACTTCATCACTATCTTTGGTTAGGCTTATATCAGAATAGATACCTTTGGTTTCACCATTGCTTGAAGTCAAAAATTGGAAATTACTTATGAAAAAGGCTGACATCATTTGTAGGTTTTGGTTTGCTTTAGCAATTTGTTCAGGTGTTATCTCACTAGAGTTAGGGTTTTCGATTTGTGTGGACATATGAGCTAATACGTCAAATGGTGCTTCAAGTTTTAATTTTAATGTGTTGATTTTGTCATAATCAGCCTCATCAATAGCTGTAGTACCAATATCGGACATATCAAACATTAAGTTAAGATTAATATCGCCTGCAGGATTGTGCCAATTCAATTTATTTAATGAAAAATTAATATAGTGCTTTTGTTCTGTATCATCTGAGTCAGGATAACCTATTCCCAATTGATTAGTGAATAGATGCTTATCAAGTCCCTTAAAATCAATATCTATCGAGCCATTACCCAAATTTTGTTGACCATAAATAATTGAGTCAACACTACTTAAAAATGAACCATCGATAGTGTTGGTGACGTCATTTAAGATGTTTTTTTGGTCCATAACGAGTTTATTAATAACAACTGAAACAGATTTTGACTTAAAAGATGTAGGATAGGTAAATGAAATTTTATCAACTTCAACTTTAGTTGAAATATCAGAACCAGTAGTATGGCTATTTATTGTATAATGCCCCTCACCAAGCTCCAATATACCATCAAAGGCTGGAATTTCGTCTTGAGTAGCTTTTATCGCTTTGCTTGCTAATTTTACGGTGATATATTCGCCATAACTTACACCTGCATGTCCGGTAATAAAAGGCTGATTGCCAGCTAGTTTCCAAAGTATCGGATTATTTTGTTGACTCATTTCGTATTCTAACCAAGCCATTTGTGGCGCAAAACTTCCTTTGGCGAGCGAGGCTATAGGGAAAGGACCATGATGAATGGTAATATCATCATCAAATACGGTTTTTGGTTGCGCATCTTCACCTATAGCGTTTTGAAGTGACGCTGTAACGGTTAAATGCAATTTAGTTGAAAAGATATTTTTTTCATAATTACTCTTTATAATATTAAACTTAAAATCGTCTTGAGTTTGATTAATTTTGTTTGTAATTTGTATCAATTGGTTATCGATATTATTTTCGATCATGTTGCCGGTGTACCATGACGTACCTACATATGCCATTCCTAATACGGCAACTATTCCTATAGCAAGTGTGTTTTTTTTCATTATAGTTCTCTTAGTTATTTGTTCTATTTTAGATTATCATTCTTGATGATTTGTAAAGTCAGACAACAAATTTTTGATATATTCAATACGATCGATTCGTTGCAATTCTGATTTTTGTAATTTTAATCGATTTGAACTTTCTAAGCGATAATTTTTTGGTTCTTTTTGAATTATTTCAATTAAGTAATCGACTGACACCTTATTATTACTACCAAATTCAATATAACCGCCTTTTTCACCAAACTCGATCTTAGTAATGCCTAATTGGATTGCGTGATAACGGATTTTTGTGGTTTCTAGTAAAAAAAGCACTGCATCGGGCAATTTACCAAAACGATCTCGCATTTCAACTTGAATATCGGTGAGTTCGATAAGATCGGTGATACTCGCAATACGTTTATATAGTGATAAACGTGTATTAACATCGGGAATAAAATCATCAGGAATAAGTGTTGGTAAGCGTAACTCAATTTCTGTTTGTTGATTATTGAGTAATGATTCAAGTGTTGGCTCTTTGCCTTCTTTTAGTGATTTGACGGCCTCATCAAGTAGCTCAATATAAAGGTTAAAGCCAATCGTCTCTATTTGACCGCTTTGATCGCTGCCTAATAACTCACCAGCACCTCGAATTTCAAGATCGTGTGTGGCTAGAGCAAAACCTGCTCCTAAATCTTCAAGTGAGGCAATTGCTTCTAGGCGTTTTTTGGCATCTTTAGTGAGTAATTTAGGATGTGGGGTTAATAGATAAGCGTAAGCCTGATGATAAGAACGTCCAACTCGTCCTCTGAGCTGATGTAACTGGGCTAAACCAAATTTATCGGCACGATCAATGATAATGGTATTGGCATTAGGAATGTCGATACCAGTTTCAACAATGGTTGTACAAACAAGTATGTGAAAACGTTGATGATGAAAGTCATTCATTACGCGCTCTAAGTCGCGTTCATGCATTTGCCCATGACCAATGGTAATTCGAGCTTCGGGCACCAGCTCTGCCAGTTTTTCGCTTACTTTTTCGATATCAGAAATATCATTGTGTAAGTAATAAATCTGACCACCACGTAAAATTTCACGCAAAATAGCTTCTCTAATCACGAGATCATCATATTCTCTAACAAAGGTTTTCACTGCTAATCGGCGAGCTGGAGGGGTCGCAATAATAGAGAGATCGCGCATACCACTCATTGCCATGTTGAGGGTTCTTGGAATTGGCGTTGCGGTTAGTGTTAGAATATCAATGTTTGCTCGCATTGCTTTAATTCGTTCTTTTTGGCGGACGCCAAAACGATGTTCTTCATCAACAATCAACAAGCCTAAATCTTTCCATTTGATATCTTCTTGTAACAATTTATGTGTGCCAATTACAATATCAATTTTGCCTTCACCAAGAGCTTCTATAATACTTTTTTGTTGTTTGGCGGTTTTGAATCGAGACAGGCTTTCTATGCGAATTGGCCAGTTTGCAAAGCGATTACAAAAGCTTTCGTAATGTTGTTCTGCAAGTAAAGTTGTAGGAACTAAAACTGCTGTTTGTTTATGATTAATAACGGCTAAAAAAGCAGCGCGGATCGCTACTTCTGTTTTACCAAATCCAACATCACCACAGACTAATCTATCCATGGCATAAGGAGAGCACATATCGCCAATTACTGCTCCAATAGCATTTTGTTGATCATCAGTTTCTTGATAAGGAAACCCTTGGCAAAATAGTTCATACTGCTCTCGGTCTTGTTTAAATTCAAACCCAGGTTTACTTTCACGTTCAGCGTAAATATCGAGTAATTCAGCAGCAACATCTCGTACTTTTTCGGCCGCTTTTTGCCGTGCTTTACTCCAAGCATCAGTACCTAATTTATTCAATGGTGCGTTTTCTTCATCGCCACCAGAATAACGGCTAATTAGATTTAATGATGAAACAGGAACATAAAGCTTGGTGTCATTGGCATATAATAGAATAAGATATTCAGCCGTAATCCCCCCTGTTTCTAATGTGGTAAGTCCTGCATATCGACCAACGCCATGTTCTAAATGGACAACGGGTTTGCCGGGTGTTAGCTCAGCTAAACTACGAATAAGTGAATCAGTATTGATAGCTTGTTTATTTTCTTTTTTGCGACGAACTAATCGCCGTCCTAATAGCTCATTTTCAGTAATAAAGGCAAAATTATCTTGCTGATTGATAAAGCCTTGTTCACTAGCTCCAACAATTAAATAAAATCGGCTATCACTATTTTTTCGTTCATCAAGTAAATCGATAGTAGTGGGATGAATACGAATTCGTCCAAGAATTTCTTGTAAAGCCTCTTTGCGTCCTTCTGATTCAACCGAAAAGATGATTGTTCCTGCAAAATTTTCAACAAATTTTTGAAATTGCAAATAAGGATCTTTTTGTTGGATCTCAATAGCAATATTAGGTAATGCTACATAAGGCAAATTAACGTTTTTATTTGATTCTGTCGTTATTGCATGCGATAAAACCATTCTTGGGTAGTTTTTGAAATTGGCAAAAATCTCGTCAGTTTTAGACCAAATAACATTTGGTGCAAGTAATGGTCGCATAGGATCGACTTTGCGGCTTTCATAACGTTGGGTAATATCTTGCCAATATTTATTAGCATATTGCTCAATATTAACTGTATTGATAATTAAGCTATTTGCTAAAAAATAAGAGAATAGAGGTGTTAAAGGTTCGTTAAAAAACAGTGCTTGCCAATATTCAATACCGGTTGGCAAAATATTTTTACTAACTTGTTGATAGATGCTTTCTGAGTCTAATCTAACCTCAAATTGTTCTCGCCATTGACTACGAAACAACTCAATAGCTGTTTTATCAAAAGGAAACTCATGGGCTGGTAGCAATTGTATTTCAGCAATTTCATCAAAGGTACGTTGAGTTTCGACATCAAAAGTACGGATACTGTCGATTTCATCATCAAAGAAATCGATGCGATAAGGCTTATCACTGCCCATGGGGTAGATATCAAAAAGCGCTCCACGAGTAGCATATTCGCCATGCTCCATAACTTGGCTGACTGAACGATAGCCAGCATTTTCAAGTTTAAGACGTAAATGTTCTCGGTTAATTTGTAAGCCTTTTTTCATCATAAAAACATGTCCATCCAAATAACTTTGTGGACAGACTTTTTGCATTAAGGTATTAATGGGTAAAATTAACGCCCCTTTGGTTAAATGTCCAAGATGATAAAGGCAAGATAAGCGTTCTGATACGATATCTTGATGAGGAGAAAAACTGTCATAAGGCAATGTTTCCCAATCTGGAAAGATAATAGAAGGGAAGGATGTAAACTGCTTTAGTTCTTCATGAATGCGCGAGGTTTGTTGCATATCATCAGTGACAATCACAACTATACCTTCATGTACATCTATAGCTTGAGCGCAAAATTGTGATAAGGAAGAGCCAACTAGCTGCCCAATTTGCTTTACTTCTCCTGATTTTTGAGGAATTAAGTTTGAAATATTAACTGTTTTAGACATGATGAGTTCGTTGATGTAGCTGAAAATTTATTGTCAGATTATAACGTAAGTATGAGGTTGTTTTCTATAACTGTTTAATCCTGTATGATAAGCACCTTGCATTTAACTAGCAAAACTTTGTAAAAAAGTTTCAGGTAATATATACGTTTATGTCAAGAATATTTCGTCCATTAGTATTTTTTATTGGTTTGCGCTATGTATACGGGCAAAAAACGGATGGGTTTGGTCGCTTTGCATCATGGTTGTCGATGATTGGGATTATGTTAGGTTCAATTGGTCTAATTGTGGTCTTATCAGTCATGAACGGCCTTGAAGATCAGATGCAAAGTAGTATTTTAAAGTTTTTACCTCAAGCCCAGATCACAACACCACAAGGTAGGATAGATCCTAAGGTCATTACTCGTGAGCAATTTAATCAGATTCAAGGTGTTAATCGTATTAGTTCTTTGGTGTCGAGTGATGTGGTTTTGCAAAGTGAGCAAAGTATCACTGTAAGCACACTAATGGGCATTAATCCAGAAGATGATGATCCTATTAATGATTATATTTATAGTGGATCGCTCTTAGATCTTCAAGCAGGGCAGTACAATGTTATCATAGGGCAAACGTTAGCTAATCAATTAGGTGTAACCGTTGGCGATAAAATACGTTTAATGGTAACAGATGCAAGTCAAATTACCCCAGTTGGGCGTATACCTTCCCAACGTTTATTTAATATTGTAGGACTGTTTACGGTTAACCACGATATCAATCAAACGCTTATTTATGTCAATCAATCTGACGCTAAAAACTTATTACGTTATCCTCCTAATATGATTAGCAGTTGGCGTCTATTTTTAGATAAACCACTGGATATTGCCTCGATAACTAACACCCCATTACCTCAAGGATTAGTATTTAAAGATTGGCGAGCTAAACGAGGTGAATTATTTCAAGCCATTAAAATGGAAAAAAATGTCATGGGATTACTCATTAGTCTGATTGTGATTGTTGCGGCTTTTAACATTATTACTTCATTAAGCTTGTTGGTGATGGAAAAGCAAGGCGAAGTCGCTATTTTAAAAACACAAGGTCTGTCTCGCTTTAAAATTATGTTAATTTTTATTATTCAAGGTGCAAGTTCAGGAATAATTGGCACGTTATTAGGTAGCGCCTTAGGACTGTTACTTGCTATTAACTTAAACGAAATCATGCAATTGTTAGGTTTATCTTTAGCTGGTATCTTGCTACCTTCATTGGTTGAACCATCGCAAATTATTTTAATTATTATTGGATTGCTTATGTTATCGCTAATTTCAACTCTTTATCCTGCATATCGTGCAGCTAATATTCAACCTGCCGAGGCTTTACGTTATGAATAATTCACAAATATTACTAAGTGCCAAAAATCTTTATAAAACTTATAACGAAGGCAAAATGGTGACTGAGGTTTTAAAAAATGTCTCGTTTGATATTTATTCAAAATCATTACTCGCCATTATAGGTAGTTCAGGATCAGGTAAAAGCACTTTACTGCATTTGCTTGGTGGCTTAGATAATCCCACATCTGGCGAAATTATTTTTAAATCACATCAGTTAAATCAATTATCTGAACAAGAAAAGGCACGTCTACGCAATCAAGAAATTGGTTTTGTTTATCAATTTCACCACCTATTGCCTGACTTTACAGCGCTTGAAAATGTAGCGATGCCACTATTAATTGGAGGCGTTTTACCCAACGAAGCTAAAAAACGGGCTATGGCAATGCTAGAGTCGGTTAATTTAGTCAAACGAGCAAATCATCGCCCTTCCGAGCTGTCTGGCGGAGAACGCCAACGAGTGGCAATAGGGCGTGCATTAATTAATAACCCCGCTTTAGTAATGGCTGATGAGCCAACGGGTAACCTTGATAAATCAACAGCCGATTCTATTTTTGAGCTACTGATTAAATTAAATCGTGAACACGGAACCGCGTTTTTGGTTGTTACACATGATCTTGAGCTTGCCAATAAACTTGATAAACAAATGGTGATGAGAGATGGTCAACTTTCTGATAGCGCATCATCAGATAACAATTAATGGATAATTAATATGAATTTATCTTTAATTACCGCCATAAAATTTCGAAAAGGGCGTCGTAAAAGTGGTATGGTGTCGTTAATTTCGATTATCTCAACACTCAGCATTGCTATTGGTATTGCGGCATTAATTATTGGTTTAAGTGCCATGAATGGCTTTGAACGTGAATTACACAATCGAGTGTTATCGGTAGTGCCACATGGACAATTCTATCCAAAATACGGCAATTTAGATAATTGGCAACACGTTCAACAAGAACTTAAAAACAATAATAATATTGTATCAGCCTTGCCATTTGTTAATTTTACTGGATTGATTGAAAACGGTAGTAAGCTTGGTGCAGTACAAGTACAAGGTCTTGACCCTGAACAAGAAATGCAATTTAGTTCACTACCGAATTATGTACTGAATAAAAAATGGCAAGATTTTAAGCCCGATAGTCAACAAATTATTATTGGTGCTGGGCTTGCTAAAAATTTATCAATGAGTGAAGGAGGATGGGTTTCTTTATTAATTCCTGTTTCGAGTAGTCCAAATCAACTCAAACCACCTAAAAGAGTCCGTTTGCAAGTAGTAGGGATTTTAGAATTAAGTGGCAGCTTGAGTAATAACATGGCAATAATTCCATTAACAGATGCGCAGAAATTACTAAATATGGGCGATAGCGTTACAGGCGTTATGGTAAATGTAAAAGACGTTTATCAATCCAATAACATTATTGGTCAAGCAGCATTAGGGCTTGACGAAGATCTGTTATTTTATAGCTGGGAACAAACGTTTGGCTTTATGTATCGTGATATTCAAATGATTAGGCAAATCATGTATCTGGCCATGATTGTGGTCATTGGCGTAGCTTGTTTTAATATTGTATCCACTTTAGTCATTGCCGTAAAAGATAAACAGCGTGATATTGCCATATTAAAGACCCTAGGCGCAACTAATCGTTTAATCAAACATATTTTTATATGGTATGGAGTGATTTCAGGGTTAATTGGCAGTTTAATTGGAGTTATTTTAGGTGTAATACTGTCATGGCAACTTTCTAACATCATGGGCTTTATTGAGTCATTAATGGGGCATAAAATCTTAAATAGCAATATCTATTTTATCGATTTTTTACCTTCCGAAATTCATCTGTTTGATGTGGTGATAGTGTTTATAACAGCCATGTTACTTAGCTTAATTGCTAGCTATTATCCAGCTAAACGTGCTTGTAAGATTGAGCCTGCACGGATTTTAAATAGCTTTTAAATAGCTTTTGTATAAATAAGGCGCTGTTTAATGATAATCAGCGCCTTTTTATTATTAATAATAGACATAATAACCACTAGGCAAAGCATAGTGCATATATTGCACATAGATCCCCAATGCAGTCACAATAAATACAAGACCAATAATAAGTAGAGTTAACTTACTTGGGTACTTGAACATTTTAATACATAACGAAACAACCCCACCAAGCACAAAACCAGCGCAAGCACCACCGATATGCGCCATGTTATCGATAGATGGCAATAACCCTAACCCAGCAGTTAATACTAAACTCACCAGCATTGCTTTAACTGGCATTTCTTGTATATTGGTTTTAAACACCAAACAATAAGCTAACAATGCGGTAATAATACCCAAAATAGCACCCGAGGCACCACAGCTAATCACATTTTGATTGATGGTGGCAATATCGCTTGATAAGCTTCCTACTAGCCCTGAAAAAAAGTAAATGCCAACAAAAGCAAGGCAAGGAATGCGCTGTTCTAAAATAAGACCAATGCTCCATAATGCCAGCATATTCATAGCTAAATGAGTAAAGCTGACATGCATAAATAAATTAGTAAACATGCGCCAATATTGGCCAGAAAAAGTTAACTCCGCAACATCGGCACCCCAATCAATCAAAAAATGATTTTCATATAATGGCGAAAACCCACGGCTATCAACAAGCCGAAATGCAAAAAAACACAGAATATTGATTACTACTAGCGTTGTTGTGATTTTAGATTGACTGGCGTAATATTTAATATCATTAAAAGTGCTCATTAAAAATCCTTTTGAATAGGTAAATTTTATTGATAGAGTCCAGTTAATCAAACCGTTTACCCAATATCACTAAATCACGCTGAACATTATCTAATTCAGCAATTTTTGGAAGAAGCCCCCATTGTTGATACTGCATTTTTTTAAATAAATTAACACTAGGTAAGTTATGTCGAAACACATAGCTAAAAATTGCCTCAATTCCTGCTTGTTTAGCAAATTGTTCGATTTTATCCACCATAAATTGACCAATTTTTTTACCACGAAAATCTTGATGAAGATATAAGCTAATCTCAACGGTTTTATAAAAAGCGGGGCGACCATAAAACGAAGATAAACTAATCCAACCACAAGGTCTATCTTGATATTTAATTAACCAAATTGGGCGATTTTTAGGGGTATGTTGGTAAAACCATTCCAATCGACTTTCAACAGAAACAGGCACTGTATCGGCAGTAACTTGGCGACCAGCAATTGTCGAATTATAAACATCAACAATAAATGGTAAATCTTCTAATGTAGCATCGTGGTAAGTAATCATGTTTTTTGCTTTAAGTGGTTTAAAGTGAAATTATTGTAATTTTATTATTGTTTATTGGCAATAAAGCATATTTTTTATAGTGAGAAAAACAATGTATAGTAATATTTCACAGTTAAAATAAAATCAATTCACTAGATGGATTTTTTGAAAATACAATTTAAAAATTGCCTAAAAGTATAAAATTTAGCTAACCCTTTTTTTAACAATAAATTAAAATAAAATAAAAACAAAAAGTTAAAAACGTCTTGTAAAAAAGGGTTTTTGACAGAAAAAATCCTGTTTGCCTTTTGCAAAATGGAGTTATAGTATATTGGCTTCTAGTTTACCGCCGTGTAGGTGGTTTAGAAAAAAAAAGGAATGACTAAATAGAGCATAAAACCGTTTACCGCCGTGTAGGTGGTTTAGAAATATCCATGACCTAACTGTTGCCATAATATTGGGTTTACCGCCGTGTAGGTGGTTTAGAAAAGAGAGTTTCTGCTTTTTCGCCTTGATGTATAGTTTACCGCCGTGTAGGTGGTTTAGAAAACGACCCTCGGGGCTTTGGACTGCTCGCCCACGTTCACCGCTGTGTAAGTGGTCATTGCTATATAAAAACTTCAACAAAATCAAAGAGTTACCGCAAGGTTTTTTATGATTCAATAATAACTCGCCCACGAGTGATGTCGCTAATGTTTTTTTGTAGAAGTTGCAATTTGTCTTTTGTGATAGCGACGCTTACTTTTACACCTTCAGCATCAAACTCTTGATTTTCAACAATGGAATCAAGTTCCTTTAGACGATTTTCGATAATTGGCCATTCGTTATAATAGCAGTGAAATTGTAGCGTCATGCGGGCAATGAGTTCAATTAGCTCAGCTTGTTGCAAGCAGTGGCTAGCCGAACCGCCATAGGCACGAATTAATCCTCCAGTACCCAATTTTATGCCACCAAAGTAACGAGTTACCACTACAACCACTTGGTCACAATCTTGTCCTTCAATAGCTGAAAGAATAGGGCGGCCTGCTGTACTAGTGGGCTCGCCATCGTCATTAAATCGGTATTGTTGTCCAATCTTCCATGCCCAGCAGTTGTGGGTGGCGTTGGGATTGCTTATTTGGTTAATAAAGTCGGTGGCTTGTTCGGCTGATGTGATTGGCGCTGCATTGACAATAAAACGACTTTTTTTGATTTCTTCTGTTAACTCGGTAGGATTTGCTAATGTATATGGCATGCTAATTCTGATAAAATCAATCTATTGGAATAATGATACTGAACAGAATAAAAATGTCTATCAATTTAGAACAATTAATGCAAACACAACAGGCGTTAGCCAAGCAGGTTAAATGCGATAATGACTTTAATTCGTCAATAAATTACGTTGGTGGTACTGATGTCGGTTTTGAAGATAATGGCAATATTACTCGAGCGGCAATCGTCATTTTACACTATCCAACCTTCGAGGTTGTTGAGTATCATATTGCTCGGGTTGAGACAGGGTTTCCTTATATTCCTGGTTATTTGTCTTTTCGGGAATACCCTGCGCTACTTGCCGCTTGGCAACAGGTAACACAGAAGCCAGATTTGTTGTTCGTTGATGGGCAAGGTGTTGCTCATCCTCGGCGTTTAGGTATTGCAAGCCATTTAGGTTTGTTGTTAGATATGCCAACAATTGGTGTTGCTAAAAAAAGGCTTTGCGGTCAATACGAAATATTACCTAAGCAAGCAGGTAATGTAACACCTTTACAAGACAAGCAAGAACAGATTGGTTGGGTTTTATGTAGTAAAAATAATTGCAATCCTTTATTTATTTCAACAGGTCACCGAGTAAGTCAAGATAGTGCTTTAAAATGGGTTAATTTATGCTTGCGGGGCTATCGTTTGCCAGAACCGACTCGCTGGGCTGATGCGATAGCATCTAACAAGCCTTTGTTTAAGAGGTTTATTTATGCAGAATAATTCATTACCGTTAAAAAAAGGAGGCTTTACTTTTAAGCGTTTTTTTGTGGCGCACGATAAAAGTCCAATGAAGGTAACAACCGATAGTTGTTTGTTAGGGGCTTGGGTTCCGATTGATTCGGCTCCGCAAAAGGTACTCGATATTGGCTGTGGTTGTGGTGTAATTGCGTTAATGTTAGCTCAACGGTTAGGACATGATAACAGCCAAATTGATGCCATCGATATTGATATGCTGGCGGTAACACAATGTCAGCAAAATAGCCAGCAAGCTGGGTTTACTTCGATTAATGTGATTAATGCTGATATTAATCAATTTCAGCCAAGTTATGTGGTGGGCTATGATTTGATTGTGACCAATCCCCCTTATTTTGAATCAGCCGTTGATTGTCGCAATTCCCAAAGACAGTTGGCACGTTATACCGAATGCTTGAACTTTCAACAGCTTATTGATACAGTTAAGCGCTTACTAAAACCGAAAGGGCAATTTTGTTTAGTTTTACCTTATCATTTATCCAATCAGTTTAGGTTATTATGTGAATCTAATCAGTTATATTTATTCCAAGTGATGAATGTTAAATATAGTGCAGATAAAGACTTTTCGTTATCATTATTGGCTTTTTCATTTATCCAGCCTAATAAGATTGATGAGCAGCAATTGTGTATGCGAGATGGTGATGGGCGTTATTCTCAAGACTTCAGAAAATTATTAGCTGACTTTTATCTATTTCGAAAATAATACATAAATGATTGGATAATTAGATGTTAAATATATGATCTGCCACTCACTTTAGAGGATAACTACAATTGTTTACAATGCGTGTAATTTTACATCTTAGGAATTGAGGTTTACATATTTTAGGTGAATTGATACGATAGTTTGTTTATTTACCATTATCTTTTGATTAATCAAATATGTTTTATCTTATTTTTGTAACAATTATTTGGTCTTTTTCGTTTAGTTTTATAGCGGTTTATTTAAGTGGGCAGGTAGATAGTTGGTTTGCAGTTGTTATGCGAGTGTTATTTGCTTTTATTACTTTTACACCATTTTTACGTTTTAAAAATATTTGTTTTAAGCAGATGTTGCTTTTGATGGGAGTAGGAGCATGTCAATTAGGAATTATGTACTTTTTTTATTATAATTCCTTCCAATATATTTCAGTACCTGAAGTGCTGTTGTTTACCATTTTTACACCTATTTATGTCACGGTTATTTATGATTTACTGCAACGTCATCCATTAAGATTGAGTTACCTTTTTACGGCAATAATAGCAGTTATTGGTGCCGCTATTATTCGTTATGATCATATTAGTGCAAACTTTATTATTGGCTTTTTATTAATTCAAGGGGCTAATATTGTTTTTGCCTTAGGGCAGGTCGGTTATAAAAGAATTATGGAGATATATCCAATGCCTCAACATCAGGCTTTTGCTTGGGTTTACTTGGGGGCGGTAATTGTGGCAACAGTAGGTTGGTTACTTTTTGGCAATGCATCAAAATTACCTACAACTATTTTACAATGGAGTATTATTATCTGGCTTGGCGTAGTTGCTTCTGGCGTATGTTACTTTTTATGGAATTTTGGCGCGACAAAAGTTGATTCGGGCACTTTGGCTATTATGAATAATGTGGTTATCCCAACAGGGATTTTAGTGAATGTGGTTATTTGGCATCAATCATTAGACTGGTTACGCTTTATATTAGGTAGTGTAGTTATTGTGTTGGCACTATTGCTACACTACAAAGTTAAAAATCGATCATTGAGTTAAGCACAATAAGCAGTTAAGGTAAATGTGTCATAATCGATAAAATTAACGGCGTTGTAATAGAAGACAGCGCCGTTGATATTAGTAAGCTTGAAGCAATAGGTCCTTGTAACACTTCAAACTGTCTTGCCATCATATAACAATTTATTGCAATTGAAACCGAACTAAGTAATACCACTACCTGTAATTCCAAAGTTGGTAAACCTAATAGTTTACCCATAATGTAAGTAACAATTGGCAATGCAGCTAATTTTAAAATACAGATAGAGGTCGTAATAAGCAATTTGTCGCGAATTTTATATTCAGCCAGTCCCATACCTAGCACAATTAATGAGAGTGGTGCAGTCATATCGCTGACCATTTTTGTTGACTGATTGATAAATTTAGGCATAGGTAATCCAATATAATTCACCACAATCCCAGTAAAAATACCAATAATAATAGGGTTTTTTGATACGTTTTTTAACGCTTTGATAAAGCTCCGTCCAGAAAATTTACCCATTTGAACAAATTCAATTGATATGGTAGCAAGTGTCCATAAAATCAGAGCGTTAAATATAACAATAATGGCTACAATGGGGATTGCTTTCTCGCCAAGTAGCATTTTGATGATGGGAATACCAACAAAGACGGTATTAGTATAGATACCACCCATAGCAAAAAGTGTACTTTCTGAACCTGTTAATTTAAATAATTTTGATGCA
This sequence comes from Gilliamella sp. Occ3-1, assembly GCF_001690655.1. Classification (GTDB taxonomy): domain Bacteria; phylum Pseudomonadota; class Gammaproteobacteria; order Enterobacterales; family Orbaceae; genus Gilliamella; species Gilliamella apicola_P. The sequence continues at coordinate 66,656 of NZ_LZHQ01000030.1, forward strand.
ACCAAACAACCAAACGCAAAGACGATAAATGATCCACCAAAAAAGACGAATAACACTTTTATATCGATTTGCGACTGTTCAGAAAAATGACTCATAATCTGAAACAGCATTATGGGGAATGCAATATAAAAAGTAAATTTAGTTAAGCTATCGGTTACTGTTTTTTGCCAACGACCAATTTTAACAGCTAAATATCCTAATAAAATTAAGATAAATAAAGGCAAAGTAGATAAAAACTGTGCCCATAATGTAGTAAGAAATTCCATCGTTATTATTTTATTGATGATTGCGTATAAAGTACCATTCTAAGTCAGTTGATCGTTTCGAATCAAATTGATAGTCTTCTAGATTAAAACTTTTAATATCGTCACTCTTTTCAATGCAATTTTTTATAATGTATCGGCTCATTAGTCCGCGTGCTTTTTTTGTATAAAAGCTGATAACTTTATAAGTATCTTTGCTTTGATCTAAAAAAATAGGTTGAATTATAGTTGCATTTAATTGTTTTGGTTTGATCGCTTTGAAATATTCGTTTGAGGCTAAATTGATTAATGTGCGATGTGATGTTTTGACTAGTTCACTATTAAGGTGTTCTGTTAATTTATCGCCCCAAAATTGATAAAGATTAGTGTTACTACCATTTTTTAAGCGGATCCCCATTTCTAACCGATAAGGCTGAATTAGGTCAAGTGGTCTTAAAATACCATAAAGGCCTGATAATATTCTTAAATGGGATTGTGCAAACTTTAGATTTTTATCAGTAAAATCTTCAACATGTAATCCTTCATAAACATCACCTTTAAAAGCAAGTATAGCTTGTCTTGCATTTTCAAGATTAAAATCACTATGCCAATTTTTGAATCGCTCATAATTTAGTTCGGCTAATTTTTTGCTAATAGACATTAAGTTAGCTAAATTCTCAACACTTAGTTTTTTGCAATCTTGAATAAGTCTTTTAGTTGAGTCAATAAATTGAGGAAGTGTGTAATTTTGGGTTAATAATGGAGATTGGTAATCCAAAGTTTTCGCAGGTGAAATAATTGTTATCATATATATTTAATCTATTGTATTTTTCAGTAAAAAGGTTTATTTTACATCTAATTTAACTCAAAGGAGTAGCAAAATGAACATCGATAGAAAAGAAATACATGATATTAAATCTTGGGCTTCTATTCGTGAAACCTCGATTGAAATTGCAGAAGCTATTTTTGAGCTAGCTAACCATGATGAAAAACTTGCCGAACAAATTTGGTCAGAAGGTAGTGATGAAGTGTTGAAAATTGCGTTTTCTAAAACCAAAGCGGATAAGTTGTTCTGGGGTGAGCAGACTATTGAACGTAAAAATGTTTAAATCTTTATGAATTTGACTTTTTTAGGAACAAGTGGTGGTTCCCCAACATTACAACGTAATGTGAGCTGTATTTTATTGGATCTGAGACAAGAGCGCGGTAAATTCTGGCTTTTTGATTGTGGTGAGGCAACTCAGATGCAAATGCAAAAAGCCAAGTTTAGTCTTGCTAGACTTGAGATCATTTTTTTAACACACTTACATGGTGATCATCTGTTTGGACTACCAGGTGTATTAGCATCTCGGTCTTCAATGCAAAACCAATCTCCTTTAACGCTGATTGCGCCAAAAGGAATTAAGCAGTTTATTGAAACAGTTATTGAAATTAGTTATTCTTGGTTAACCTATCCTCTTAACATCATTGAGCTTGAAGAAAATTGTACCGTTTTTGAAGATAATCAGTTTCAAGTAAAAGCAAAATTATTACAACATCGTGTACCGTGTTTTGGTTATCGTATTATCGAAAAGGATCTATCAGCTCAGCTTAATATCGATAAATTAAAGCAAGATAATATTCAGGCCGGTCCTTTTTATGACGATCTTAAAAATGGTAAAACAGTTACACTTGATGATGGGCGAATAATTAATGGCACAGATTACTTAGTTCAAATTAAAAAAGGCCGAAAATTAGCAATTTTAGGTGATACTATTCCTTGCCAAACCTCAATTGATCTTGCTAATGATGTTGATTTACTTGTTCATGAAGCAACCCAAGAACATGCTTTAGTTGATAAGGCTATTGAACGTGGTCATTCCACCACTGTACATGCGGCAACGATTGCCAAACAAGCTAATGTTAAAAGACTTATTATGACTCATATAAGCCCAAGATATAATTTGAATAACAATAAAAAGTTAGTTAATGAAGCAAAAAGTGTTTTTGCAAATACTGAAATCGCTACCGATTTTGCAACTTTTTCCATTTAGTTAGATTTATTTTATAAAATTTCGGCCGATGTTATTTTATCGGCGAATAAAAAACAGATTAAAGACAAAAACCCTTAATTAGTTGTTCTATTGCTATTTTAGTTGGTTTTAAAAAGTCCATTGAAATAAACTCATCGGGCTGGTGTGCTTGTTCAATTGAACCAGGTCCTAATACAATCGTTGGTGAAATTTGGTTTAGGTAAGGGGCCTCTGTGCTGTAGTTGACTGTCTGCGCACTATGACCGACTAATTTTTCAATATGTTGTAATGCTGGATGATCTTTTTTACACTCATAGCCTGGAATTGGGGCAACTTCGTATTCTATAGCAATTCGATTTGGATATTTATTCATAACTGGTTGCAGTGCTTCACAAAGTGCATGATAAAGTGAATCAACATCGTTATCGGGCAATACACGAATATCAATCACTAGCTCACAACAACCGCAAATACGGTTGGCCGCATCCCCCCCGTGAATAACACCTAAATTTAAAGTAGGGTAAGGAACGCTAAACCCGTCATTATGATATTGTTCTTTAAATTTTTGTTTTAGTACTAACAAGCGTTCAATGACTAAATTCATCACTTCGATAGCATTAATACCTTTATCGGGATCGCTAGAATGCCCTGATTTACCAATTACTTTAATGGAATTAGAGATAAATCCTTTATGTGCTCTGATGGGGATTAACGATGTTGGTTCGCCAATAATAGTACAGTCAGGTTGTAATTTAGTATTCTTCGCAAAAAATGCGGCACCAGCCATTGATGTTTCTTCATCGGCGGTGGCAAGGATATAAATGGGCTTAGTTAACTTTTTAAGATCAATATCACGCAGCGCATCTAAAATAAAGGCAAAAAAACCTTTCATATCAGCGGTACCAAGTCCATATAACTTATTATTTTCTTCCGTTAATTTAAAGGGATCTTTACTCCATTGCCCATCGTCAAATGGAACAGTGTCACTGTGTCCACTTAGCAATAAGCCACCTTGGGTTTTATTTTCGCTATTTGAATAAGTAGCTAGCATATTATATTTATGACGAGTATTAGGTATGGCTTGGATATCAATAGCAAAACCTAAATCCTCAAACCAACTGGCTAATTTATCAATAAGCGGTTTGTTAGAATAATCTAATTCCTCGTTAGTAACGTTACTAATTGTAGGTGTTGAAATTAATTCATTATATAGTGTTAAAAAAGATGGTAGCGTCATAAATTCACCTTTAAATGATAAATCGCAAATATACTTTTAATAATGTTATAAGCATACCATTTACATTATTTTTTGCATATAACTAACCACGTTGTTTTAATTAATGTTTTAATCCAGGTAGTATTCAATATGTACATTAACTAATGCATAGTTAGCTGATTATGAGTTAAATTGATTACTAAATTTGTTGAATGTGGTGTTTTTTATGATTTTTATTCATGTTTTAGATAAGCATTTTATATAATAGGTGGAAGGGGAATAATTATATGAAAAATAAACAAAACAATATTATAAAAGTACGGCAAACATTACCTGATAATGTAAGCTTTATTGCAGAAGAAATCGATTATTTAGATTGTCAAAAAAAAGATATTTCTAAAAAATTGACAGCCTATGAAGCTTATAAAATGATGACATCTTATCAACCTAGATGGCTAAAAATACTCTTTAAAATAAGGGATTGTTTAGTGAAATTAATCGGTGTCAAAGCGATTAATGGATTTGATAGTTCTGTGGAAAATAAGCATCAACCAGACGAAAGCAATATGGCCGATTTTTTTACCATAACAAAGGAAACCGATGATAAACTGACATTAGTTGTAAAAGATAGCCATTTAGATGTTTGTGTTTGTATTCGTGTTGTAGATAAAGGTAATGACATAAGTAAAAATACAGTATATTTAATTGCATCAGTTAAAAATCACAATATCTGGGGGAAATTATATATGTTACCCGTTGCTATTTTACATCCTTATATTGTTAATAAATTATTTGAAAATATAAAATAATAAGTTTTTTATTATAAATGACTTATCAATTTGCAATGAGCATATCAGCTTTATCGCATAATATAATGATGTTATTAATTTCAAATCTATAAATAAAATATAAAACCATCCAGCTTAATTTTTTAGCTTTTATTGCGATTGTTTTATGAACAGATATTATTTGCCATAAACATTTGATACTATTTAATCAATACAATTAAATAGACTATAACGATTTGTTATCTCGTTAAAAATTATTATGAGTTGTTTTAAAAATAAGGTGTTATATGAAAAACATAAGCAGGAAATGGATTGTTATTACAGTTGTTATTATTTCTATTATTTTTATTTTATGGCAGCAATTAAAACCCGATGGGTATGGTTCAGATTTTATTAGTGGCAACGGACGTATTGAAGCGACTGAAATCAATATTTCAGCTAAATTAGCCGGTAGAATAGAAAAAATTAATGTTGATGAGGGCGATTTTGTTAAAGCCGGTCAAGCTTTAGTCGTCATGCAAACTGATACCTTGCAAGCACAGCTTAATGAAGCCCAAGCACAATATCGCCAAGCGGTTAGCAATGAAGCAAGTGCTAAAGCGCAAGTGGCATTAAAAATGAGTGATAAAGTCGCAGCGCAAGCAGGTGTAAGCCAAAAGGAAAGTGACTTAGATATCGCCTCAAAACATCTACAACGAACTACCGCACTATATCAAAAAGGTGCAATATCTATTCAACAATTTGATGACGATACTGCTAAAGTAAACAATGCTAAAGCAGCACTAGATTCAGCCAAATCACAAGTTACTGCCGCTGACGCAGCGATTGCAGTGGCCGAAGCGGGTGTTGATAGCGCCACATCGGCAATAAATGTTGCAAGTGCTAATATTAGAAAAATTCAAGCTGATATTGATGATAGTACTTTAAATGCCCCTGTTGACGGTCGTATTCAATACCGAATTGCACAATTAGGTGAAGTTTTACCTTCAGGTGGAAAAGTATTAAATTTAGTTAATTTGTATGATGTTTATCTTACATTCTTTTTACCTGAAAAGGTCGCAGGTAAAGTGGGTATTGGTGATGAAGTGAGATTGATTTTAGATGCACTACCAGATAAAGCAATTTCTGCCAAAATATCGTTTGTATCAAGCGTTGCGCAGTTTACGCCTAAAACTGTTGAAACTAAAGATGAGCGTCAGAAATTGATGTTTAGAGTAAAAGCGCAATTAAGCCCTGAATTATTAAAATGTTTTATAAATCAAGTTAAAACAGGTTTACCAGGTGTAGCTTGGGTAAAACTTGATCCAAAAGCTTCGTGGCCGTCAGGCTTATCTGATATTGCAAAATGTCCAACAAAATAATTGGGGATAGCATATGTCAGAATCCGACAATAAAGATTTAGCTTTATCAACCGAAGCTAAATCGCTCGATGATGCAGTGGTAAAAATTAGTGATGTATCACTGCATTATAAAAAGAACCTTGCTCTTGATAATATCACTTTAGCTATACCGCCAAGATGTATGGTTGGATTGATAGGACCAGACGGTGTTGGAAAATCAAGTTTATTATCATTAATTGCTGGTTCGCATGTTATTCAAGATGGGTTAGTATATGTACTTGACGGTGATATGAAAGATAAAACACACCGTAAAAATGTTTGCACACGTATTGCTTATATGCCGCAAGGGTTAGGCAAAAACCTTTATCCTACTTTATCCGTTGAAGAAAATTTACAATTTTTTGCTCGTCTGTTTGGTAATGATGCGGCCGAGCGTCGTCGCCGTATTGATGAATTAACGCGTAGTACTGGGTTATATCCATTTTTATCAAGACCGGCAGGGCGACTGTCCGGTGGTATGAAGCAAAAAGTTAGCTTATGTTCGGCTTTAATCCACGATCCTGATTTGTTAATTCTTGATGAACCTACAACTGGGGTGGATCCACTTTCCAGAGCCCAATTTTGGCAGTTAATTAACAAAATTCGTGAACAAAGACCCCAAATGAGTGTGATTGTTGCAACAGCCTACATGGACGAAGCTCAAAATTTTGATTGGTTGGTGGCAATGTATGGCGGTAAGATTCTTGAAACTGGCACACCAAAATCCTTACTAGTAAAGACAGGAAAAGATAATTTAGATGATGCATTCATTCAGCTAATGCCAGAAAGTGCTAGACAAGGTTATCAAACTGTCGAAATTCCACCTTTAGATCTTAATAAAGATTTGCAAACAGCCATAGAAGCAAAAGATTTAACTAAACAATTTGGTAATTTTATCGCAGTTGGTCATGTTAATTTTTCAATTAAACAAGGTGAAATATTTGGCTTTTTAGGTTCAAATGGCTGTGGTAAATCAACCACAATGAAAATGTTAACGGGTTTATTACCGATTTCATCAGGAAAAGCATGGTTATTTGGTAAACCTGTTGATGCTAGTGACATTAACGTTAGGCGTCATTTGGGGTATATGTCTCAGGCATTTTCTTTATATAGTGAATTAACGGTCAAACAAAATTTAGTTCTACATGCACGCCTGTTTGGTATTAAAGAAAGTAAAATACCTGCCCGCGTTGAAGAATTACTAAAACGTTTTGGTTTAGAACAAGATGCAGAAAATCTACCCGATAGCTTACCTTTAGGGGTAAAGCAACGGCTTTCATTGTCAGTTGCTGTTGTGCATAATCCACAAATTCTTATCCTTGATGAACCAACATCCGGCGTTGACCCCATTGCTCGAGATGATTTTTGGCGTTTAATTATCGAACTATCTAGAAAAGATAAAGTAACGGTGTTTATCACAACTCATTTTATGAATGAGGCTGCAAGGTGTGATAGAATCTCATTAATGCATGCAGGCAAAGTATTAGCAAGCGATACTCCTGAACACATTATTAGTTCTAAACATGCTAAAACATTAGAGGAGGCCTTTATTAACTATCTTGTTGATGCAGGTGCTGATGATAGTAATGCAGAAGAACACTCTGTTGAACCACCAAAAGAAATACTCAATCAAGAAACAAAAACATTACCAAATCATCATGTTCAAGGGTTTAGTCTTAACCGTATGATAGGTTGCTTATGGCGTGAAACACTTGAGTTATCTAGAGATCCTTTACGAGCATTATTAGCGTTATTAGGTTCAGCAATTTTAATGTTAGTTATGGGATATGGTATTACGATGGATGTTGAAGATCTGAATTTTGCTGTACTTGACCGAGATCAAAGTGTAATTAGTCAAAATTATATTCTTAATTTATCGGGTTCTAAACGTTATTTTATTGAAAAAGAGCCAATTACAGATTATAACGATATGGATACGCGGTTAAGAAGTAATGAAATCGCTTTAGCAATTGAAATCCCTCCCAATTTTGGTCGAGATATACAACGAGGTGCTCCTGTTGATATTGCTATTTGGATTGATGGGGCAATGCCGCTACGAGCTGAAACAATTAAAGGTTACGTTCAAGGAATGCATCTTGCTTGGCTAAGTGAAAAAGTAAAAGAAGTAACAGGAAAATCCTCAACTAGTTTGGCAAATATAGAAACAAGATACCGTTATAATCCTGATATTAAAAGCTTACCTTCCATGGTACCGGCTGTAATACCAATTTTATTATTGATGATTCCATCTATGCTGGCGGCTTTATCGGTTGTGCGTGAAAAAGAGATGGGGTCAATTATCAATTTATATGTAACTCCAGTAACTAAAGCTGAATTTTTGCTAGGTAAACAAGTGCCTTATATCATTATTTCCATATTTAGCTTTTTATTATTGTTATTTATGGCAATTACCATTTTTGCTGTTCCCGTAAAAGGAAGTCTATTTACTTTATGCCTTGCTGCCTTTGCTTACTGTATTATTTCAACGGGTTTTGGTTTGTTAGCTTCAACTGTTACTCGTAGCCAAATTGCCGTTATCTTTTTAACTTGCGTAGGTACAATGCTACCAGCAATTCAATTCTCCGGATTACTCAATCCTGTCGCATCTCTAGAAGGTGGTGGTCGTTATATTGGTGAAGTTTATCCAACAACACATATGCTAATTATTGCTCGCGGTGTGTTTAATAAAGCACTTGGTTTTATGGATCTGCACAATTCAATATTTGCTTTATTGGTCACAATCCCCATTGTTCTTGGGGCAAGTATTTTTCTTCTTAAAAAACAAGAAGGATAGATATTATGCAAAGTTTAGTTAATATTTATCGCTTAGGGATTAAAGAGTTATGGGGTCTATTGCGTGATCCTATCATGTTGTTGTTAATTGGCTATTGCTTTACCTTTGATATTTACATTGCCGCAACAGCTACTTCTGATTCGTTGCACCATGCTTCGATTGCAGTTGTTGATGAAGATGACTCACCGTTATCACGGCAAATTATTGCAGCATTTTATCCGCCAATGTTTAATGATCCCGTTAAATTATACTCAATGAACGATGTTGATCATGGTATGGATACGGATAATTATACGTTTGCTTTAAATATTCCGCCTAATTTTCAACGTGATGTGCTAAATAGTCAAAGTCCAGAAATTCAACTTAATATTGATGCAACACGAATGGGGCAAGCATTTGTTGGGAATGGTTATATAACACAGATTGTTACTGGTGAAGTGACTGAATATGTTAATCGTTACAGTAAGGCAACTAATTTGCCCGTTAATATACAAGTGCATACTGCATTTAATCCTAATTTAACGCGATCTTGGTTTGGTTCAGTCATGGAAATTATTAATATTGTGACAACATTATCGATTATTTTAACTGGGGCCGCCTTAATGAAAGAGCGGGAACATGGTACGATTGACCATCTCCTTGCTATGCCTGTTACCCCTTTTGAAATTATGCTCTCCAAAGTATGGTCAATGGGGCTTGTGGTATTAATATCAACATGGGTGGCATTGTTGTTAGTTGTTCATAGTTGGCTAAAAGTACCAATTGCAGGTTCGGTAAGCTTATTTTTGATTGGAGCTGCATTGCATCTTTTTGTTACAACGTCACTTGGGATATTTATGGCAACAGTAGCAAAATCTACTGCGCAATTCGCAATGTTACTAATTTTAGTTTTATTACCACTACAAATGCTATCTGGGGGTAGTACTCCGCGTGAAAGCATGCCTGAAATTGTGCAAAACATTATGATGTTTGCTCCAACCACGCATTTTGTTGAATTAGGGCAGGCAATACTGTATCGAGGTGCTGGCTTAAGCGTGGTTTGGACTTCATTTGCGTGGTTATTGGTAATTGGTACTGTATTCTTTTTAATTGCTTTAAGACGTTTTCGTAGTTCAATTGTGAATATGGGCTCATAATGTCCTATATTTTATTACAAAATTAGTACTTTTATTTTTAACAAGAAGGGTTATTTTAAATATTTATGAAAATTTCTAGCCGTAATTAATTTTTCTGGTACTTTTAAATACATGCACAATATTTTTGCTAAAGCTGATAATCTTGTTAAAATCCATTTAATTGAATAAATGCCTCATCTATCGCCATGAAGTTCGTAATTGCAACTGAGTAAAGTAATTTGCTTGCGAATTTTCGGGGGGGATTTGATGAGCAGGCATGCCCATAGGAACAAGCGGTTTTAACTCATTGGAACGAGCAATAACGCAACCATCATTATTAGATAGTTAGACTAAAAATACTGAGAAAGGTAAGATATTTTTAACTTAAATAGTCAAAATTGCATTACTGATTTTACAATGACTCATAAATGATTTACATTATGCCAGTCATTAATTGATTATTTCTAAACAAACTTTACTATATACTGTTTTCTTTATTTATTGCTTTTATGTAAATATCTACAATAAAGCTTTATAGCAGCAATTATTATATAAATTAATTAAATCAATTTATTAACTATGATAGGTGTATTTTTTTATAACAAATAATACGTTATAAAAAAGAATTATTTAGGAAGTTTTAGTGTTATATTAATTTTTACTATAATTTAACGTTAATACTTTATGTTTTCTTATCTATTTATTTTTTAAAGAAATAAAACTCTACTATCAGCAAGTTTTGAGCAAAGTTTTAATAGTTTTTTGTGTTTTTAAGACAGTTTGCAGACCTTGATTTACACAAGGTCGAGAAGAATAAGTATAATAATGCCTAAGTTACTATATTTTACATTTGAATATAACAAAGGTTTTTATTAGAGAATGTCTTTAATTAAGCATACTAAGTGCGAAATAGCATTTAATAATATCAAGTTTCAACAACGAAGAATATTGTCTTACATGTAATAAATATATTCGATTTTGTTACCCACTTATTTTAGCTAGGTCAATAAATATAATATCTAATCTGAAGTTACCGACCAATTACCGAATTTGTATTTTTAGTAATATTATTTTAGGAGTTTTAAAAAATGAATCTGATCTGGTCAGCAGTTGGGCAAGTTGTTAGTTCTTGTCTTCCGGTTTTTTTGTTAATTTTTCTTGGTTGGCTATGTGTACAACAAGGAATTTTTTCAAAGGATTCTAAAAAATTATTATCAGGGCTTGTATCAAACTTTGTCTTTCCGGCTTTACTTTTTGTGCATACGTCTCATGCTAAACCTTCGCAAATATTCAATGGAGTTTGGATGATTGCGTTTTTCTGTACTATGTCATTTTTATGGATAGTTTGTTTTTTAACTAATAAATACATTTTGCATAAAGAATTAAAGTCGACGGCTATGAATGCAATGCTATGCTGCTTTCCAAACATGGGTGGAATGGGAGTACCTTTCTTAACATTAATGTTAGGAGCTGCTTCAACTATTTCGGTAGCGATTGCTAATTTTGTTGTTGCATTATCATTGATTCCAATGACAATTTTTTTATTAGAACTTTGTGATACTAAAATATCGGGTGGTAAAGTTACCGGTGGTATGATCTTTAGTGCGGTAAAAAATTCACTTATGAAACCTATGTTTTTAGCCGTTATTTTAGGGTTAATTGTAAGCGTTACCGATGGCACTAAATGGCTACCACATTTTGTGTTTAACACCTTTGATATTATGTCAAATGCTTGTAACTTTATTTCACTTATTGCGGTCGGTGTTGGTATTCATGGTGTTAAATTGAAATTGTCTAAACCGTTAATGATTAATGTTGTGTTGAAAAGTTTTATTACACCAATTGTTGCACTTATTTCCGTATATCTGTTTGGTATCACAGGTATGGAAGCAGAAGAATTAGTCTTCTTATTGGCAATGCCAACAGCTTCGACAGCAGTTATTTTGGCTTACAATTGGAATGTTGAACAAGAACAAGCATCAAGCATTTTCTTTGCATCAACGGTTTTATCTATCTTCATATTACCAACCTTGCTACTTATTATGGACTTCACCATTCCCGGTGTTGCTTAATAATAAATAAAAGCTAAATATAAATGCCCTCATTGAGTTTTAAACGAGGGTATTTATTATCGATTACATGTTTTTTTTGCAAATAACTTTCTTTAATCATTTTTTCTCATATGAGGTACCTTATGGTATAAAAAACACTAAGCTATAAGTATAAAATAGCGATGATAGCTAACAGGTTAATTGCAATAGTGTACACTTTGTCATGCAAATAACTAAATGCTGGCAAAGATCGTTCCTTTCTGGCATAAAGGTAAAAACAGAGTCCCATACTATAGAGTATCATCGACAGTAATAAATAAACTGTGCCACCAGCATAAATCAACCATATGCCATAAAGCGATCCTAAAGCGCCAATCATAATTAAGTAGGCTTTACCTTGTTGAACGGCTAATTTAAAAACAAAGAGAGCCGCCAGTAAATAGGGAATAAGCACCATTGAGGTTGATAATTGGATTAATGTGTTGTAGCCAGATTGATAGTAGTGGGCAAGGATAATTAATACGGTTATTAAACATGTTGTTAACCATAATGCGTTGGATGGCGTGCCTGCTTTGTTGAGTTTTCCAAAACAACTTGGTACTGTGTGTTGTGTGCCTTGGCCAGCTAAAAATAGCATTTCGGCCGCTAGCATTAACCATGATAGTAATCCACCACTGACTGACACAATTAAACCAATATTAATTAATGTTGCTCCCCAGCTGCCTACTACATGTTCAATAACAAGTGCCATGGAAGGGTTTTTCATTTGAGCAAGTTCTTGTTGTGGCACAATACCAAGCGATAACACAGATACGCAAACAAGTAATAAGCTGGTAATAGCAAAGCCAAAAAAGGTAGCTCGGCTAATGCTGATGATGTTTTTGGCTCTAGCAGCATACACAGTTGCGCTTTCAATCCCTAAGTAGACCCAAACGGTATAGAGCATGGTGTTTTTTACTTGCTCGATAATTGAGCCTAATTGCGGTGTTCCCCAAAAATCTATCTTAAATGTCGATATTTTAAAGGCAAGGCTAACACAAACAATAAATAAACCAATAGGCACGATTTTCGCTAATGTTACTAGGCAATTTAATAAAAAAGCACGATATATTCCTTTTAATACAAAATAGTGCACTATCCATAAAAATATGATAGCCGTAATAACGGCAGGTAATGTGGTACCATGACCAAAGAAGCTCAAGCAATCAAAAGATCCTAATGCACTAAATAAAATCACTAGGTAGCTGGTGCACGACATCCATGCTGATATCCAGTAGCCCCACGCGGCATTAAAGCCGATATAATCGCCAAAACCTTCACGCACATAACCATATAATCCATCATTGATTTTGTAAAATCGAATCGATAAATACTGAAATATCCGTGTTAGCATTAACATGCCAAATAGGGTTATTATCCATGCAATTAAAATAGCGCCAGAGCCCGAACTTTCGGCCATGTTTTGTGGTAGGCTGAAAATACCGCTGCCTACAATACTGCCAACCACTAACAGTGTGAGTGGCAGGATGCCTAGCTTTTTTCTTACCGATGTATTCATGTTGTTGTCTTATTATGTGGTTTAGTAAGGTTAATATTTAATATAGATCGATTAAAATCTTAGTGACATGCAACTTACGCCACCATCAATCTTTTGGTATTCCGATGTATCAACTTCAATAACTTGGTAGCCAAGTTTTTCTATTTTTGCTTTTGTTGTTGGATAGCCCATCGGCATTATTACGTGATCATTAACCCAAATACAGTTGGCAGCATAACTTTCTTGTTCGGGAATTTCGATAATATTAAAGCGTTGAAACTCAGGTTTAGTTATAAATTCGCCTGCTGCTAATAGGTTGTTGTTTTCTAAATAAGCTAAACCTGTTTTTAGATGTAATACTTTTTCAAGCTTAACTACCGAACCAGTTAATCCGTACTTCTCTAAAATAGCTATCATTTGGTTAGCACCAGCTTGGTTGGTTCGAGCAGATAAGCCAATATAGTAGTGGTTTTCAACCATCATAATATCACCCGCTTCAACGGTGCCTGGTGCGGTGATTCGCTCAACTTTATTGGGATAAAATCGCTCAATGGTGTCTGATATAATTTCGGTTTCTGCTCGGCGACTTTCTGCGCCAGGCCTTGTAATAATTGCACAATATGGGGTACAAAGCACAGCGTCTTCAACAAAGACTGAATCAGGAAAACGTTCGTCGGGTGGTAAAATAGTGATATCAACATCGCACTGCTGTAGTGCTCGAATGTAATAGTTATGCTGATCTAAGGCCTTTTGATAATCAGGTTTACCCAAGTTAGCTGACGTTAATCCGTTAATTAAAGATTTGGCGGGTGTTCTTGCAATAATATGGTTAAATTTTTTCATTCTATCTATTTCCTTTGTTTTAAATAATTATGCTTTATTTATGAATAATAATTCACATTTATATCTTTATCAAGATGTAAAGTGTATTTTTATTCGTTTTTGGAGGTTTTGTTGGTTTTTTATCTTGATTTATTTAGCTGAATTTAGATAGAGTGGTGGTACATATCTATTTTTATGCAATGAAAATGACTAACTTATTTTATTTTAGAAAGGAAAAGAGATAAAAGTATTCAAAATAAAAAAAGGCACTAATTGTGCCCTTAATAGTAATTATTCGCCGTCAAAATTAACTAAAGTAAAGCAATCAATTCCCATATCCGTTAACTTTGTTTTGCCACCTAAATCTGGTAAGTTGATTACAAATGCGGCGTTTTCGGCAATGCCACCAGCTTTACGAATTAAATTCGCTGTTGCAGCAATTGTTCCACCTGTAGCAAGTAAATCATCAATAATTAATACTCGTTCACCTGGTTTAATGGCATCAGTGTGAATTTCTAACGTATCTGTACCGTACTCAAGTTGATATTCTTCTTTAAATACGTGGCGAGGCAATTTATTAGGTTTTCGAACAGGAATAAAACCGACACCTAACGCTAACGCAATTGGTGCAGCAAAAATAAAGCCTCGAGCTTCTGTGCCTACTACTTTATCAATTTTTTTATCACGATAATGATCAATTAATAATTCAACAGTGGTTTTAAATGCAGCAGGATCAGCAAGTAAACTTGTGATGTCACGAAACAAAACCCCTTCTTTTGGATAGTTGGGAATAGTAAGAATGCTGTCTTTAATTAATGCAAGTTTTTCTTGTAACTGATTCATCTAAATGCTCTCTAAGTTCTTCTATAAGAGTTGCTAATCTTACATTATATACCTGCAAACTTTTTAGTTGCAACAAAGAAACCGTAATATCATGCTGAAACCTAGCAATACTTATAATTTAAGTAATAAAACTGCCATTACTGTATTTAGCACAGCAATTATAATGGAACAATTAAGAATGTCTTTTTTCATGTTCAATTAACCATCGTTTCCTTTCTAACCCTCCGCCATATCCCATTAATTCACCATTTGAGCCAATGACTCGGTGGCAAGGTATGATAATTGCAATTCGATTAAATCCATTTGCGCTTGCAACTGAGCGGATAGCATGTGGATTATTGATGTTTTCTGCTTGCTCTTTATAGGTAGTTAGTTTTCCATAAGGGATTTGTTTTAAACTGTCCCAAACAGTTCGCTGAAAATCTGTTCCAGGAGTATGTAATTTAACTGCAAAATATTTTCTTATTCCTTGAAAATATTCATCAATTTCATTTTTAGTTTGAACAATATGGCTATTTTCTCCAAAAATAATTTTTGTATTAAGTTGTGTTTGTAATTGTTTAAATTCTGTTTCTAACATTCGACGATCCACGAATTCTAATAGGCAAATACCTTGATTAGTGGCGAAAATAAACATTGGTCCCAATGGTGTAGTTAGGCGATTAACCAAAATAATTTCGTTATTAGTATTTTGAGATGGGGCATTTTTCATTATTTTTTTGTAAGTGTATCCAAAACCACTTAATGACTCATATCCTGTATCATAAGCGGTATTAATGACATTTTTACCAATTTTAAGCTCTTGAAAGGCATTATTTATTCGATACATCCTTTGATAGGCTTGGAAGGTAATACCATAATTTTTTTTGAACCAGCGTCTGATCGTTTCGGGGCTTATTTGATGCTCTTTTAATATCATATCGGATATTTTTGTTTTAGGATTTTGGGTAATTAATGCGATAGCTTTAATGACTTCTGATGGTGCTGCGTTAGAATTTTCAGTTGGTTTGCAAATTTTACAAGGACGATATCCAGCATCAAGAGCTTCTTTGAAAGTGCTAAAAAATTCTACATTTTCATATTTTGGTTTCTTTGCCCGACAAGTTGCAATACAAAATACCGAAGTTGTTTTAACTCCAGCATAGAATGTGGTTATATTTAATATATAAATATTGACGTAATAAAACCTTAACCATTTAATGATTGTTGATTAAGGTTTTTGTTTAATTTGTGAATAAAGGAGAGGTGTTTAACGATTTTGCGACAAAACTATTAACTGATAGTGCTGCATTAAGTTTGCCTTGAATGGCTAATGCTTGTTGCTTTGATTCACATTGGGTAAAAACACATGCACCAGTTCCTGTTAATCGAGTTATACCATATTGGGAAAGGTAAGTAATTATTTTATCTATTGTTGGATAACGTTTCCTAACTACTTCCTCACAATCATTTTTTAATTCGTTAAACTTCAATGAAAGTAAATCAGTAATGCTTTGAGCTGGCGTATTGCGAGTTAGCTCAGGAGCATTAAATATTTCGACTGTTGATATTTCAATATTAGGGCAAGTGACTAAATACCAATATTCAGGAATATCTACAGGGTGAAATTGATCGCCAATTCCTTCGGCAAAAGCCGCATGACCATAAATAAAAATAGGGACATCGGCACCAATTTTTCGTCCTATATCCATTAGTATTTCGGTTGATAAATTAAGTTGCCATAGCTGATTAAGTGCTACTAATACTGTTGCAGCATTAGATGAGGCTCCTCCTAATCCACCACCCATAGGAATTTTTTTATCAATTGTAATATCTACACCTAAATCATTACGGTTGGTATAGGATTTCAATTGTTCAGCAGCAACAACAATTAAGTTTTTATTAACGGGTACATTTGTAAAATCGGTTAATAAGTTAATTTTATTATCTTGACGAACATTAAAGATTAGGATGTCGCAATAATCAATAAATTGAAATAACGTTTGCAAATTATGATAATTGTCAGAACGGCGTCCAATGATATAAAGGAATAAATTTAATTTAGCAGGTGATAACCACTGTTTCATACTATTATCCTTTATCGTAAAATCCAGTCACTAATTTTTAAGCGAACAACTTCGTCATCATGCGTAAGCTCTATAGTTGCAGGTAAATCTATCTTTTTGTTTTGATAAGTATAAGTAGAGTAACTTGGAATTTTTAATGTCCATTTATTGTTATTTTGTATAAAGACAGTTGAAAGTAATCTTCCTGAACTATCTAACTTGTCAGTATTGATGTTGTCTGAAAATCCTTTTAACCAATTATGCAAAGAATTAAGTGGAATATTTACATTGGATATCTTTTTCATAAGATTTTCAACATTGGTATCTTGGTAATTTCTACCGTCTTTATCAACCAGTTGGGCATAATTAGGTTCGGCGTTTAATGTTAAAATATTGCTACCAATGGGGGAGGTTAATTTAACTTGGTAGTTATCAGTTGATTGTTGAGCTATTAAAAATCGTCCATAATTACGAGATTTATCACTTATGTAAGCTATACTACCTTTAACTTGGAATGTGTTTATTTGTTTTAGATTTTGTTGGCGGATTTGCCACTGCTGTTCAATCGAAGTGTTGTTTTGAGATTTTGTTATTTGGCAAGCGGTGATAAGTAAAGGTAATATGAAAACAAATATATATTTGATTTTAGACATAAAATAACTCTTAGTTGTTAGTGTTTGTGTCAATAAGTGCAGTATTATAACTGATAATTTACTGAATAAGAAAAAGAACCTTTACTGTTTTTTATGTATAATATGGAAGTTTAAGAACTGTTAATAAAATAATATATCTAATAACCTTCAAAAAAGAAGTGATGCAATGTCTATTACAATTTTTGGTGTTAATCATAAAACAGCGCCAGTTGCTTTAAGGGAAAGGCTTGCTTTTCCTAATGAGATTGTCGATAAAGCACTATACAGCTTATACCAACATCCTTTAGTTGATGGGTGTATTATTTTGTCTACCTGCAATAGAACAGAAATTTATCTTAGTTATGAGCATCAAACTGACTATCTAAGATTAAAACAATCTGTAGAAAGTTGGTTAGGACAATTTCATCATCTTGATGTTGATCTATACCAAGATTCATTTTATTGGTATGACGGTCAACAAGCTGTTGAACATTTGATGTCGGTAGCAAGTGGTTTAGATTCTATGATCATTGGTGAGCCACAAATTCTAGGGCAAGTTAAGCAAGCATATAGTTTTGCTCAAGAACAAAATTGCTTATCTGTTCAATTAAAAAAACTATTTCAAAAAGTATTTCATGTGGCGAAAATTGTCCGTAGTGAAACCAATATTGGCACTAATACAGCATCTGTCGCTTATGCTGCTTGTTTAGTTGCTCGCCATCTTTTTAGTGATACCTCTAATTTAAATATTATGCTTGTTGGCGCAGGTGAAACAATAGAGCTTATTTCACGTTACTTAAAGCCGCATGGATTTAATCAAGTTATTATTGCCAATCGAACCCGTGAAAAGGCATTAAAACTTGCGGTTGATATTGATGCAGAAATCATTTCATTACCTGATATCGCTAATCGACTTAAAGATGTTGATATTGTGATCAGCTCAACAGCGAGTCCTTTACCTATTATAGGTAAAGGCATGGTTGAGCGCACTTTACGAGCTAGAAATCATCGTAAAATGCTGTTTATTGATTTAGCTGTTCCTCGCGATGTCGAGGAAGAGGTTAGTCAACTCAATAATGTGCATCTTTATACTATTGATGACTTACAAAAAACGGTTGAAAGTAATTTAGAACAAAGAGCTATTGCCGCTAAAGAAGCGCAATATCTTATTCAAGAACAAGCTGAACTTTTCATTGATTGGCTTAAGACTAGACATGCAGTTGCTTATGTTAAGCAGTATCGTAGTAATGCAGAAAGTATCAAACGTGAGTTACAAATAAAAGCCTTAAATGCCATCAGGCAGGGCGCTAACATTGACGATGTTTTTGCTGAGTTTTCACATCGCTTAACCAATAAATTAATCCACGCACCGACTCAAACATTACTTCATGCAGCTACACATGATTGTGATGACTGTTTTAAAGTATTAAGTAAAGGGTTAGGATTAAAAGAACATTAGTCAATATGTCGTTTTGCTTAGGAAACGAGGAATAAATTGGATCAGATTGAATTTTTTGATATTCCAAGCCCGTGTAAACGAGTTTGTGTAACTGATAAACAAGGCTATTGTATTGCTTGTTATCGCTCAAGAGAAGAAGATTTAGTTGGTTAACCTTGAGTGATAGCCAAAAGCAAAAAGTTTTGCGTTTATGTAAACAACGGGCATTAAAACGCCGTTATCTATTATCAAAACAGCAACGACAACAACAAGAATTAAATCCAGTAACACCTCAATTCGATCTTAATTTCTAAATCTATTTATCTATTTTTAATATATATTGTAATCTTGTTTAACTCAGAGTAGGATTTTTATACATATAAAGATGGCAATTATTTAGTCACCTTTTTAATATTATTGGAATTTAAAATATGAAAATGTGTATTGCATGTGGCATGCCAATGACTGCTATTGCTGATTATCCATTGCTCGATATGTCTAAAAACTATTGTAAACATTGTGCTCATAAAGATGGCAGAATGAAAACATTTGATGAAAAATGGCATGAAGTTACATTACAATATGCTCAAAATCACAATGTTGATAATGCAGTAGCTAAACAAACTGCTTATATAATCCTTAAAAAATTACCTGCCTGGAAAAGGAAGGATTAGACGTTTTTTTAGGCAGATAAATTGCTTTATGAATAATATCTGTTGCAGATATTGCAAAGCTTAGTATAATGCCAACGTTTACTTATTTGCACTTCAAATGCCAGTGTGGCGAAATTGGTAGACGCAGCGGATTCAAAATCCGCCGCCCTTAAAAGCGTGTCGGTTCGAGTCCGACCACTGGCACCAATAAAATTAATCACCTATCTTAACTTTTCTTCTGTTGTAAATTATCAAAAAATAACAAGTGGCGGTAAAATGGCGGTGGATATTTATTTTTAAATATAAAATCTAGCTAGCCATCTCTTTGTTCTAACTTTCTTGTTTATTTCCGATTTTTATGCGATTTCATATAAAACATACAAAAAAATCATCATGTTGATTAATTGATTATAAAATTTTTGCTTGATAATAATTCCTGTAATTGTAACTATCCCCTAAAATATTACAGCAAAAAAGTAGAAAATTCTCTATGATAAAAGAAAAGGGGATTTAATTATGAAAAAAATGACCGAACATCAAATCGTGGCTATTTTAAAAGAAGCTGAAACTGGTATTCCTGTTAAAGAGCTGTGCCGTAAATATAGCATGGGTAATTCAACTTTCTATAAGTGGCGAGAAAAATACGGCGGAATTGAAACTTCGGATATCAAACGCTTAAAGGAGCTTGAAGCCTAAAACCGCAAGCTTAAGCAGATGTTTGCCGAGCTGAGTTTAAAATCACAGCTTCAGGAAGAAATCATAAAAAAGCTTTAGTGCTCACAAAAAGGCACGTAAAACGTGGGCACAGCAACTACAACAAAATCATTCGGTTAGTATTGCTATGAATTGTGCCATTGTTGGCTTAAGCCGTTGTGCTTACTATTATCAACCTAAGTTACAGGATGATTCAGTGATTATTTCGGTGTTGAATGCTATCACAGACCGGCATTTACGCTGGGGCTTTCCTAAATGCTTTAATCGTATTAAAAAGCTCGGCTATAAATGGAATCATAAACGGGTGTATCGGGTGTATTGCCAATTAAAGCTTAATCTCAGGGTAAAGCGTAAAAAACGTATTCCTCCACGATGCCTGGAAAGGTTATTAGTCCCCAATAAACAAGGTGAGTGCTGGTCAATGGATTTTATGAGTGACAGTAGTCGTAATCAGCGTCACTTTAGGACATTCAATGTCATCGATGACTTTAATCGTGAGGCGTTAGGCATTGATATTGCAGTAAGCTTACCAGCAGGGAGAGTTACCCGTTACTTAGATAAATTGGCTGAATATCATGGGTATCCATTAAAAATACGCGTCGATAATGGGCCAGAATTTACAGGAAAAACCTTTATAAACTGGGCTAAATCACATAATATAACCATTGATTATATCCAGCCCGGTAGCCCTTATCAAAATGGCTATATTGAACGATTTAATCGTACCTATCGTACTGAAGTACTCGATTTATATCTTTTTAACAACTTAGCACAAGCAAAGAGAATAACCGAAGAATGG
>NZ_LZHQ01000031.1 GCF_001690655.1 Gilliamella sp. Occ3-1
TCAACACCGAAACAATCACCGAATCATCCGGTAACTTAGGTTGATAATAGTAAGCACAACGGCTTAAGCCAACAATGGCACAACTCATAGCAATAGTAACCGAATGATTTTGTTGTAGTTGCTGTGCCCACGTTTTACGTGCTTTTGTGGGCACTACAGCTTTTTTATGATTTCTTCCTGAAGCTGGGATTTTAAGCTCAGTTCGGCAAACATCTGTTTAAGCTTACGGTTTTCAGCCTCCAGCTCCTTTAAGCGTTTGATATCCGAAGTTTCCATTCCGCCGTATTTTTCCTGCCATTTATAGAAAGTTGAATTACCCATGCCATATTTACGACAGAGTTCTTTAACCGGAATACCCGCTTCAGCTTCTTTTAAAATAGCGACGATTTGATGTTCAGTCATTTTTTTCATGTTTAAATCCTCTTTACTTTTATCATAGAGAATTTTCTACTTTTTTGCTGTATTATTTTAGGGGAGAGTTACACTCAGAACCAATCCTGATTACTTCAAATAAAGACTCTAATTGAATATCATCGAGTGATCGATCTTGAGTCTTATTTCTGCCTTTTCTTGGTGGGCGTCTAGACTTTATCTGTGTTTCAATTCTATAAATCTGATTGGCTTCTATTGATGATGGTCTTGAAATCATATGATTTGCAAACCACTGAAAATACTCAGCTATTGTCGTTAATCGTATATATTGAGTAGGAGATTCAACGACTTCTTTAATTTCTTCTAATTTATCAGGTAAAAACTTGGGAAAGATTGATTTATATATAGGTATGGATAGAAATTTCTTTTGGGTGAAATCTCTTAAGTCATCGAGTTCGTGAACTTCAAAAAATGTTCTATTAATAATTCGTTGTTCGAGATCAATTCCTCTCCTTTCAAGGAAACGGAGTAAAACAACTAAATTATTAGCGACTGATAAAATGGATGAATATGAATTGGACTTAGTATTGCGAACTTGAGTTGTAAGGAATAAATTAGGATAGAAAAGGGGAAATCCCGTAGTTTTATTGATAACTAAGCAGTATCGCTCACCACTATCCATTACAAATGTCGTCGTTCCATAATCAGCATTCATTGTATATCCCAATTATTTACACTTTAACAAGGTACACAACAAGCAAATTTTTGTCAATTAATTCTTTACATACATAAACGGGAAATGAAAATAAAAAAGCCCTTAATACAAGGGCCATTTTAATATTCTTTACAGAATAGATCTCAGGTAAACTCTAGAATGGAATATCGTCATCAAAATCCATCGGTGGTTCTGGGGTCACTGCAGGCTGTGCTGGCGCATTTTGTGTTGTAGGACGAGACTGAGCCATTGGTGCTGATGAAGAATTATTAGCACTTTGTCCCCAATTTTGTGATCCATCGCCCATGTTTTCACCACTATTGCGTGTTCCTAGAATTTGCAAAGTACCGCCAATAGGGTTTATTACAACTTCTGTCGTGTAACGATCTTGTCCTGATTGGTCCTGCCATTTTCGAGTTTGTAATTGTCCTTCGAGGTAAACTTGTGAGCCTTTTTTTAAATATTCGCCCGCAATTTCAGCTAATTTACCAAATACAACAACGCGATGCCATTCAGTTCGCTCACGATTTTCATTAGTTTGTTTATCCTTCCATGTTTCCGATGTTGCAATGCTAATATTTGCAACAGCATTACCATTAGGCATGTAACGAACTTCGGGATCTTGACCTAAATTACCAACTAAAATGACTTTATTTATTCCTCTACTGGCCATTATTGACTCCTAAAAATTACACTAAGCATTTAAGTTGCGTATTGTAACATGAGACTGCAGTAATATCAGCGAATTTAATTCAATAATGGAATTTTGCGTTCATTTTATAAATGATATAGAAAGATAGGTTTAAACATAGGAATTTGTTGCTATAGCGAGTATAATACCAAGCATTTGTTAATGTGATGTTCTAAAAGATTTTTCCTATAGGAGGCCTTATGATTAATGCGTTTGGATTGAAAAACAAACAATTAGTAAAAATTAATGAAGGCGATATAAATAATGCAACTTGGATTGATTTAATTGAGCCAGAAGAAGCTGATCGAGATTTTGTTTTAACACATTTAGGACAAAACTTAGCAACTAGTATTGAACTTGACGATATTGAAGCGTCAGCTCGTTTTTTTGAAGATAACGAAGGTTTACACGTCCACTCTTTCTTTTTTTATGAAGATGCTGAAGATCGTGCTGGCAACTCAACGGTAGCTTTTACAGTGCATAATGGTCGTTTGTTCACTCTACGTGAGCGAGATTTACCAGCATTTCGTTTGTATCGCATGCGATCGCGCTATCAAGGCATGAACGATGGAAATCCTTATGAAGTTTTACTTGATTTATTTGAAGTTAAAGTTGAGCAGTTAGCAGATCAAATTGAAAATATCTACAGTGAACTCGAAGAATTAAGTTTAATTATTATGGATCGTTCTGCTCAAGAGCATTATGATGAAGCTATTACCTCATTGGCTGAACTTGAAGATACCGCGTGGAAAGTTCGTCTTTGTTTGATGGATAGCCAACGAGCGGTTAATTATTTAGTTCGCCGAGCAAAAATGCCAGTAGATCAGCTAGAGCAAGCTCGTGAAGTTATTCGCGATATTGAATCGCTTGTTCCACATAATGAGTCATTATTCCAAAAAGTAAACTTTTTAATGCAAGCTGCAACCAGTTTTATCAATATTGAACAGAGTCGAATTATCAAAATTTTCTCGGTTGTATCTGTTGTGTTTTTACCCCCAACGGTAGTTGCTTCAGCTTATGGTATGAATTTTGAATTCATGCCAGAATTAAAATGGGAATATGGTTATCCGTTTTCATTACTATTAATGTTGCTAGCAGGCGTTGCTCCTTATATTTATTTTAAACTTAAAAAGTGGTTGTAGATTTATTGATTTAAATTGAGTTTTTATTCGATAGTTTTTTAATATATTAGATGAAATTCTTATCGTACTAACTGCTTAGGATAATTTAATA
Organism: Gilliamella sp. Occ3-1; assembly: GCF_001690655.1. Classification (GTDB taxonomy): domain Bacteria; phylum Pseudomonadota; class Gammaproteobacteria; order Enterobacterales; family Orbaceae; genus Gilliamella; species Gilliamella apicola_P. Next base: position 3,012 of record NZ_LZHQ01000031.1, read on the forward strand.
TAAATAATTATTAATATCAGCAATATATTTTCATCGATTGATGGGCAAAACTTATTATTTTAACTAAAAATAATTAATTTATCATAAAGGAAGTAACATGAATCAATATGCACTTGTCACCGATATCGGTGGAACTAATGCTCGATTTGCGCTTTATAATTTGGCTACAAATGAGCTATCAGCAATAACTAAAGTTCTTATTGCAAAGGATGATGTATTGCTAAAATTAATTAAGAATTACTTACAAGCCCAAGCGGTTACCGTTAAAATGGCTTGTATTGCAATTGCATGTCCTATTAGTGATGAAGATATAATTAGTATGACAAATAATAATTTGTCATTTTCACGTTCTGAACTAGTTAAGGCACTTGATCTTGAAAAACTAGAAGTAATTAATGACTTTACAGCAGTATCAACTTCAATTCCTAAATTATCTAAACAAGATCTTGTTCAGATTGGTGGTGATGAACCTGATTTAGATTACCCGATTGCAATTTATGGTGCAGGTACAGGACTTGGAGTATCACATTTAATTAAAGTAAATGGGCGTTGGATTAGTTTGTCAGGAGAAGGTGGGCATACAGAGCTTCCAATGATAAGTGATGATGAAGACCGTATTTTAGTGCAACTTCGCAAAAAATTTGGACGTGTTTCTGCCGAGCGGTTTTTGTCAGGCAGTGGTATTGTTAATATTTATCAAGCGTTGTTACAAATTAATAATCAACCAGTAATAGAGATTACACCCGACATTATTGTTGAGAAAGCGCTATCTAAAAGTTGTCCACTTTGCTTACAAACTTTAACCTATTTTTGTACTTTTATGGGGCGTTTTGGTGGTAATTTGGCATTAACACTTAATACACAAGGTGGCGTTTATATTGCTGGTGGTATTGTGCCACGCTTTATCGAATTTTTTAAAACATCTCCATTTAGAGATGCTTTTGAACATAAAGGTCGTATGTCCTATTTAGTCAAAAAAATTCCTGTTTATGTAATAACACATGAAGATCCAGGCTTGTTTGGTGCAGGTGTTTATTTACAAAATTGTCTTAATAAATAGTATTAATGAGTAAAGGTTTTATTCTATGATGTGGTGTTATATTTACCGAAGTACCAAAAAAGAGAACTGCTACCTATATATGGAACATGAAAATGATTTTTCAACGATTCCTGAAAAAGGAATGTCTATTTTTGGTTCACCTGTTTTTGTCATGAAAGTATTACTTGACGGTAAACGAAAATTTGTAGTTGGTACCGCCACTGAAATAGAAGAAAAGATTAAAACTGATGGATTTTTCTTACAAATGCTAAAAGAAGATGATTTCAAAGTATGATTGAGCCATTTTGGGAATATAAGACATTAGCTCAGATGAGTGATGAAGAATGGGAACAGCTCTGTGATGGTTGTGGTCAATGTTGCTTAAATAAATTGATGGACGAAGATACAGACGAGATCTTATATACTAATGTTGCTTGTAATTTGCTTGATTCCAATACTTGTCAATGTAAACATTATAATAGACGTTTTGATTATGAACCCGATTGTATCAAGTTAACTCGTGATAACCTCCTTACCATTGAATGGTTACCTTTAACCTGTACCTATCGTTATTTTTCTGAAACAGGGCAGTTGCCTCATTGGCATCCGCTTATTACGGGTAATAAAAAGCTTATGCATAAGCTGAAGATATCGGTTAAAAATCGGATTGTTTATGAAAAAGATGTGATTTGTTGGGAAGACCATATTATTTAAAATAGGGAGCTACTGCTCCCTTTTGATTTGAGTTTAAAGTATCAGCCATAAATATCCAAATACATCAACAGCAAGCATATTTAAAAACATTAAAATAAATACAAAAATCATAAATGAGATATCAATCATTCCAAGCGGTGGCACAATACGGCGAATTGGTGCTATAAGTGGTTCAGTTAACTGGGTAAGTAATTCATCTGCGTTTGATTGTCCACGACTAACCCAACTTAGAATTGCTCGAAATAGTAATAACCAGAATAATAAATGCCCAAATGCATGAGCTATGGCAGCAATAGCATAAAGTAGGTATTTACTAGCCCAAATTGATTCACTAATCATTCCATAGTAGGAAATAAATAGAATTTTGATGACGGCAACAAAGTACAAAAGAACCCATGTAGCGGTATCGATTTGCTTAATAGAGGGAATGACTTTGCGTAGTGGACCGATAATAGGTTGAGTTATTCGTACGATAAATTGGGTAAATGGGTTATAGAAATTTACACGCACACGTTGCATCCATAAACGCAAAATTAAAATATAGAGACATACCGTTAAGATGGTATTACCTAGAAAATAAAGCGATGTCATTTAAGACTCCTTAAAATAAACTATTCGGGCAATATATCACAAATACTGTCTTGCTCCAAAGATCGCTGTACCTATTCGAACCATAGTGCTACCAGCAACAATAGCTGCTTGCATGTCGCCACTCATGCCCATGGATAATGTATCCATAAATGGATAATCAGTCTGTAAAGAACGCAAAAGTTCGTGCATTTTGTTAAAGACGTTTAGTTGTTTGTCAAAATCATTTTCAATTTCAGGGATCGCCATTAATCCACGTAAATTTAAATTGGGTAGTGTTATAATTTGTTTTGCTAAATCAGAAACTTGTTCAGGATCAACCCCCGACTTGCTGGCTTCTTTACTAATATTAACTTGAATAAGAACATTTAAGTTTTCCATATTAGCTGGGCGCTGATCATTTAAACGTTGAGCAATTTTAAATCGATCAATGGTATGCATCCAATCAAAGTGTTCAGCGACTAATTTGCTTTTGTTCGATTGTAATGGACCAATAAAATGCCAAGTTAATAAAGTATTGGGAAGTGTTTGTTTAAAATACAGGATTTTTTCAACGCCTTCTTGAACATAGTTTTCACCAAAAGATAGTTGATCTGCATCTATCGCTTGTTTGATTAGGGTTACTGGTTTTGTTTTACTGACCGCAATAAGTTCGATTGTATTGGGATCTCGTTCGCATTTTTCGGCTATTTTTTGAATTGTGTTTTTTATAGTAAGTAAATTGTCACGTACTGTATTCATGTTAATTCCCAATTAATAAACTAATAGGTAAAATATAATGTTAAAATCGATGTTGTCGCTTAGTGTAACGCAAAAAGCATCTGATTTGCACCTTTCAAGTGGTGAAGCACCATGCATTCGAGTTAATGGGCAATTAAAGTTTTTGTCTGAAGACAAATTATCTCCGGTAGAACTTGAAATTAAATTACTTAATTTATTGGAACAACCACAAATTGATATCTTAAAACAAAGTGGACAAATAGATCTTACATATCATTTGGTTGAAGTAGGGCGATTTAGAGTTAATATTTTTTATCAACAGCGCGGCATTTCTGCTGTGTTTCGCATTATTAATCATCGGATACCTACTCTTTCGGAAATTAATGCCCCCAATATTTTTAAGGATCTAGCCGTAATTGAGTCGGGAATTATTCTTGTCACAGGTGCAACAGGAAGTGGTAAAACAACGACTTTGGCGTCATTAATTCAATACATAAATTCAACAGTAGCTAAGCATATTATTACCTTAGAAGATCCGATTGAGTATATTTATCAAAATGATAAATCGTTAATTCAGCAATGCGAAGTGATAAATTTCACAAGCGCTATCGATAGCCTTTTAAGACAAGATCCTGATATCCTATTGCTAGGAGAACTACGCAATAAACGTTCAATCCAAGCCGCATTAACGGCTGCTGAAACAGGCCATTTAGTTTTTGCTACTTTACATACTAGTTCTGCTATTCAGACCATTAATCGTATTATTGATGTATTTGAATACGGCTCTCGAGATTTTATTCGCTCGCAACTTTCCAATAGTTTAAAAGCTATTATAAATCAAAAATTAATACCTATTGAAAATGGACGTAAAGCATTATTTGAAGTGCTTATAAATACATCTGCCGTTAGCAATTTAATCAATGAAGGTAAAATTAAGCAAATATTTTCCCTTATGCAAAATGGGCAGCAATATGGTATGCAAGTAATGCCGGACTGTTAATATAATCTGCATTTTTTTATAAAAGTAATTAAATAATTTCTTAGAATATAAAATTTTGAGATTTATATATAAAATCAATTATAATCTTTTTAAATAATCTTTTGTAAAAGAGGGTGAAAATGGAACAACGAATTGGTTTTATTGGTTTAGGTAACATGGGGAATGCCATATTGCAAGGTATTTTGGGTAGTAATATTGTGCCGGGAACACAAATTTATGTTTATGATCATCATCCGGAAAAAGGTCAAGTTCTTAATCAAACTTATTCAGTAAATAATCTCGATTCAGCAAGAGATGTTGCTCGAGAAGCCGATATAGTTTTTGTTGCGGTTAAGCCTAATGTGTTTGTTGATGTACTTGTTGATATTCAAAAAGAATTAAAGAAAAATACCATTGTAATTTCAATTGCAGCGGGTGTTACTATTAAAACAATTGCCAAATGTGTGGGTTATGAGCAAAAAATTATACGAGTTATGCCAAACACACCAGCCCTTGTTAATGCCGCTATGTGTTCAATTACCCCTAATACCGAAATTACCGATGAAGAATTGTCTATTGTTCAACAATTGTTAAATTGTATTGGTGAAACTGAAGTTGTTCCTGAAGGTTTAATTGACGCAGTTATTGGCGCAAGTGGATCTTCCCCCGCTTTTGTGTTTATGTTTATTGAAGCACTAGCAGATGGCGCGGTTAAAGGCGGATTATCAAGAAAACAAGCTTACAAGTTTGCTGCCCAAGCAGTTTTAGGATCGGCAAAACTATTATTAGAAACAGGTAAACATCCTGGGGAGTTAAAAGATATGGTCTGCTCACCTGCAGGTACAACCATTGAAGGTGTGCAAATACTTGAAGCCAAAGGATTTAGATCGGCTGTTATTGATGCAGTGGAAGCAACGATAAAAAAATCTCAAATAATGGCAAAAAATTAATATTATAAAATTCATAATGTTATATCTTCAAATTAGCGTTATGAATTATTTTTACTGATATAATAAGTAATCTTTTAAAAAGATTGCTTGCATTAGTAAACTAATTATGAGTAAATAGAAACAAGCATACGACATGCGGATTTATTTTGTAACATTTCGATATATGTAGTTTGTAGTTTACTATGTCTTAGAGATTAGTTTTCTTTAGTATATTCTTCTTAGTGTTAATAAGTAATCTAGGTTTTATGTTTTTGAATAAGCCCTTTAGGGGCTAAAGTTAATTTATTTATAGGAAGATTATTATGTCTAAGAAAACTGGCCAAGTAAAATGGTTTAACGAAAGTAAAGGTTTTGGTTTCATTTCTCCCGCTGATGGTAGCAAAGATGTATTTGTACATTTCTCTGCAATTTCTGGCGATGGATTCAAAACTTTAGGTGAAGGTCAACAAGTAGAGTTTTCTATTCAAGATAGCCCTCGAGGTCCTTCAGCTACAGATGTTAGTGTGATCTAATTTTTTTTATTATCTTATCAGCATTTGCTGGTAAGATTTATATATTTCCATCCTAAATTTTTCATTAAATCCTAGTTATTTTATAATATTTAATTTGTTTTTTTATACATTACCAATAAATATGAAATATAAAAAGGTAAAAATTAGTATTTTTATGGCACTTTTAGGCATTTTTCCTGTAGCTATGGCTGATTTGTCTGAAGCTTGTAAAAATTTTATATTGATAGTTAACTCAAAACTAGCTCTGATGATTTAGCAATTAAATAACCAACTGACATAATCAAACAAAGCTTAGAATATAATAAACAATAGATTTCTGTACTACCAGCCGATAATCAAGAAGTAGACTTGCTTAGCATTGACATGTTGAAGCTCTACTCCTCTTAAAAAATAGGTATTTTATAAGGCGCTTTATTTGTTATTATGTCGAAAATCCCAAGGAGCTATTGGATGTTTATCTTTCCATAGTCCTATTTGGTTCTGTTTTGCTCTAGCCTCTAATTTTACCATCATTTTGTTATTAGCTACCCCTTTATAACGATATGCCCAAGCATAACCTTTTTCGACCATTTTGGCATTAATATTAACTTTATTTAAAAAAATAGTACCTAAGGTTCTTTTATAGATATCTTTTTTGTTTTCTTTAACAAAGACATTTTTACCAGCAATAAGTGAAGCTAAATATTTCCGTGATACATTACCATAGGCTTGTTTACTTTCAGGAGCATCGATATCAAGCAAACGAACACGGATTTTTTGTTTTTTGACAGTTAAGATATCGACTGTATCGCCATCAATTACTTTGACAACTTTACCATTGAAATCAGCATAAACTAGCGTGTTTGATAAAAAAAATAAAATAATACAAATCAATAAAGGTTTTAAACGATTCATTATAAATAAAAAAGTATAAAAATTTGTAGCATTATACATGATTGTTTATGCTATAACTACATATGAATTTGATAAAAAAGAGATGATGTCAACCTTACTTGTATTTAATAAGGCTGACAGAAAGAATGACTTTTAATTAAAAAGCGTTGGTATCTTGGAATAGACCTACTTTTAAATCAGATGCTTGATAAATAAGCTTACCATCAACAAAAACTTCACCATCACCGATACCCATAATTAATTTTCGATTAATTACACGTTTGAAATGGATTTTATAGGTTACTTTTTTATTAGTTGGTAGTACTTGCCCTGTAAATTTTACCTCACCAACACCTAAAGCTCGCCCTTTCCCTTTACCGCCAATCCAACCTAAATAAAATCCAACTAATTGCCACATAGCATCAAGTCCAAGGCAGCCAGGCATAACCGGATCGTTTTTAAAATGACATTTAAAAAACCATAAATCAGGATTAATATCAAGTTCAGCTTCAACAAAACCTTTGCCAAAGTTACCACCGTTTTCATTCATTTCGATAATACGATCCATCATTAACATTAAATCAGATGGTAATGGTGGTCCATCATGACCAAATAACTCATTATTGCCTGATTTAATCAGATCTGCTTTATCGTAAGATGATTTACGTTCAAATGTCATAAAAAAACCTTTTATTTAATGTAAATTAAAACATGTTTTGAAAAATTGAAAGTTAGCTAACTCTCTTTTTCTATTTCGTAATTAATAAAATTTTGAACCAAAGTTTATTTGGTATTGTTACTTTTTGCAATATTTTTGCCATCTACTTAACCAACTATCTTGTTTTTTGTCTTGTAGTAATACTGCATGCATACGTGCGTGAATTAATTGGTAAAGATTGATATTACTTTTATCTTTATACGGAATACCTGTCAGCAAATAAAGAGCATCGGCAATATGTTCAACTGTCCATATTGAAAACTTCTCTTGTTCAATAGCTTCAATAACTTCATCACTTAAACTTAGATGGCGTTGATTGATAGCTGGTATGATCACTCCTTGTTGACCTGTTAAGCCTTGATGCTGACAAACGGCAAAAAATCCTTCAATTTTTTCGTTAATGCCACCAATTGCTTGAACATGACCAAATTGATCCACTGAACCGGTTACAGCCAACTGCTGATCGATAGGTTGCTGAGATAAAGCGCTAATGATTGCACAAAGTCCGGCAAGCGAAGCACTATCACCATCAATTTCACTGTAAGATTGTTCAAACACTAAAGAAGCCGAAAAAGGTAATTGGTGATTAAATGCAAACTCAGACATGATAAAAGCTTGCATTATCATCATTCCTTTTGAATGAATATTACCGGCTAATTCTGTTTTGCGTTCAATATCAATGAGTTCACCATCGCCAAAATGAATAAGGCAACTTAAACGTGTCGGTTCGCCGATAGCTTTTGGATGTCCAGGATATTCAATTACCGATAAACCATTTATTTGTCCAACCACTTGATCTTTCGTATTAATCATTATTTGATTACTAAATATCTCCTCATGTAGCCTTTCTTGCAAATAATTTTCGTGCCATGATTTTTGCTTTATAGCAGAAGTGATGGCTGATTCATCTATTACACTATTTTGCATAAAGTGTGTAGCATTAACTAATAGCGAATTAATCCAATCTACCGAAAGAGGGAGGTAATGTTGATCACCAGTATAGCGAGTAGCCTCTTTGTAAATTTTTGCTAAAGCTAAGGTGTCAATATTAGGTAATTGTTGTTTATTAGCGATAAATTTTAAGTAATTAATCCAGTGTTCTATTTGCTCGGATGATTTGACTGGTAATTCATTTTCAAATTCAGTATAGATAGAAGTTGAATAAAATTCAGGTTCAAAATCTTGTAATTCTGCTAAACTTAATCTATCCCCAACTAAAATGATTCGTAAATCAAGTGGCATAGGAGGAATAGACAAAGGTAAAGGATGAGATTCGTCAGCTGAAACCCATTCAAATTCTTGCTTTATTACCATTTGTTTTAGTTTAGACCATAACAATGGTTGGCTAAGTAGTGAGCGAAGGCCTAAAATTAGAATGCCGCCATTAGCACGATGAACAAGTCCAGCTTGTAATTTTATAGGACTATTCTCAGGTTGTCTAACACAACCAAATAGTTTTTCACTATCAACAGATGATGCAAATAAACAATTGTCTTGGGCTGCAAAATTATCTTGTTTGCTCTTTGCATTGGTCAGCGTAATTTTACTTTCGCTAAAAAAATAACTATAGCCTAATGAAGGTGAAGATAAATCAGATTTAATGGCTTGTCTTAGTAAATCAAAAAAAAGCTCACTTTCAGGAGCTTTAAGCAACATAAAGCGGGGGCTATAACATACTCTTTTGGGTGGGCATAACAGTGCTAAGGCAGAGGCCAAACGTGGTTGCCACATGAGTAAATGTGCTGATTTTTCTGATTCTAATGATATTGAATTATTAGTTTTGTTTCTAAGTTCAGAAATATAGGATAAATCAGGCTGGATCAGTTTTGCGTTGAGTTGTTTAATTGCCAAAGTTTTTATCTTTTTGTTAACTTATTTCATTTTGAAATTATAACAAGTATCCGATGTATCGCCAACAGATTACCAAAATCTTTATGGTAGCAAATAAAAAATTTACAGAAAGATTTTTTAAAATAAGGTAAACTAAAACATAATTTATTGTTTATTTATCTTAACAATCACCATTAGCAACGACTTAATATGCTCAAAATCAAAAATACTTACTTCAAAGACTATCGTGCCTCACAAATTGTTAGTTGGGGGCATTGGTTTACGTTGTTTAATATTTTTGTTGTAATTTTACTAGGTAGTCAATATTTATTTATTGCAGATTGGCCTCGTACTTTTATGGGGCGATTTTATGCAATTATTAGTGCAATCGGACATTTCAGCTATTTGACCTTTATTGCTTATTTGATTCTGCTTTTTCCATTAAGTTTTTTCATTCATTCATCTCGATGGCAAAGGATTATAGCAACGGTTTTTGCAACAGTAGGTCTTTCATTACTAATTATTGATATTGAAGTTTTTTCGCATTTTAGAATGCATCTTAATTTGTCTATTTGGCAATTATTTTCATCGCAAAAAGTCACTTATTTAAGTACGGTATTTATTGCTATTCCGTTTATTTTGTTGATTGAAATTTTATTTTCGGTATGGAGCTGGAAAAAATTACGTAGCTTAAGTAAACGTAAGTACTATGCAAAGCCCGTAGTAATTCTTTTTATTCTTTGTTTCGTTACCTCACATTTGATTCATATCTGGGCTGATGCTAATTTTTATCGACCAATTACTATGCAGCGTTCAAGCCTACCACTTTCTTATCCTTTAACTGCTCGTCATTTTCTTGAACGTTATGGTTTTATTAAGGAAAATGGTTATCATGACCGTGTTATTCAAGAAGGAAATCCTTTTGCGATGGCAATTGAGTATCCGTTGGGAAGTGTTGTTTATGATCAAAAACTGATGAAAAATAATGTGTTAATGATTGTTATTGAAGGGTGGAATACTAATTTATTAACTAAACATATGCCGTGGTTAAATGAATTTTCTCAAGATAATATTTTCTTTACTAATCATTATGGTGCAAGTAATCAGTCCTATTTAAATGACTTTTCATTGTTTTATGGGTTAGATCCTAACTACTATAATAGTATCCTTGTTGGACATAAACCGTCTGTATTGTTTGATGTTGTTACAAAACAACACTACAACTTAGGTCTATTTTCGGAAGATGGTTTTGCTGAACCTTTATATCGTTCAGCTTTGTTATCTAATTTTTCAATACCACAACCTAAAAAACAATCTAATAAACAAATAACAGAAAACTGGAGGTCTTGGCATGAAGAGCAAAATAGCCTTGATAATCATGCACCTTTGTTTTCTATAATCCAATATTCATTGGGTGGTAAAAATAAAAAAATTACAATATCAGATCTTCAATCAGAAGTTAAAAAGCTAGATCAATACATTGAATCATTAATTGCCTATTTGAAATTATCTAATACCTATGATGATACGATTATTGTTATTACTGGTTCGAATGATATTAAAATTGACGAGGTGAAAAAAGTAGCATCACGCAATACAAGTAGTGATTTTAAGAGAGAATCATTAAAAGTACCATTGATTATATCATGGCCGAATAAAGAAAGTGCCCAAATAACAGAAGCAACTTCGCAAACTGATATTATGCTTACATTAATGCAAGACGCATTTTATGTTACTACGCCACCTCAACAATACAGTCAAGGTAAAAACCTATTTACTCGAAAGCCTAGACAATGGCTAGTTGCTGGTGATGAAAATACTATAGCTGCACTTTATGATGATAAAACGGTTGTTTTAGATGCTTTTGGTCGTTCTAAAATTTATGATATCAATGGTAAATTGCAAAAAGAAGAAAAAATTAGCTTACCAATCTTTTTGCAAATCGTTACTGAAAATCGCCGTTTTATGGTTGTGGATAATTGATTTAGCTTTTGAATAGAATAATAAAAAGAGGTGAAGATTACTTCACCTCTTTGCCCATTGCTTGTAAATCAGCATGATAAGATGAACGTACAAATGGCCCACAAGCTGCATGAGTGAATCCCATATTTAATGCCGTTTGCTTTAATTCTTCAAATTCTTGTGGTGAAACATAACGTTCAACGGGTAAATGATATTTACTTGGTTGTAAATATTGACCAAGCGTCAACATAGTAACACCATGACTGCGTAAATCTTTTAACACTTGAATTAATTCTTGATTTGTTTCGCCAAGTCCTACCATCAACCCAGATTTTGTAGGAATTTCAGGATATCGTTCTTTAAATGCTGCCAGTAATTTAAGTGACCCTTCATAGTTAGCGCCAGGTCGGATCCTTTTATATAAGCGAGGTATATTTTCTAAATTATGATTAAATACATCAGGTGGATTATCACTTAAGACATCAATTGCTTCATCAATACAACCACGAAAATCAGGTGTTAATGTTTCAACCTTTATATTTGGGTTTAATTCTCTGATTTCTCGAGTACAATTAGCAAAATGGCTAGCTCCACCATCTTTTAAATCATCCCTATCAACCGAGGTAATAACAACATAGCGTAATTTCATTTCTTGAATGGTTTTTGCTAGCTTAATGGGTTCTTTACTATCTGGTGGTAATGGTCTACCATGAGCTACATCACAAAATGGGCAACGGCGGGTACAAATATCACCCAAAATCATAAAAGTAGCCGTGCCATGATTAAAACATTCAGCTAAATTAGGGCAAGATGCTTCTTCACAGACTGAATGTAATCCATGTTTGCGCATTGTGTTTTTAATATGTGCTATATTATCAGAGTGAGCAGATAATTTAATTCGCATCCATTCAGGTTTTTTTAGTGGTGCGACATCGTCTAATGTTACAGTTGGAATTAAGCGCGTCTTTTCGGCATCACGATATTTCGAACTTCTGATTATTGTTTCATTATTTTGCATAATTGGTATCTTATCTTTGAGGTAACTGCTTAATAAAATTATTAGTTAATAGTTGTTTTATCTCTTTACGGTCAATTTGAGAGACATATTCTTTTAGTTGCGTCATTTGTAATCCAGCGTAGCCACAAGGGTTAATGTTATTAAAAGGGGAAAGATCCATATCAACATTGAATGCAAGTCCATGTAAAGTGCAGCCACGACTGATATGCAACCCAAGTGAGCAAATTTTTTTTTCGTTAATATAAACTCCCGGAGCATCAGACTTTGCACGAGCTATAATACCATAATGGAGCAATGTTTGAATGACACTATTTTCTAAATAACTAACTACGTCTCGAATACCTAGCTTAAGTCTTTTTAAATCAAATAAAATATACATGATTTGTTGACCTGGAGCATGATAAGTAATTTGACCACCGCGATCGGTCTGAATAACAGGGATATCTGTCTGATTTAATAAATGTTCTGCTTTACCAACTTTACCTTGGGTAAATACAGGTTCATGCTCGACTAGCCAGATTTCATCAAGAGAATGCTCATTACGTTGTTTGGTAAAATTATGCATAGCTTGATAGGTGTGCGCATATGGTTCAATTTTTAAGTCTTTGATAATGACATTATTAATGATCATAGTATTTTTTGTTATCTTCAAGTAGTATTATCGTTATTTTTACAAGTATATAACAGATTTTATAATAACTTGACAACTTGTAGTTATTTTTAGTGTAGTTATTAAAATAATATTTATACTTACTCTTAATTAAAATTTAATTATTTATCAGATAAATAATATTAATTTTGTTATTATTATTGAAATAGTTGATTAATTTGATAGGAATTAACATTCTTTTCAAAGTAGCAGTTTGCTTTACTTTTTTTTTAAAAATGGCAGACTGCTATAAATAAAACTCCGTAATCCAGCGTTTTAGCTTGATTAGTGACATTTTTTAATGTAATTAAGAATAAAACGTTGTATTTTTCTAAACAAAAAAGAGGTTTTTATATGTCGGACATGCAAATGAATGATGTCGATCCCATTGAAACACAAGATTGGCTCAAAAGTGTTGAGTCTATTATTCGAGAAGAAGGTGTCGAACGTGCACAGTATATTATTGAACAAATAGTTAATAAGGCGAGAGATGGTGGTGTTCCAGTACTTTTTGGTTCTTCAACAAGCAATTATGTCAATACTATTCCAGTAGAAGAGCAACCTGCTTATCCTGGCGATTGGGAAATAGAAAGACGTATTCGTTCAATTGTCCGTTGGAATGCAATTATGATGGTGTTACGAGCTTCAAAGAAAGATTTAGAGCTTGGTGGTCATATGGCATCGTTCCAATCTGCAGCTACTTTTTATGAAGTCTGTTTTAACCACTTTTTCCGTGCTCGTAATGAAAAAGATGGCGGTGATTTAATTTACTTCCAAGGGCACATCTCACCAGGTATTTACTCTCGAGCCTTTATTGAAGGACGTTTAACCGAAGAGCAGTTAGATAATTTCCGTCAAGAAGTTCATGGTAAAGGTTTACCATCATACCCTCATCCTAAATTGCTTCCAGAATTTTGGCAATTTCCAACAGTATCGATGGGGCTTGGTCCTGTTAATGCCATTTATCAAGCACGTTTTTTAAAATATTTAGAAAATCGTGGTTTGAAAGATACTTCTGAACAGACTGTCTATGCTTTCTTAGGTGATGGTGAGATGGATGAACCAGAATCAAAAGGTGCAATTACCGTTGCAACACGTGAAAAACTAGATAATTTAGTTTTTGTTATCAACTGTAATTTACAACGTTTAGATGGTCCAGTAACGGGTAATGGTAAAATTATTAATGAACTAGAAGGTGTATTTGCTGGTGCTGGTTGGAACGTAATTAAAGTTCTTTGGGGTGACCGTTGGGATAAACTTCTCCAAAAAGATAAATCAGGTAAGTTAATTCGCCTAATGAATGAAACACTTGATGGTGATTATCAAACATTAAAATCAAAAGACGGTGCTTATGTTCGCGAGCATTTCTTTGGTAAATACCCTGAAACTGCTGAATTAGTTAAAGATATGTCTGATGAAGAAATCTTTAGATTAAACCGTGGTGGTCAAGATCCAGTTAAAATGTTTGCAGCATTCCAACGAGCAAAAGAAACTAAAGATCGTCCAACTGTTATTCTTGCTCACACCATAAAAGGTTATGGTATGGGGGCTGCTGCTGAAGCAAAAAATATAGCTCACCAAGTGAAAAAAATGAATATGGATGGCGTGCGTCATGTTCGCGATTTCTTCAATATTCCAGTGACAGATGAAGCACTTGAAAAATTACCATACATCAAATTTGAGGAACACACGCCAGAATACAAATACATTCATGAGCGTCGTGAAGCGTTACATGGTTATGTACCATCTAGATTAACTCATTTTTCAGGAACTGTTTCAATTCCTCCATTAAGTGAATTTGCGTCATTACTTGAAGCTCAATCGAAAGAAATATCAACCACTATAGCATTTGTCCGTGCGCTTAATATTATGCTTAAGGATAAAGAACTTGCTCCACGTTTAGTACCTATTCTAGCTGATGAAGCACGTACTTTTGGTATGGAAGGTTTATTCCGTCAAATTGGTATTTATAATCCACACGGTCAACAATATACACCACAAGATAAAGAACAAGTGGCTTATTATCGTGAAGATGAGAAAGGTCAAATTCTTCAAGAAGGAATTAATGAATGTGGTGCAACGGCCTCTTGGATTGCTGCGGCCACTTCATATAGCACAAATGATTTCCCAATGATTCCATTCTACATTTACTATTCAATGTTTGGATTCCAACGTATTGGTGATCTAATGTGGGCAGCAGGTGATCAACAAGCTCGTGGATTTATGATTGGTGGAACCTCTGGTCGAACAACGCTAAATGGTGAAGGTCTACAACACCAAGATGGTCACAGTCACATTCAAGCATTAACTATCCCTAACTGTATATCATATGATCCTGCTTATGCTTATGAAGTTGCGGTAATCATGCAAGACGGTTTACGTCGCATGTATGGTGAGCAAGAAAACGTTTACTACTATATTACAACTCTCAATGAAAACTATGCACAACCAGCAATGCCAGAAGGTGCAGAAGAGGGTATTCGACGAGGTATTTATAAACTAGATACCGTTGAGGGTCAAAAAGGCAAACCGACTGTTCAGTTACTAGGTTCAGGCTCTATTTTACGCCATGTTCGTGAAGCGGCTGAAATCTTAGCTAAAAATTATGGTATTAGCTCAGAAGTTTATAGCGTAACATCATTTACTGAACTTGCTCGTGATGGTCAAGATTGCGAACGATATAATATGTTGCATCCAAGTGAAACACCAAAAGTGCCTTATGTTGCACAAATTATGAATAACAATCCAGCGGTGGTTTCAACTGATTATATGAAATTGTTTGCTGAGCAAATTCGTGGATTTGTACCTGCTGAAAGCTATCGAGTACTCGGTACTGACGGTTTCGGTCGCAGTGATAGCCGTGAAAATTTACGTCATCACTTTGAAGTCGATGCATCTTATGTTGTGGTTGCAGCATTGGGTGAACTTGCTAAACGTGGCGATATTGAAGTTAGCGTTGTTGAAGATGCGATCAAAAAATTCGAAATCAATGCCGATAAACTTAATCCACGAATTGCATAAGAGGTTATTATAATGAGTATTCAAATCAAATTACCTGATATCGGTGGTGACGAAGTAGAAGTAACCGAAATTCTGGTTAAAATAGGCGATAAAGTTGAAGCTGATCAGTCAATTATGACAGTTGAAGGTGATAAAGCATCAATGGAAATCCCAGCACCACAGGCTGGTATTGTTAAATCTATTTCTGTAAAAATTGGCGATAAAGTCAAAACAGGCGTTGACATTATGGTCTTTGATGGGCAAGGTGGCGAAACTGCCGCTCCAGCTACAGTTACAGCACAAGAAGCACCAAAAGTTGAAGTAACACCAACTGCAACTAGCCAAATTGTAGATGTAAAAGTTCCAGATATTGGTGGTGATGAAGTCGAAGTAACGGAAATTTTGGTAAAAGTAGGTGATACTATATCTGTTGATGATTCATTAATTACCGTTGAGGGTGATAAAGCCTCAATGGAAGTACCAGCAACCATTGCTGGTACGGTTAAAAGTATCACGATAAAAGTGGGTGATAAAGTAAAAACAGGTTCCAAAATCATGGAATTTGAAACCACATCTAGTGCAGCTCCAGTTACTCAAGCAGCTCCAGCTGCCGCAGCTCCTGTTGCTGAAAAAGCAGCACCTGAGCCAACGCCAGCACCAGTTGCTGCAAAATCAGCGCCTGCTTCATCAAGCAATGAGTTTGTTGAAAACGATGCTTATGCTCATGCAACACCATCTGTACGTCGTTTAGCACGTGAATTTGGGGTAAATCTAGCAAAAGTTACTGCTACAGGTCCTAAAAACCGTATTTTACGTGAAGACATTCAAACTTACGTAAAAAATGCTGTTAAACAAATTGAAAGTGGCGCTACAGGTGGTGCATTACCTGGTCTATTACCATGGCCTAAAGTTGATTTTAGCAAATTTGGTGAAGTTGAAAGTTTACCATTAACTAAAATTCAAAAAGTATCAGGTGCAAATTTACACCGTAACTGGGTAATGATTCCGCATGTGACAGAATTTGATGAAACAGATATTACTGATTTAGAAGCATTCCGTAAGCAACAAAATGCAGAAGCAGATAAGAAAAAACTTGATCTTAAGATCACGCCACTTGTGTTTATCATGAAAGCGGTAGCAAGTGCATTAACAGCGTATCCACGCTTTAATAGCTCATTATCTGAAGATGCCCAAACCTTAATTATCAAAAAATACATTAATATTGGCGTTGCTGTCGATACACCAAATGGTCTTGTAGTACCAGTATTTAAAGATGTTGATAAAAAGGGTATTGTTGAACTTTCTCGTGAGCTTGCGGCAATTTCTAAAAAGGCACGTGAAGGTAAATTGACAGGTAGCGATATGCAAGGTGGATGTTTCACTATTTCTAGCCTTGGTGGCATTGGTACAACCTCGTTTACACCAATTGTTAATGCGCCAGAAGTTGGTATTTTAGGTGTATCTCGCTCTAGCATGAAACCAGTTTGGAATGGCAAAGAGTTTACACCACGGCTAATGTTGCCATTATCATTATCATTCGATCACCGAGTTATTGATGGTGCTGATGGTGCACGCTTCTTAAGCCATATTGTTAACGTCTTATCCGACTTACGTCGTTTAGTGATGTAATTAAGGAGATCAAATTATGAGTCAAGATGTTAAAACACAAGTTGTGGTTTTAGGAGCAGGACCAGCGGGTTATTCCGCTGCGTTCCGTGCTGCCGACCTTGGACTAGAAGTTACCCTTGTTGAACGTTATTCAACACTTGGTGGTGTTTGTTTAAATGTAGGCTGTATTCCATCAAAAGCATTACTTCATGTTGCTAAAGTAATGGATGAAGCAAAATCATTAACCGAACATGGTATCCATTTTGGTACACCTAGACTTGAATTAGACAAAGTGCGTGGCTGGAAAGAAAAAGTCATTAGTCAACTGACTAATGGACTAGCTGGCATGGCAAAAATGCGCAAAGTCAATGTGATTCAAGGTGAAGCACAGTTTACCGGTAGTCATACAATGGAGGTAACTTCATCAAAAGGAATCACTAAGATCACCTTTGATAATGCGATTATTGCAGCGGGCTCTCGTCCAATCAAGTTGCCTTTTATTCCACATGATGATCCTCGTATTTGGGATTCTACAGATGCCTTAGCTTTAACCACCATTCCTAAAAAATTATTATTAATGGGTGGCGGAATTATAGGTCTTGAAATGGGGACTGTATACCATGCACTTGGTTCAGAAGTCGATGTAGTTGAAATGTTTGATCAAGTGATTCCGGCTGCTGATAAAGATGTAATTAAAGTCTTTACTAAGCAGATTCAAAAGAAATTCACTTTACGATTGGAAACTAAAGTTACTACCGTTGAAGCAAAACATGATGCAATTTATGTCACCATGGAAAAGAAAGACGGCAGCACCGAAACTCATACTTATGATGCGGTATTAGTGGCTATTGGTCGTACACCAAATGGTAAATTAATTAGTGCGGAAAAAGCAGGCGTTAATGTTACTGACCGTGGATTTATCGAAGTCGATAAACAGATGCGTACCAATGTTCCGCATATCTATGCAATTGGAGATATTGTTGGTCAACCAATGCTTGCGCACAAAGGCGTACACGAAGGTCATGTGGCAGCAGAAGTAATTGCAGGTAAAAAACACTTCTTTGATCCAAAAACCATTCCTTCTATCGCTTATACCGAACCTGAAGTTGCTTGGGTTGGTTTAACTGAAAAAGAAGCGAAAGAGAAAGGTATTGATTATGAAGTATCAATCTTCCCATGGGCAGCTTCAGGACGAGCTATTGCTTCTGATTGCTCTGAAGGGATGACAAAACTGATCTTCAATAAAGCAGATAATCGCCTATTAGGTGGTGCGGTTGTTGGTGCAAATGGCGGTGAATTACTTGGTGAAATCACCTTAGCTGTCGAAATGGGTTGCGATGCCGAAGATATTGCATTAACAATTCATGCTCACCCAACATTGCATGAATCAATTGGCTTAGCCTCTGAAATTTATGAAGGCTCTGTCACTGATTTACCAAATGCTAAAGCGAAGAAGAAATAGTAATAATAAGTCATTTATATACTTAATAAAATGCCGTTAGCTTAAACTAACGGCATTTTTATTTTTTATAAGATAATTTTTGTCAAAAAGTTTCAGGTAACTATACGTTTCAGTAAAAAATGAATCAAATAACTAAGTGTTGATCTTAATGAAAACGAGAGATAAATAAGTTATATATCTTTGATAACTTTGGTAAACGTCAATACCCTAGTACCTGTTATTAACAGGTGTCTTTATATTATTAAAAAGATTACAATACTTAGGATTTTATTCAGATGATTTATCTAAGATAAATTTGTCTGTAAGTATATTAAGAGATTTTTCAAAAAAACGATACCAATCAAAATAAATTGAAAAAATGAGGTTAATATGAACACACAGGAAATACAAACAAAATACGGCATTATTTATGCACGAAATGCATTGATATTATCTGACGTTAAATTAGAATGTATACCATTCACTTTGATGGTCAATACATCATTATCACTAGCAGGCTGTAAGCCAAAAATCTTAAATGTTCCAGAAGTTAAAGTTACATTTATTTTTAGTGATATTGACAGCTTATCTATTTATCTAATAGATGAATACCCTTATGAAAAATATTCAAAATCTAGTTTTGATTTAGTAGATGAAGTTCATAAAAAAGGCAAGCAACGTATAATTCTTAGTACTTATGATCATATTTTTGATGTTATAGGCAGATATAAAATTGAATATGATTAATTGATAGAAGAAATACTAACATAAACCTATTTATTATTGATTGTTGACAGCCTAATAATACTCAGTAAGTATTTGTAATAGAAATTATTCTAAATAAAATTCATAAAACACGGTTCTATCTTTCAGCCTTTGATTAAATAGCTTGGAATTTTGATTCACAAAGTATTAAACAATATTTTGATGTTGGTAACAGAATTTGATATGTTAAAACTGAATGTTTTTGCTGATCAAAATTTAATATTTGAACACACCTTTCCTGTTGCATCCTTATTTACTTAATAAAATGCCGTTAGCTCAAACTAACGGCATTTTTATTTTTTTATAAGATAATTTTTGTCAAAAACTTTCAGGTAACTATACGTTTCAGTAAAAAATAAATAAATTATCTATAACTAAATTTTTAAATGAAAGTAATTTTATAATGAATTCATTATATTCATCAGGCTTTGATAACTATCAACATCATGATAGCGTACCTTACTAGTCGAAAGTTCATTAAAAAGCTTTTTCGCACACGAAATTTTTGCTTGTTCAATTGGCCTTAAATTTAAACTATCCATCGTACCTTTTGTTTCAGCAATAAAAAAGATATGCTTTACTTTCCCAACATGAAAAGCAATTGCCCAATCGGGTGAATAATTACCAACAGGTGTTGGAATATGAAAACCTTTTGGTAATTTTGCATATACGCAAACTTCTTCTGCCGTATCAAGATCTTCAACAAATTTCCGTTCAATACTTTTTTCGGCTAGCCCATCGGTAAATACATAATTTTGAATTGCTTTTTTCGCTAAAAACGCTTTATCGTAACTTTGTAAACTTTTTTCCTGAGTGAAAATAGTGCTGTCATATTTGCCTGAAGTTTTATTGTATGTAATATGTTCTATAATCGTAGTTGCTTTTTGTTCTTTAATTAATTTAATAATTTTAGCAATAAATTCTTCTGGATTATCCTTGAACATATCTAGTTTTTTTGTATCTAACCCCTTTAATATGGCTACTACTGTTTTGCGAGTTAATGTGGTTTCTTGCGCAATCTGACCAATCAGATCATATTTTATTGGTTTAAAATAAGCATGTTCCAAAGTGGTAGTCTTTGTTTCTTGAGTTTTAAACGCATCATTTTGATAGATACTTTGTGTTGTTATTTGATCTTTAAGTTGACCGACAGCCGTAATGTATTGTAGCTGCGAGACAAATAACTTATCGTTGATATGAGCAATTGCTTTATTGATTAATTCATCGCTATTAAAGTTAACAGTATAAGCATATTGCTGATTAATTTGCTGCCATAATGCTTGGAATTCGGCTTTATCAAAATTCTCATTAAGTGGATTATCTTTAATCTTTGTTTCATGACCATCGGTAAACATGGTGTCTAACTCGCTATCATTATAAATAGTCTGAATTAGGCGATGAATTCCGTCACCCATTGGTTGTAATTCATCTGGTAATGGTGCCACTGAGTTCATTACAACATCGTTGCGGTATTTATCGGTTATTTTACGCTCGATATCAACATAGCCATGACTAATTAAATAAAATTCAATTTTATCAGCTACTGCCTTATCGATAATGGTCGATACACCATTAACTTCTACATATTTACCGAAAAAGTACTCACTGGTGGCAACAGTTGGTCGATCATAAATGACTGTTTTTATGTTGGCTTGAAGATCATTAACAAAGTTTCTATAACTTTCACTAGCGATAACGGTTAACATGTTGATATCGTGGACTTGTTCGCCGCAGCTTTCAATATCCATACGATTACCATCTTGATTAACACATAAACGAAGACCACGACCAACTTCTTGCCGTTTAGCTGTTTGGTTATCGGAGTGTTTTAGTGTACAAATCTGGAAAACATTGGGATTATCCCAACCTTCACGTAGTGCTGAGTGTGAGAAGATAAATCGAGTAGGCTCATCAAAACTTAATAGCTGTTCTTTATTTTTAAGAATCAGGTCGTAAGCTGAAATATCATCTGAAGACTCGCTACCTCGTTTTAATTGGCTATCAATACTTTTGCCAGTTTTTTTATCAATGCTAAAGTAGCCTTTATGTACTTGGCTTGCATCATTACACTTAGTTTTTAAATATTGCTGATAGGGTGTTTTGCTGGATTGGTCTAAGTATTGTTGTAAAATCGTTAGGTATTCTTGTTCAAATATTTGTCCATATTCGCCCAATATTTCGTTATTGTTTTCATCATATTGGCGGTATTTAGCTACTTCATCAATAAAAAATAATGATAGTGATTTAACGCCCATATTGAACAGTTTTTCTTCTTTGTCAAAGTGAGATAATATGGTTTCTCTAATTTGAATGCGGCGCATATTTTCTTCAGAAATATCACCTATCACTTCACCGGTTTTAATTGAAACACCATTGGTAAAAGAGACTATTCCAGTCAAAGGATTGATCTCAGATACTGTATATCCCTTGTATTGCTGCATCTGTTTTGAAACAGAATAAAGATTATCACCCTCAGTAAAATGGCGAATTTCACGTTTGATACCATTGCTGTGATTTATTTCCAGCTCAATTTTTGCCAGTGGTGGTTTTTTGTTGGATAAGAGAATTTGTTCAAGATACAAGTAGCTATCAGTACCTCTTAGATTTTTAACTTCAAAACCCTTTACTTCGATTTTTTTAACCAGCCGTTTATTGTATGCATCAAGTGCATCAAGTACATAAATTAGATTATTCTGTTTTTTATGGGTAGCAGAATAATTTAATGAAAATAATGGGTTAAAATTTTTTAAAGCTTTTTGCGTGACTTCACCACCCATTTTTTGTGGCTCATCCAAAATAATAATGGGATTATTAGCGGCTATCACATCAATCGGTCGGCGCGAGGCAAATGCATCGCGTTTTGAGTAAATAATTCGTGCTTCTTTATTTTTGCCATCTTCTTTTAGCGAGGAAGCAAAAGCTTGGGTATTAATAATCATAACATTAATGCCCGAATTGGCAGCAAAACTATCTAATAAAGTTAAATTTTTACTGTCATAGACAAAAAAGCGAGCCTTTTGACCATAATGCTCCATAAAATGGTCTGAGGTTATTTCAAAGGTTTTTTTTACTCCCTCACGAATGGCAATAGAAGGGACAACCACAATAAACTTGCTCCAACCATAATGCTTGTTCAGTTCAAACATGGTTTTGAGGTAAACATAGGTTTTACCAGTACCCGTTTCCATTTCGATATCAAGACTACACCGACCTAAGTTTTTAATTAATTCAGTGGACTGTTTGATATTGTTTAGATTTTGTATTTTTTTATGTTAGCAAGTAACTCGTTATCGGTTAACGAAATAATTTCATTTTTAAAACCGATATCGATTGCGCTATCATCTGATGTATAACTTGAGGCCGTTTCATAACTCATTTCTGCCTGAGTAGGTGTATTGCCTAAATCACGCACATAACGCAGGCTATTTTGATAACCTTGCCCGTTAAAAACTTGAACTACTGCATTTACTGCATCGGTTTGATATTGCTGAATTTTAAAATTAAATTTCATTACAACACCTTCCTCTTGGTTTCAGGGCTGTAGGTATTGAAAATTTGTTCAAAATTGGTGGCAACACTATCATTTTCCATTGAGCTATCACGCATAACAAAATAGTAAGGTTTTTGTTTGGCAATAGCGGTGATGACTTCTTCGTTAATGTCTGTATCAAAGCAAGCCATTAAAAAGTTATCTGCTACGTTAAATACGGTTTTACCGGCAATGGAGGTTTGCTTAATATCACTGGAAAGTAATACACCCAAATCCAGCATAACTTGGAACAATAAATCTTCTGCTGTTCTATCGGCTTTGATATTATCAATCAGGGCATCAAGAAGATCGGTATTATACTCAGCAGGGTTGTAATAAACCTCTTTCATATTACTGCTATCACACTTTAAAACGCGAAAGCCTTTATCAAATTTAGCCTGTGGATTTTCTTGGACAATTTTATTGCCTGCACGGCGAATACGCTCTTTACCAATTTCGCAGATATTTTTATAACCAGCCTTATAAGCTTCGCTTTTCTCATCCGTTGTTTCTGGCAGTTGCACCATGATAAATTTGCGGTTGCCGCCATCTTCTGCGTTGAGTTGCATAACAGCATGAGCGGTGGTTGCGGATCCTGAGAAAAAATCGAGAAAAAAACCATCATTTTCTTCCAAAGAGGCAAGTAATAATTTCATTAATGAAACAGGTTTAGGATTTGAAAAAAAGCTTTTTCCTGCAAATATATTTTCTAATTCAACTCCGCCATTACTTTTTATACTAATAATAGTTCTAAGTAACATTTTTCCCACATCTTTAAGATATTTTATAGAACTTGGTTGAGTATTTTCATCTTTTGCAAACCATATATCTCCACAGATAAAGCTTCCATCATGACGCTGAAGAATATTATTGTAATTCAAGTGACTATCAAATGTTGTCTTATTCCACCTCCATCCTCGGTCGGGTTTTTTAGTTGTTTTTTTTGTTACTGGATGCAAAATATCGTAAGTTGGGCCAAATGTATCGCTATTTGGCCAACTCATATTAATTTTTCCCCAAGGCTGATAATTATCGTCCAAAGCATTATATAAAGTTATTCCGCGATCATAACCTTTCTTATTGTACATTTTTTTAATTCTTCTTCTGCTTGTGGGATAGACATTCCTTGTTTCTTCAGCTTTTTACATAGGTCAAAAACATCGTCCAACCCATCTTTCAACATCATAAATTGTCGGTTTTTTTTGGCTTGTTTAACATACACTAATATATATTGATGTATATTTCCAAGTCCTTTGTTGTCGTTTTTGGGAACACGTGTATTCCAGGTTATAGTATCGACAAAGTTTGTCTCACCAAAAATCTCATCACAACTTTTTCTAAGTTGTGCCACCTCATTATCATCAATACTAATAAAAATCACACCATCATCAGTCAGTAGATCTCTGGCGAGTTTTAAACGTGGATAAATCATATTAAGCCAATCAGTATGAAAGCGGCCATTAGTTTCCATATTTTTTATTAGCCGATTGCCTTCATCATCAAATTGCCCACTGTTTTCAAGGTATTCAGAGGTGTTTTGCGCAAAATCATCTTCATAGACAAAATCATTACCGGTATTATAAGGCGGGTCGATATAGATCATTTTGACTTTGCCAAGATAAGTTTCCTGCAATAGTTTTAGTACTTCAAGATTATCGCCTTCAATATATAAATTTTCGGTATCATCAAAATCAACACTTTCTTCACGGCAAGGTCGTAAGGTTTTAGCTATGGGCGCATTAGCAAGTAGAATCGATTTCTTTTTATCTGGCCAAGTAAATTGGTAACGTTCTTCTCGGCCTTCAACAATCACTGATGAAAGTTCTTGTTTGAGCAGATCAAAATCGATGGCGTATTCTACTTCACCCTGTTGGTTTTTGCGTTCTGTAATACAGTTCGGGAATTGTGCGCCAATTTTTTTGATATTTTCATCCACTTTATTGAGTGAATGCATCTTTAATTTATCCATTTAAGAATCCTTTAACTCTTGTTTCAATTGGTTAATTTTTTGCACCAATTCAAATACTTTTTTAGGCTGTAGCTCTTTTCTTGCTTGCTTTTCAAGACGTGCAATATTTAAAATCAGTTTTTGTCTTTTATCGGCAATGATAATCTGCTGTTCAAGGCTATTGCCTTGCTCAATATTGAATTTGCCGACTTGTTGAATGATGTTTTGCCAGACATTATCAAGGTTTAATCCTTTTAATTCAATGTGTAATTCTTCTTTAGCTTGCCAATCACTTTGTATCAATTTATGTTGAAAAACGGCCAATTTAGCCTGCTTAGCATATTGCAAAATAAATAGTATATTTTGCGGTATTAGTTTGGATAATAAAACAAGGCTTGTTTCATTAAAATTGATTTTTTTTAGTTGTACCAATGCCACAAAAAAAGCATTAATGTTATTTCCTGCTGCGAGATTTATCTTTGCTGCGGAAACCTCGTTAACAAGGGTTATTTTAGCTATATCCGCATCGACTTTTTCTTTCGTAGCATTGTTCAGTTGAAACTTTGCATAGATTGTTTTTTTAGCTAACTGGTGATTTATTTCTGTCGTTTTGGGCAAACCAAGCATTATGCTACCTTATTTTCTGATTCACTGACAACTAAAAAACAGATTAATTCAAAGTCATCTAGACCTTTTATACTATCGGTAACAAAACTAACTGAGTTACCGCTTAAAAAATTATCAATATCACTGTGTTTTTTTACTTCAATAATGGAGTTTATGGCGTCACCAAGTCGTTGTGAAAAATGAGTCATATTACTGCCATCGGCTGTGATTTTGTTAAATTGCTGATACAATTTTGCAATGGGTTCTGTTTTGCCTTTGCAAAGTAAGCGTATTTTATCGAGTAATTGTTTTGGCGATAAATGATCACAAATAACTTCGCTATTATTAGCTACATACACCATGTAAAACGGATGAAGTCGATTTTGATTATTAATATTAATGCTGTTTGCCCGATTTTTTAATATATAAATAACTCCTGCGGGTATATCTGGTGAAGCTGGCACAACTGCATGTAATCCATACGGTGTTTTATCAAGCTCAGGATGGTTTTTGATATACTCTAGCAAATCAAGTCTAAATTCATTTAAACCTAAATCCATAATTGATATACTGTTAGTGATATCTTCAATATCAACCACTTCGTCTTGTAAGCGTTTGAGCTGTGCTTTACGATAGGCTAAATCGGATTTTTCCTCTTCACTTAAAATATTGTCATCACCTGTTGCAGTCATGTCGACAATTTTCATGCGAGTTTCTACCTTAGCTTTTAGATCAATATATTCATCTAAAGTAACATCAGGCCAAAAGTTAACTAGCTGAATCGACTGATTTTTGCTGCCTATGCGATCAATACGTCCAAACCGCTGAATAATTCGTACCGGATTCCAATGTATATCGTAATTAATTAAATAATCACAATCTTGTAAGTTTTGCCCTTCAGAGATGCAATCGGTTGCAATTAATATATCAATCTCATGAGTGTCATTTGGCATTAACAAGTGTTTATCTTTTGATTTGGGTGAAAAGCAGGTTAAAACAGTGTTTAAGTCACAATGCAATTTAGGTACAGTAGATCTTCCTTCAACTGAACCTGTTATCATTGCGGTATGTAGTGAAAAGTGATTTTTTACATACTGGCTAACGTGATCAAACAAATAACTTGCTGTATCGGCAAAAGCGGTAAATATAATTACTTTCTTATTATTGTTATTTATTGGATTGAGTTGTTTATTTTAATAATAGTAAGTAAATTTTGTAATTTAATATCATGTTTTGCTGTGATGTCACTTATCATATGAGTTAATAATGATAAGATTTCATAATCTTTAGTGAGATAGTGTTTCCATGAAAGATAATCCATATCGGCTAAGGCAATTTTTACTTTTTTGCCAAATGTAAATAACTGATCATTATTTTGTTCATCTTCATCAAGATCATTGAAATTAGTAATATCGGTAAGCTCTATTTCTTTTTTATACTTTGATTATAAGATTCAATAGTAGCTATTGTTTGCTGAATAAAGTTTTTTATACGTTCTAATGTATGATTAAATGAGAATACCGAGCTTTCCAGTCGTTTCATTAAGTTGATTGCCATTAAACGACGAATTCCTTGTTCTCGATTAGCTTGGGTAAATCCAATATTGATTTTGTTGTCCTCATATATTTCAGCATACTTATCCATTTTGCTTGGTAAGATAAAGTGGGTAGGGGTATAAATTGATAGGTTTAGTAGCATGAGTTGTTCGAAAATTTCGTTATAACTTATTGCATTAGCTAAATCTGTTAGTTTAGGCCTTACTGAAATAGGTTTGAGTCTAGTTGGAAAAGTACCTATATCGGTGGTATCGTAATATTTTTGAATGTGTTTGCGTGAGCGTGCAATTGTAACAGAGTCCAAAACTTCAAAAAAGTCAAAATCCAACATTCTTAGTAGGTTTTCTGTCGTTCTTTCAGTTGTGTCTTGTTTACTCCAAATATTAAATGCTTTTTGTGCATTTTTAAAAATCTCATCCAATGAACGGCGAGTATTGAGATTTTCATCAATATGACTGGTTTTGCCTTCGTAAGCAAGAGCTAATTGATTTTTTAAATCATTAAAGCGATTGTTAACAGGGGTTGCGGAAAGCATCAATACTTTAGTTTTGACCCCTTTTCGAATCACTTGATTAAGTAATTTTAAATATCGATTTTCTTTTTCGTTATCTTTGCCTGATAATTTGCCACCATTACGGAAGTTATGTGATTCATCAATCACTACAAGGTCGTAATTATTCCAATGAATTCGATCTAAATCTATACCATTTGATTGACCACAAGAGCGATTAAGATCAGTATGGAAAAGCACATCATATCGTAATCGATCTTCAGCGATGGGATTATTAATATAATTTGCTTTATAGGTGTTCCAGTTATTGTTTAGTTTTTTGGGGCATAAAACAAGCACAGACTTATTTCGGTTTTCATAATATTTAATGACTGATAAAGCAGTAAATGTTTTACCCAGCCCAACACTGTCAGCTAAAATACAGCCATTATATTTTTCAAGTTTATTGATGATTGCTAAAGCCGCATCTTTTTGAAAGTTGAATAGCATATTCCAGATTTTGCTATTTTTAAATCCAGTAGCTTCGTTGGGCAATACATCTTCTGAGATGTCTTCAAGAAATTCATTAAAAATATTATAGAGGATAACAAAATAGATAAACTCAGGTGAATTTTCATTGTAGGCACTAGCAATGTAAATACCCCAAACTTAATACACAACTCACGTAGAAAATTAAGCTGCCTGTTTTAATGTTTTATATTCGATCGGCGTCATATTATTTAGTGCTTCATGAGGCCTTTCGGTGTTATAAATCGTTAACCATTCTTCGGTTATTCTCCTTGCTTGCGCTAGGTTGTTAAAAAGATATAAATCTAACACTTCAGTTCGATAAGTCCGATTAAATCGTTCAATGTAACCATTTTGATAAGGGCTACCGGGTTTGATGTAATCTATAGTTATACCATGTGTTTTTGCCCAATTAGTAAACGTGTTTCCGGTGAATTCTGGTCCATTATCGACTCGTATTTTTAATGGATAC
>NZ_LZHQ01000032.1 GCF_001690655.1 Gilliamella sp. Occ3-1
AAAACTTGTATTAATCCCAACTTGCATTACCAACTCTATTTTTTGAAACTATTGCTTTGTGAGAATTTTGACAATTCAAACTATCACCATCAATTTCACCGTTTTCACATTTTTTACGGTATTTATCTAGTAGTTCTTTGTTATTTTTAAAATCTTCTACAGTATAGGTCTTCTCATTACATCCGAATAAAAACATAGCAGTAATTAATATTAGTATTTTTTTCATATAAACTCCTTATAATCGTTGGTTAATATTAGATTAAGCTTTATTGTGTTTTATTAAAAAATCATTTATAGCTAACCTAAGTAAATCAGATATTGTTTTTAAAGCCAATTTCGCCCGTTTATTTTTTTATTGCAATATTCATATTGGCTTTCATCAATTAGAGATTTAAAAGCCGCTTTAAAGGGCTTTTATTCTCTTAAATTAATCAGTCCATTTTCCTGTATTAATTGGTCTACTAAGACTAATTATTGCTTTGTGAGAGTTTTGACAATTCAAACTATCACCATCAGTTTCACTATTTTCACATTTTTTACGGTATTTATCCGTTAAGCCGTAAAACCTCGTCGTTCAGGGCGGGGATGTCAGGCTTAAACGACGAAGTCGTTTTAATGTTTTAAAGTGAGCATGTATTTTAAATACACAGTGTCTACCGTGCCTAATTTCATTTTGTATATTCATAGACCAATAGTATAATAAATGCATGATAATACGCAAAGCCTTTAAATTTGAATTAATGCCAAATGGCGAACATATCCGTAAACTTAAACAGTTTTGCGGATGTTCTCGTTTTGTTTTTAATCAGGCTTTAGCATGGCAAAAAGATCAATACGAACAAGATAATTCAATCAAGTTCAGTTATACTAAAATTGCTAATTTACTCCCTACTTGGAAGAAAGAATATGACTGGTTAAAGACCTGCCATAGCCAAGTATTACAACAATCATTAAAAGATTTAGAAAGTGCCTATCGTAATTTTTTTCGCAAACAATCGGACTTTCCGAAATTTAAGAAAAAAGGAATTAAAGAAAGTATACGTTTCCCGCAGGGTACAAAGCTAGATGAAAATAATAAGCGTATATTTATTCCTAAAATCGGTTATATTCGTTACCGAAAAAGCCAGCTAATTGTCGGCACAATTAAAAATGTCACAGTAAGTTTGAATTGTGGTAAATGGTTTGTGTCGATTCAAACAGAATATGAACAAGCAGAGCCAATACATCAATCTAATACCGAAATTGGTATTGATATGGGTATTAGTCGTTTTGCCACGTTAAGTAATGGCATTTACTTTAAACCATTAAACATATTTAAACAAAATCAATTAAAATTAAGAAAATTACAACAGCAACTAAGCCATAAGAAAAAATTCAGCCAAAACTGGCTGAAATCCAAACGTAAAGTATCAAAATTACATCACCAGATAGCCAATGCTAGAAAAGACTACTTACACAAAATCTCAAATGAAATCAGCCAAAACCACGCCATGATATACATAGAAGATTTAAAGGTAAGTAATATGTCAAAATCTACCAAAGGTAATCAAGAACAACAGGGTAAAAATGTCAAAGCTAAATCAGGATTAAATAAATCCATATTAGATCAGTCTTGGTATGAATTTAGACGACAACTTGAGTATAAAAGCTACTGGCATGGTGGATTTGTGTATAGCGTTGATCCAAAGTATACAAGTCAAACTTGTCCATGTTGTTCCCACGTAGCTAAAGAAAATCGTAAAACTCAAGCTAATTTTGAGTGTGTTAGCTGTGGTTACAAAGAAAATGCCGATTTAGTTGGGGCATTAAATATATTCAGGGTAGGACATACCCGAAGCGTCTGCGAAGTGAACGGTGCAGTAATGCCGTCAGCAACAGAAACCCACCGAAGCGAGTTAGCGATAAACTAACCGCAGTAGGAATCCCAGTCCTTTAGGGCGGGGAGGATGTCAACTAGTGTAGTTCTTTGTTATTTTTGAAATATTCTACAGTATAGGTTTTCTCATTATAATCGTTGGTTAATATTAGATTAAGTTTTATTGTGTTTTATTAAGAAATCATTTACAGCTAACCTCAGTAAATCAGATATTGTCTTTAAAGGTAACTTTGCACGTTTATTTTTTATTGCAATATCTTCTAATTCTTCATATTGACTTTCATCAATTTCAAACGAAATTTTTCTCATTACTTTAGATTTAGATTCTTTCTTATCGCCACCAGCATAGGGACGATCTGCTAATTCATCAGCTAACTTATCCGCTTGATTGTATATTTCTTTAGATGTTCTTGGCGTTTTCAATTTGAGTTCCTTTTATTAATTAGCATTTAATAAATATTATTTATTAAATATTAAATAATATCAAGTTCATTTAGCAAATTACTTATTTCTTCACGTGCTTTTTCATTATCTGTTTCAATTACACTTTTACCATCAGAGTAACTTGTTCTATACACACGTCTATAATATGCAATGCTATCTAGCAGTTTTATGTTATTTATTTCTGATAGATATTCTACAAAGTCGTGACGTTCTTGTCCTTGAATGATGGGGTTAGTTGTTGCTAACGTTTGATAGCAATATACTTGCAATTTTGGGTTTAAATCTTTTATGCGTTCTAATTGTTCTTCTAATTCCAATAAGGTATCCAAATCCTGTTGTGAACATTGGTGAGGAGAGATAACAATATCAGCTACTGAACAGCCAGTAATAAACTCTCGACTATTACGTCCTGCAACATCAACGATTATAAAGTCGTAACGAGAATCCAGATCTAGTAATGTAGAAGCTATATTTTCCCGTTTTTCTACTAAATTGATGGCGGGCTGAATGTTTTCATTTTCTCTTAATAACTGCCATTTCGAAGCAGAACGCTGTGGATCAGCATCAACTAGACATACATCTTTATTTTTTAATGCTAATGCAACTGTTAAGTTAATTGCTGTTGTTGTTTTACCTGCTCCACCTTTATTACAGCCGACTACGATTATCATTTATAACTCCCATAATAAATATTATTTAAGAAATAATATTTATTATAAATTAAATAATAAATTTGTAAATATTATTTCTTAAATAATATTTATTATGACTATTCTATTTCATTAGAGTTTTGTTTTTGATTTTGTTTGAAGTTTTTGTGAGCTGTAGAATTTATTGCGTGGTCTAGTTTATATTCAACGAATGGAGTTATTACATGCTTTGTGACCCAGTCATGGACTTGTTTTTTTTGTTTTAGTTTCCCATTAATAATTTTAGCTTCTGTAACAAAAATAACTGAATTATCAATTACTTTTAAATAATTAATTAATGGAAAAAGTTTTTTAATATTGCCATATGTTTTATCAAAACGTCTTTCAATTGTTGCTTCTGGAATATCATGCCCACCTTTTGACACTCTATTTTTGACTCTATCAATGTGATAATCCACAGATTCTAAACCAACAAAATAGGCTCTTACACTGTAATTGTTTTCTTTTGCTGTAGCAATTTGTTTAATTATTGTATTACTTGATAACGTACTTTCAACAAGAAATGACTGATTATTTTTAATAGCGTCTTTAAACATATTAATAGCAATTTTTCCTGCTTGTAATTCATTACAGTTAGAATCTTTAGCTATTTTATCAGGATCAATAATTAAAATATCTTTTGTAATTGTAATATCATCTCTAATTGTTGATTTACCAGCTCCGTTTAACCCTAAAATAAAAATTGCTTTTTTAGTTGTCAATTCGCTCACCTTTGCTATTTCTTATCATGAATTTAGTGCCATCAGGGTTAAACTGCCATGTTTCTCCGTTATCGAGTTTTCTTACATAGCTTTCATGTTTAAATTTTTCTTCGAGTCTTCTTCGAGCTAACTCTTCAAATGTATTATCATCTAGATACCCGTGATCTGTTTCCCATAGATCTATTTCTTGGCTGTGTGTAGGGTCAATTGCTTTTTCTAAAATGTCATTATAGAGTTTCATATTTATATCCTATATATTGTCTATATTTGATTTATTATAAAATAATTAAAAATAAAGTAAATATTATTTATTATTTATTATTTATTATTTTTATGTCTAGACCATACGTTTTTGACAGTTGCTGGGCTACAATTCAATAGCTCTGCTGTTTTATTTATGCTTTTGCCTGAACTACGGCATTCAATAATTAGCTTATGTAGCTGCTTATTTGCTTGACGACCTTTATATTTACCTTTTGCTTTAGCAATTGCGACACCTTCCCTTTGTCGTTGTCTACGAATCTCATAATCATCACGTGCAACTTGTAACGCTATTTTCAGTAGTAAATCTTGCATTGAATCTATAACTATTTTTGTTACACCCGTAGCGTCGGATGATATCTCCGATAAATCTAAAATGTCGGGAACGCATAATCTTGCGCCTTTCGATTTTATAGAATCAATTAAATTAATGGCTTCATCTAAAGGTAATCTGGTTAGACGATCTATTTTCTCAGCAATGATGACATCGCCATCTTGCAGTTCTGAAATCATTCGCTGAAGCTCTGGTCTATCAAATCTTGCACCCGATGCTTTTTCTTTATAAACATTTGCAATGTAATAACCAGCCTTTTTTGCGTCATCAATGATTCGTTCTTGTCGTTCGAGTTCTTGCTCTCTTGTGCTAACTCTCAAATATATTCTAGCTGTTTTCATTATTTAAACTGATTGCCTCTTTATAAGAGCTATTTTAACACGTTAAATTTAGCTAGGCTATTTTGAGTTGGTTTTAATTTTATCTTGACCTGTCTGAAACAGTTAGCTATTATAGATATACTTTAATTGGCTAATCCAATAAAATTTAAAGGTCATTTTATTTTACCAAATAAAACTGAAAAATAAGTAATAGAGGTACTTATTATGTGGTTACTTTTTTTACTCGGTTTGTCTATGTTCATTTTCACTTTATGGTGTATTAAAGTAGCTAAACCAACGAAAAAAAATTAGTATTTACTCATAAGCCTATTAACATGTTAATAGGCTTTTCTACAAAGAGGTTAAAATGGAGCAAAGATCAATATCGTTTATTTTTGTTACAGAAAAAAAAAGATTTATTCGATGGAGAAAAAAAGCAAAAAACAACAATATGACGTTAGAGAACTGGATTATTAAAAAGTTAAATTCTGATGTGAAAGTTGTTTATAAAAAAGTAAAATTACAAAAAGATATTCCAAAAGACGAACAATGGTTTATAAGGTTATCAATGAAACCTGAAATCAAAGGATACTGGGTTTATTGCTCACGGTCAGATGAAAAAAAGCTCGTAGAATGGATAACTTGTAAATTAGATTCTTGACATCCTCTCTGCTCTAAAGAACGGAGATTCCTAATACGGTTAGTTTATAACTAATTTTGTTAGAAACATCATAGAAAGCTATCTTTATTACTAGTATTTTGTATTGTACACTACAATTAATTAAAGAAGAGGGAACAGGCACAAGAGATAAATTTACATGCCCTGAGTGCGGACTAAATGCGTGGGCAAAACCCACAGCAAATTTGAACTGTGGTGATTGTAATAAAAGAATGGAAAATATAAAATTTAGTTAACCAAAAAATCATCTAATGATTTCCCTTGTTCGAGTTGTTTTGATAGCCACCTCGGTATTTTCCCCCGACCAGACCATGTTAACTGATTGTTGTTTTCATCTATATATTGATATTTTATTGTTGGCTCTTTTCTTATTTTTAATGCTTTTAAATCATTTGGCTTTAGACCGATTGATAGCATATAGTCACTGACTTTTTTTAATTTATCTTGTATTTCTTCTTCTTCAATTAAACGCAATTTCTCAATTTCTTTTATTTTTTTCTTAACATCATTGAAACGATCAATCAGTTTTTCACAATAAGATGAGCCATATTTCTTAAACAAACGAGTTATATTTTTTTTGTTAGCTAAAAATTTATGTACTTCTTTTAATTCCATTATTTTTCTCCTATTTAAATTTGACTGTATTATCAACTTTTTTTAATTTTTTCAAATGTGGCTGTAACTCTTGAAGAACAATAATTTTGATTGAAATTGAAACACTCAGGTACTAATACAATATTGGTGGTATTTCGAGAAAGCTTAATAAAAGTTTGTATACGTTGAATTAATTCAAGCTTCCCGTGTAATGTTATTTTATCTGCGTGATCTAACAAATAATTTATTTTTATTAAATCGCTTGTCGTTGACTGTATAGTATTTTTATCAATATAAATTGATTCAGTTACACACCAATTTCCGTTATCTTTTGTGTTTTTTATTGTTCCAACCGTTTTCTCAACAGAAATTTTGTTAACAGCAACATCTTTCCCCCTTGGGAATGGGACAGGTTCAGGCGGAGAAGAACACCCACTTAGTGGTAATAATAAAGTTAAACTTAAATATAAATATATAAATCGCATAATCTTTCCTTTAGTTAAAAAATATCATCATCAATCGCCTTTAACTCTGGCAATTGAATCGCTAGTTCATTATTTTGTACTGCTTTTTTATAATCATCCTGTGACGGATTCCCTTTGGCATTTCGTAAAGTCGATGAAACTAATTTAAATTTTTCAATTAAAAATGGAGTAGAGAAATAATTTGCTTTCTTACATTTGATTTTAATGTTGTTACATAAAATAATTTCTTCATCCATTTTTAAATCCATGATTTCTTGCGGTAAAATCAATGCTTTTGCTGCTGTATTTTCACTGCGTGAGTTATTTTTAGCTCCGAAAGAACGACTATACGATTTTGTAGTAATGTTGCCGATTCGCTTCGAAATTTCCTCGGCAACTTTAGTTTCTTTAGGGCGATAAAAAATATTACAAGTATGATTTTGTAGTAGTGTTGATCCACCGTTTTCTCCATAGCCAAGAGGTTTATCATTTTTTATCTGTGAATCCGCTTGATAAATAATTAAACTACGCAAATCATAGCCAGCAATAAAACTCACTGAAACTTCATATTTTTCCATGTAACCGATTGATGTAAATTCATCCATTCCAAGCAAGCACGGATGCTTTAATTCTGGATTTTGGTCGGGTAGCCCTTGAGCAATATTTGTATCAATTAATTGAGTAAAAAAGAGATTTATTATTGGTCTTGCACTAACTAGATCTTCAGGATTAATTACGAGATAAATAGTCATTTTTTTTCGTCGTAAATCTCTAAAATCAAAGTCATTTTGACTGGTTGAATTTTTGATAACTCGATTTTGAAACGGTTTTAATGCTGTTTCGTACGCAGTTTTAACACCAGCAAATTGCTTCTCAGCTTCTTTTTGTGAGAAGAATGATAAAAATAGATTGTAAACAGTATCTGGCAACCAGCCGAGTAGATATGCCGTTTCTGTTGCTAGCTCTAATGAAATTTTTTCTTTTTGACCATTTCTTATAATATTAATACCATTTAATGCACCACCCAAATTGGTTAGTGTATAATCATCCCCTAAATAACCGTTGTGATAGAAAACACCAAATAAATACGTAATGGCAATAAAAATCGACTTCCCCTCTCCCACAAAGAAATCATTATCTTTTGATATATAAAATGAGTTAGCTATATTTTGAATTTGTAGTTCAACCTTTGGATCATTAAAATCTAAATAAAATAGGGGATTATAACGATGAGTGTGTTCAGAAAACGGATTAAACAAGAAAACATCCTGTCCAAGGATATCTCGTCTATATTTTGATGTATAATCAAAACATTCTTGTTTAATATCTAATACAACCAGGCTATCTTCCCAACACATCAAATTCGGGATAACAATACCTGTTCCTTTTCCACTTCGGGTTGGTGCACCTAGCGAGCAAAACTCTTGCCCTCCAAAAAACAACGGTTTTTCATTATATAAACCAACTAGGATGCCTTTTTCTTCCATCAATTTTTGGCTTTTTATTTCATTTATCGTGCTCCATTTTGCCGTTCCGTGTAGCTCTCGTTCTTTTCTCTGTTTTTGAGCTATTACTAATAGACCTGCTAATAATAATAATACTATCAACATTATAAATAGTGCCACCAATACCGCTAAAATAGTTGTTTTTACTTCACCTGCCATGAATGCCAAATACGGTGTTTTTAAACTAAAATAATCGTACGTCGAATGAATTAACTGAAAAATACGTTTAATTTTCTTTCCGTGTAATGCAACATCAGGCATATATATAAATGTTAAAATTACACTTGTTAAACAATATGCTATAAATAAGCCAAAACTAAAAATGATAGAGATAAATACTTTTTGTCCAGCATTTAATTTTTTAAAAAATTTAATCATTTTTGTAATCTTTCCAAAAAATAGTCGTAATACGCCGTTTACCGTTAATGTTTCCAATGTGGATCACAATATCGACCGTATCACGGATAATCTCTTTTGTTGTATCGTACGGAATTTTGCTACCCGTTGGATTTTGTAATGACATCATCGTTAATCGAGTAATAACCTGCTCATAACTACCTGCATGTAATGATGTTAAGCTTCCTCCGTGACCGCTTGAGATTACATTAATGTAGTCAAATGCTTCACCGCTTCGAAGTTCTGCCAGTAAAATACGATCGGGCTTCATACGTAAACACGATTTCAGTAACACTGATGGATTAATAACAGACTGATTTTCAGATGAATACAGTAGATTAACCATGTTGTCATGAATAGTTGATGTTATTTCTCGTACATCCTCGATAGTAATAATTCGTTGATCCGCAGGAATTGAATAAATTAATGATTTCATGAACGTAGTTTTACCGCTTCCCGTTGCCCCAGCTATGACAATGTTTTTCGTTCCGCACGCAACTGCTAAAGAAAAAAATGCTTTATATTGCTTTTCAGATAACAGTTTCTGTAATTCACTATCAACAGGATCTACATACTCACCTAGAACAATGTCATCAAAAAAACCTTGATTACTGAAATCATCAAGAGTAATTGTAAATTGAGACGGCTTTCTAATTGTGATTGAATACTGGCTTTTGTCGCAAGCAGGGGGAATAACAACTTGTAAACGTTCGCCATCGGGCAGATCGGCACTCATAATCGGATGGTTTTCATTCAAAATATTATTTGAATATGTTGCCGATGCATTAACGAAAAAATTTAAGTTATCTTTTGTAATTCTTTCATTTTCTTCTTTAGTGCCGATCTGCCAGCCCGATTTAGTTTCATAACGAATTTGACCAATTTTATTAATGACAATTTCGGTAATATCATGACGAGTTAACAAATCACCAAATAAGTTATTTATGTGAGAACGTAATGCTCGAGCATCTTTTTTGACGATAACTTTATCTTTATTCATTTATTGATCTCTTTTGTTTAATGAATAAACACTAGAAAAATCAATATCACGAGCAACAAAGATACCAACTTTATCTCCCTGATTTTTATAAAGAGTGGGCTTTATATCTCCCATCTGTTCGAGCACAGTTTTCGCTAGTTCTTCGCTGTTTTCTTGCGTGTTTTCGATATAATTACGATTATCTGACTTTGCAAGTCTTGATGATAATGCTGAACTACTATCCGTTATCATACTGAGCAAAATTGCATTGCCGAATCGTTTCCAGAAATGTTGATCCGTCCAACCAGTTAAGCCATTTGCTCCCAGTTCATCTGTTGAACCGCTGTTAACATCGACATTAA
This sequence comes from Gilliamella sp. Occ3-1, assembly GCF_001690655.1. GTDB lineage: Bacteria > Pseudomonadota > Gammaproteobacteria > Enterobacterales > Orbaceae > Gilliamella > Gilliamella apicola_P. The sequence goes on from NZ_LZHQ01000032.1 coordinate 9,626, forward strand.
TATTATTCGGAGTTCTTATCTCTTGCCAAATGACAAATATCTGATCACTGCCATGACTAACTGCTCCTGTTTTATAAACACCAACCGCCTTTGAACCTTTTTCAATTAATGTTACATTTCCATTTTTTGACAGGACATTTTCAGCAATCGTACAACTAATTTGACCACCTACATTGCTAATTAACTTTTGTCTTAGCACGCAAGGAATATACGTACCTTGTTCAAGTAAAAGATTGGGATTATAACGGCTTTTTCTTGCTGTATTAGCTTTGAATGCTGTACTTGAAAACATGTCGTTTTGTGAGCCAATTTTATTGCCATCACTAATTGATTGATTATCTGTCTGACTTGCTGTTGTTGAATTTTGCCCGTTTTTAACAACCATTGAACCTGATGACTTACTAAATTTAACTGTATTTGAATTTTCTGTTTTATTACCAATAAACCCAATCTCTTCATTTTCATCATCATTTTTATTGACAATAGCAGGAACAGGGTTATTAAATTTTTTAGGAGGCGGTAACGTAAAACTTTTCTTTTCATCAACATTTTTAGAAACTTCTTTTGCAACAGTTTCTTTGTTGTCTGTTTTATATCTCACATAAACTAATTTATAGAATGCAAAAGCTAAAAAGAAAATAACAAGTAATGCAAAAACTAATTTCAAAAAACGTTGATTTTTTTTATAGCTTTTATCTCCAGCAATCGCAATGTTTGGTTGAGATGGTTCTTTATTCTCAGTCATAGATAAAAATCCTATTTAATATTTATTATTTATTATTTAATATTTCTGATAATATCTTTATTACTTGTTACTTGATTATTTTGAACTGATTTACCAAAGCTTTTATTTACAATACCGACAACTTCATCACCACTCCTGAGAATAAAGCGACTAGCTGTTTTATGAACAACTATGATGGTATATTTTTCAGTGTTTTTAACACTTGTATTACTCATCATTTCCTGTTTGCCCTGATAGTAAAAAATAGCGGGGATTGTTTTTTCAGATGTAAAACCAATAAACGTACGAACACCATCGTCGTAAGTGAAATCGGGAGTAATAGATTCACTATCTTTACCAACTAACATTGTGTAATTCCAATTCTTTGGTTGTGTAAACTGCTCTAATGAATCATTAGCCAATTTTTCTTGTTCGAGTGCTTTTTGTTCTTTTAATAATGCTTGTTTTTTATTTCTTTCGTCTGTTGGATACGTAAAATTAACTAAGTAAGAGTTATCATCAGAATCAACCAGCTTTAAATCAAACGTATAAATGCGTTTATTCGTCGTAACAATGAGATTTGTATCCCATTCAGCACTGTTTGGCTCAATAATCGTATCTTCGTATTTATACGCCATGGGTTTTAAAAAAATCTTATTGTTATTGTCCGTAGTCTCCCAACCTAAATTGAAACCAATAACAACATCAACAATAACTTCATCTTGAGAAAAATTAATCGCTGTCACATGCCCCACTTTTGCATTAATTTGCGTGACGTTGTAACCGTTATACGCTAAATATTGCATACGCTTATCAAATTTAGATGAAGTGGGTTTTTGAACTGCATTACAAACACCAGCACCAGCTAATATCAGTAATAAAAGTAGGAAATGTTTCATTAAATATTTTCCTCGATGATTTGATAACTCGTGACAGAAAAACCAAGGGGATTTTCAAGACGATATGATAATTTTAACTTTTGAGCTGGTTCATACTCATATGACAGTTTTATAATAAAGTTTCGTTGATAAACTTCATTTTTCTCAGTAGTATATGTTTTAACAATACGGGCTGTAGCCATCTTTATATCTACATTATTAATGTCTTCTAATATAATTGAATTGACCTTGACAGAAATTGTTCCCGTTTTCATCACTTGGTCTGGACTATCATCTCTATTCATTTGAGCCAGATATTCATTTTTTACGTTTTCACTACTGTATAACTGTGTTTCAATATATGTATTTTGAATAGTTTGATATGTGTAGCTTTCTCTTGTTTGAATGTATGAATTTACAAAATACTTATCTAAGGCTTCGTTTGCGTGTAATTGCTCAGGATCAACAACTGTAATTACATCAGGGATACCTGTTTTTTCATTCACTTGAATAACGTAAGGAGTCACTTCTTTTAACGGCAAAATTATTGCTAAAATTATCCAGGATAGAATTAATAAAAAAATAGCCACACCTGTTATCAACCAAGCTCTTTTTTCTGAACGTTTGAACATATACTCTCGATCGTTCTCATATGAAATACACTTACTGAAACCGTCATTAGACGGCTTATTATCATCTTTTATTTTTTCAAACATGGTACTTCCTTTTTAGAATGTATTTTTATTACCTAGTTCTTTTTCTAATTCATGCAAATTTTTATTAATTGCGACCTCTTTTGAGCTTTCAAAGCTTTTATCCCAGCTAGAGGAAACTGGAGCTTGATTACTACATGCAACTAAATAGATTGAAAATATGCTGATGAAAAAAATTTTTAACATAAGAAATCCTTATTTTTTGGACATTGCATTAGAAATTGAGTTAGCTAATGATTGATTTTGAGATGCTTGTGCTTTGCGTTGTTTATAGCTATTAATTTTATTTTCAATGATGTTGCTAGACATTGATTGATTCATTCTGTCTACGCTAACTTGAGATAATGCCATTGAAATTTGACCCGCAAGTTTTACTCCATAAATAGTTATCACACCCGAAATGAGATACATAATACATGAAAGAAACGCTTCAGCTCCAGAATGGTTTGCAACCCATTCATTTGTATATTTAGCTATCGAAAAACCAACTTGAGAAAATACAGACAAGAACAAAACAAAAAGACAACATCCTATTACTGCTTGTAGCCACATCGAAAACATATTTTTAAACCACCCCCAGAGGTAGCAGAACAAAAATAAGGGGAAAACAGCAAGCAAAGCTATCAAAGTTATTTCGGAAACAACAATACCGACTGCATAACTGACAACTCCCAGACAAAGAGGTGCCATAAATAAGCATTGAACTATCCAAAACAGATGCCCAGAAATACCGTGTGCTTTATCGAGTGAATCAGCATATAAATTAACAATAGCCCCTATTTTTTCATCAATTCCACCATAAGCGTTCCCTGAAGTTTCATCTCCAACTAAAAAACCTCTCAAACCATGTACCGCATCGTTTACATAAGTAGTATATGTCCCCATATTACTGAGCACTCCAAGAACTATTGCAAATCTTGCTAGATTCCAGACAAAATCAGGCATGGGGTCTTGTATTTTTCCGGCTAAAACCATATAGCCATAAAACATTACATATATAGTAATCCCCAGACTAGAGACATCTAGTAGACCTGCCACCCATCCCTCTTGTACTAATTTAATTCCTTCAGTAATAACAGAATTAATTTCATCGCCCATATCACCAAAAAGAGTAAAATTTATCATGATACAATTCCATTACCAGTGAGCATTGCTAACTTTATTCGACATTACTTTTTCACGCCTAATATCTTCTTGTTGCACTTCAATTAACTCTTTTTGTTGTAGCTGTTGTTGTACTTGTATATCCATTCTCAATTTGTCAGCTTGTAATAGAGCTAGTTGTGTGTTCATTGCATTATTTAAATCTAGGCTTTCTTTCTGATCTTTAGATTGAGCCATTTTTTTTGCAATCTTATTAATTGTTTTTACTCGCTCATCAATAGCTTTGAGATTATTATCAGCTTGCTGTTGACGCAGTGTCATAAGAACGATTTGACCCTCACAATTTTTTCGTTCTTTCTCAACAAAAGAATTCGTTGAATTCTGTTCTGATGGGCATAAATTATCTAAACCGTAACTTTTATAGATTTTTTTTAAGTCAGGATTTAAACTATCAAACCCCAATTCCAGTATTTTCTTCGGATTATTTATCCACTTCTGTAAGTCTTGAGCGTTTTTAAAATAAGATGAGCTCTCTTTTACTAAATCGACAATATCTCGTACACCTGTTTGCGCCGCTAACGTATCTCTTTGTGTTTTTAACTGATCCTTATATTGTTTAACCGTTTCAGTCCACCTTTTAGCTTGTTCTGCTGCTTCAAGTTGTAATTGAGCAATTGATGCAACATCGATTGTCGGAATTCCACCTGCAAACACAGATGATGAATATAAAGCTATTAAAATTAATATTTTTTTCATTTTTATTTCCTTACGAATTAAACACATTGTTGTTTGAACAGAGGTAACCAATTTTTAGGATCATCTCCGACTTGCTCGATCAATGAATGAACTAAATTTACATTTTCCATTGATGCAGATAGGATCTTTAAGTTCTCTCGCCCCAGACCCGACAAATCAATTTTTGCAACAACGGTATTTCCTCGTGTGTCGCCATCATTTTCATTTCCATTACCTTTTTTTATCAATAATTGGCGACTGTCATCTGCAAGTTTTTTAATGATTTCATACTCTTTTAGTGAGACTTGAAAATGCTTTGTGTATTCATTAACATCAGCTTTCGAATTCGGTAAAAAAAAGAATGTTTCGACTTGTTCGATAATGGCTCTTGCAATATCACTTTTAATTATTTCGTCTGGAGATTGAGTTGCAAAAACTAAAAAACTATTTCTTTTGCGGAATGTTTTCAAACCGTCGTAAATAAACTTTTTAAAGAAAGTTCCGCCCGAAAGCCATTTCCAGAATTCATCCATAAAGATCGGCAATCTGCGACCATCTGTAATTTGTTCAATTCGATGTAAAATATAAAATGTGATGGGAGCAACAATATTTTTATTATCTAAAATCTCAGTACCATCAAAGCCGTAAATTGAGTGTGTATCAAAATTAATATAATCTTGTTCATTATCAAAAACCCACGAATACGCTCCATCTCCAGCCCAAATTGATAACCGTCTACTCAAATCATTATCATTGCTAATATCAGATTGAATATTTTCAAGCAGAAGTGACATTCCGTGATATCGATTAGCTTTTTCTTCACTCATTACCGCATTAACTGCAATGCTAATTTGTTCTTTCTCTCTAACTGATAACAATTCACCATTCATTGTTGCCAGCATTGCAATTAATTCATTTAAAAAAGTTATATTTTCAGCAGTTTTATCAATCATAAACGGATTGAATCCCGTTGGATGTCCATCTTTTAATGAAAAATATTTACCACCAAGGGCTCGAATATTGATTTCAGCCCCGTAATCTTTATCAAAATAGATTGCAGTGAATTTACGATTAACGGCGTTATATGGGAATGAATCATAAGATTCATATTGTGTTAACTGGTTTAATAGAAAAGATAATGTCATTGTTTTACCAGTTCCGCTTTTACCAACCATCAAAGAGTGACCTAAGTTCATCTCACCAAAATCATTTCGACCGATTTTTGTTTGATGAAAATTAAAATAAAATGGCTGATTAGCAGTAGTTTTTAGTAATGTTACGGCATTCCCCCAAGAATTATTTTTTTGCTTGCCAACTGGGTTATTATGTAACGAATTGAGTCCTAAAAAGTTAAGACTTGTAATATCACTTACTTTATGACGAAATTTAAAATTAGACGGTAACTGCCCAAAATAGGCTTCATCAGGAGCTAACCAGTTTACTGTAACAACAAAACCGAGGTCGTTAACTGTCGTAATAAAATTATTGACGGCTTGATTAACCTCATCTTCATTATTACCAAAAAGCAAAGCTGAAAAATGATGCTCTCCCATAATTAGTTCACCTGCTACTAGCTTCTCTTTTGCTAATTCTAATTCTGCTAACTGTGAGATAGCATCATCTTCTGTTGATGTAAGCTGTTTTATTTGCCTATCGATGTTTTTCTTACCAACATTTTTTGGTAAAACAGAAAATGATTGTGTAATGATGTAACGGCAAGAGAAATTAATTAATTCATCTAAAAAGCCTGCTTCTGTATATGCTGTCCAGTCTTTTATTTCTATTGATTTTACGTACATTTGTTTAGTTGGTGTTGTAATTTTTAAAACACCACTAGCACAAACACTAACTTCATTATTGCCCAGATAATTATAAATAGGCGTATCCAGAACACGAATACGCTGATATTGTAATGATAGAATATAATTGAAAAATTCTAACTGTTGAGAATATTTAATATCTTCAATTAAATAACATGATAATTTATAAATACTAAATTTAGCTAATGCGCTTTCTACCCGACCGCAAATATCTTTAAATGTATCAATTCGTTTCTCTAACTCTAACTTACGTTCTGCTGGTTTAGCCATTTTTCTATTTAAAGATTCTGTACGAGTTTTTTTAAAAACAAGAGTGACAAAAAGTTTATTTTCCATAAACTCAGTATCTTTAAATGATGAAATGTATTTTTGATTAATTTCATTTGCAAAATCATTATTAAAAACAGGGTCAAGATTGTATTTTGTAAAGTCTTTAATATTGTGAAAATAGAACGCTACATTTTCTAATCCGAGTGATATTAATAATGTATTTAATGAATATTTATAGTAATCAATGTTTTCATCTTCTCTTGTTTCAAACGATATACCATCAACGACCCACGTTGACAGCAAGTAACCATTTTTATCGATAACAATATCATTGGTAAGCTGGGTTGAGTAAGGTATTAGTTCGCTAAATGGAATCGATTTTTCATTATCTAACATAGTTATTTTTTCCTTGTTATTTTTTCCTTTTAATCGAATCTGTGAGTAATCAACAGAAGAAAAAAAGTATGCTCTAATCCGTTTTTTAAATGATTTATTTCTTATTTTTCTTACAAATAAATGACGTTTAGTTCCTATAACTTGAAACATTTTTTCATCAATTTTTGTCAGAATCTTTAGAATCAAATAAGCAGGTAACAATAACGCTAAGAGAATAAAATTAAACCACACCGAAATTAAAAAAATGAATCCCCCCACGATTACTAACGGATAAATCGGGATACCCATTAGCATCGGTGGTCTAGTTAAAGCTTTGTAAAGGATATCTCGATTTAAACTCATTTTTTATCCCACAAGCATAGATGCTATTTGAGATGCCGCACCGATAAAAACACCCCCGCCCAAAATTTTTGCGCCTTCCATCATAGGGTCACCTTTAAATAGAACTTTGTAACCTGCCCACATTATTGATATAGTTACTGTCACAACTGCAATAGCAGATAATGTGTCTGATACAAGTTGCATCGTTGTATTAACTTTTGAAAGACCTCCTCCGGCAGCAAAAGAAGAGCTAGAAAAAAGCAATATTGATAATAATGTATTAATTTTTTTCATAATTTCCCTTTATTCAAAACTTTGTTTTTAAATTGGTTGAAATGCTTTTTATTTGTTGATTTTTAGTAATTGAAAATTTCTTTAATTGTCTATTATTCCTCCTCTCATTTTTGACATAACTGTCATTTTTTATATTAGGAACAAGTGGTTTTTTATCGAAATTATTAATAATGCGTTCTAAATATGAATTGCCTGATTTTTCAGTTACAAAACCGGACTTATAATTACCACTGTAATAACAGCTTAATGCCTCAGATACTGATTTATTCGGAGACTGTTCATAGCAATTTTTTAAAATATCTTGAGAGACAGTAAGATTTAAACAAGGATCAAGTAATTCTTCTCCCGTTACTCCATACTTTTCGAAATTAGCTTTATTGATTTGCCCTAACCCAACTGAGTAGTTAATATCCTTTCTATCAAACTCTTTAATTATCTGAATAGCCTCATCTTTGGTTTTAGGTTGAGAAGTCAAACCCGTACCACCAACAACAGCTATAGCATAAGGATTAAAATCGCTTTCAGTTGCAATTAACGAGTTAAGAGTATCTTGATGAACCAACGGAGCACAAACGAGGAACAACATATTCAACGCATTCATAAAAAAAACAAAAAAATTTATTATTGTTGACCGCGGAGCGGAAGTCATTAACGTTGAGTAAGCCTATTTTTCAATTGTGTAGTAATTGTGAATTAGTGTTGTAAAGCTGTTGATAGCGTGCTATCAATGGCTTTTCAATACGTTTGCGTAGCAAAATTCACAGTTAATGCACACGAGAAAACTAGAAAATATTAATGACGTAACGTTCCAAATTTACTAACAATTTTATTAATCATACTCGGATCAGCACTTGGACATTGACCAAGAAATCCGCCTCTTGCATTTGACGTTCTACCGCCATTAAATTTGCCATGTTTTTTTGAAACAATACTAAAAAATTTTTTTACAGGACTTGAACACTCTGATGGATTTTCACCTTTTGCTTTACCAGCCATGCATAAAAAAACAGTACAAGGATCATCTTTATTTATTGATGGTTCTTTTAAAAGTTCATTTGCAAAAGATTGGCTAGAAAAACAATAAAGAGTTAATAAAAATAAACAGCTTTTTGAAAAAATTTTCATAAAAATTACCTATTCTATACGGTAATTTTGAGTTTACCCAAAAAAATAATTGAATTCAATTATTTTTTTGATTAAAAATTGACTTTTCCCCTATTTTCTTTAATCATTTTTTTACACATTGTTAATGTGCATTTGCACATTATTGATATTTCCTCTTCAATAATTTTTTCTTGTCTTGTTAGATCATGATTTATTTATAATATTCTTTATTCTACTTATTCTATATTTGCCTCTTTTAAAATTCTCCATTTTTTCAGCTTCATCGATATTAGGATTACGATTTTTAAAAGTAATAACTTCACGTTCGTTATTAAAAATGACTTCATAATCAGGTAAATTATTTTCTTTAGACAACTTTTTAATAGAACGCTTAAATTCAGCTTTACTTGCCGTGCTACCCGTTTTTAAGTGCAACTTTTGCAGTGAAATTTCACAATCATATTGATTACCGCAATGCTTGCGAGCTATTTCATAAATACGTCTATCTATTGCTTTACGAATACGAAAATAATCTATGCTAATTTTTAATATTTGCTTTTTTTCCAATGCTTCAAATAACCAGTTTGGCAAAACAACTTCAACCATCCCGATATCAAGTTTCCCTTTCTTTTCTTCCAGTATTCGCCAACTATCAATTAATCCAAATTCAATTGTCTCTTGTTTATCTTCACTGTATTTAATATTAGTTTTAATTCTAGTCCCCGATAAACGGCTTAATGCTTTTTCTAAATCTTTATACGCTTGTCCACTTGTTGATCTGTTAGTTGTAACTAAAAAATCATAGGGAGTAAAATAGATTTTCCGATCAACTTTTTCACCATTATTCATCACTTGTTGTAGTTTTGAGATAGCATAAATCCAAATGTCTTTATCAAAAATAGTAGCTATTCCATCTACGGTAGGCTTAATTGTCACGGTAGTTTTACCGTTTTTGTATTCACGAACACTAGTGTCCCCAGCTTTTAGCGCAAAAAATGGGTGCTCCATGCTTGCAATTTCATCTCTAATTGTTGATATTTCAACCTCATCAGCTAAAAACAATTCAATTTGCTGATGTTTCTTAGGTTTTAAGGTCATCATTACATTACTCTCCTAATTTTTAGGCAATACATTCATTTTTTACACAATAACCTATTGATTTAATTTAATTCGTATTTCACACATAAATTAATTATCGTATTCCACACACAAATTATCGTATTTCACACATAACGTCAACCTAAATATGTTAATAACTCAAAAAAAATTCGTATTTCACACATAATGAATTCGTATTTCACACATAAACTATCGTATTTCACACATAAACTATCGTATTTCACACATAAACCAATTTCTTGTAAGCCTTGCAAATAAAGGGCTAAAGGCACTTTTAAAATCCCTATAACTTATATAACTATATATAACTAAGATCTTTAACCAGATTTTAGCCCATAATTTCTGTGGATAACTCAAAAAATAAAAAAAGGGATATCGGTGAGTTTTCTCATGTGCATTAATTGTGAATTTTGCTACGCAACCGTATTAATTACTCATTGACTGCTAAAGACAGCCAACAAGTAATTAACACTAATTGACAATTACTACACAATCGAAAAATAAATAGACGTTAATGTTAATGGCTTCCGCTCCGCGGTCAATAATAGTAAATTTTTTTATTTATTTTTTTAAGGTCAAGGTCGAATATGTTAAAATAAACAAAATAGTAAACTAACTAGTAGGTATCATGCTCTCATGTTTTTAATTCCTAAAACTAGCAAACAAAAATATTTATCAAAAATGGCATCACTGAACATATTTGACGATACAGCTAAAAAATTATGTACAGGAGATTGGCATTATGTAACGATGTTTAGTAATGGTTTTCGTGATGATAACGCTTATCTAGCTGGTGATGGAATGAAAACCAATACAAATGCATATCTAGGTGACTTAGAAGTAAACGATGTAACAAATGCTCTAAAGCGGATGGGATACTATGAAAAACACGTTATTGATAAAAATAGCCCTGTTTATTGTGCATCACATGCTAGAGCTTGTGTTGATCTATTATTTAGCCGTATTAAAAATAATGCTCCTTTAGATAGCATTAGGCTAGATGATTGGTTTACAACATCAGAAGCTAAAAAAACGGTTTACCGCTTAATTGATATACTCTATTTTCAAGTTGAAAAAGATGTACAATTGAAAATAGATGAATGGAAAGCATCAAATCCTTTAACGCAATATATCGCAAAATAAGCCGTTTTTTTTCATGGTTAATACTAAGCGGGCGGATTAACGAAAAAAATCAAAATAAGTGCTATACAGTGCGATTTTAAGCTATAGTTCAATCTGATCTTTCCCTTTTTTATTTTTAACTTCCTTACCTGTTGCATCAAGTTTCATATCATGCGGTCGATTACCTTTCATTGATTCAGTACGATTAATGATTCCTGTTTGCAATTCTGAAATCGGAACATTATGCTTTTTGATGTCTGGATGATTTTGTAAAACAGATAAAGCATACTTATCTTTATTAATCACTGATTCTGCAGATTCTCCATTAATGGATATGTTATATTTAGACTCTTTACGATCAAATTTAAACTCGATACTATAAGTTTTATTTGTTAATTGTTCATCAACAGTTTTCGTTACCTCTTTTTCAATGTAACTTGTTATTTTACTAACCGCTTTGTTGGCGTCACGGAGTGCAATACTTAAATCCTCCTTTTCCAACTTTCCTGCCTTTAACCAATTTTTTAAATATGCTAATGATTTTAACGTATTGCTTTCTTCATTATTTGCAAAACCGCTTAAACCGAACTTTTGACACATAAATAATGCACCGAGTTCCGCAACCAATTCTTCTTTTGCATAGTTTTTACTACCGAACTCATTATAACCCTTACGATCTGTTTTTTTATTAGTTCGACCCACGCACTCTATTGTGCTATGTGTTAATTCATGAAATGCTACAGCATAATATTCATCAATATTTGAAAACTGTTCTTTCAGTGGCATTACAACATTTTTTGAACCGTTGCTAAAAAAAGCATCTTGACTAGAAATTTCTTTTAATGAAATTTCATTATCTTTGCAGTAACTCTCAATCATTTTATCGATCTGAGAATATTTTCCAGTATCAGATATTTTCGGCTTTTCAGGCAATTCAAATTGTTTTATACCCTCGACATCTTGAGCATTAAAAACATAATACGTTTTCAAGACAGGCCGATCTAACTTAACTAACTCATATTGTTTTTTCCCCTCTTTGTCTAAAATAGGATTTCCTTTATCATCTTTTTTTAAAACACTAGCAGTATCTGTATAAAAGCCTATAAATTCACCCTTGCTTCCCTTTTTTATCGGAGTGTTATTTTTCTTTGCTTCATTAAATGTGACCCATCTAGGATCTTTAAATTCACTCATAACAGCCCGACTAAATAAAACGATTTGGTTTGCTCCCCTATATGCATTATTTTTGCTATTTTGCTGTTCAAATCCGACGCTAGCCCAGCTTTGAGTCCATTTGTGATCAGTATTAACGATTAAATTATACAAACTTTCATTGTAACTGTTATTTAACTTATCGAGTTGGCTCATTGTCTAGCTCCTCGTCAATAATTTCATTTTCATCTAATTCAATATTGCTATCACTATCAACTAGCTCATACTGAGGTTTTAAAGGTCTGTAAATATCATTTGCAGAACGTTCTTGTTGTTCTTTTACATAAATTTCAGCAGAAATTGTTTTCATGGTTTTCTCCTATTATTTATAATGAAACTTGAGCATTTTTGCTTTTTTCTCGTTGATTAGATTTTTGATTATTCTGTTGATGTTCTAACTTTTTTTCAGCGTCATCCATGGCTTTGTTAAACAATTTATCTTGGATGCTTTTTAACGGTTTTTCTAACAGAATTTTTTTAGTGTTATCTACAATGTCGATTAACAATTTAGTTTCTTTGATAACTTTCTTTTTAACTGTTTCTACAAAAGTGAATTGGGGATTTACCTTGTCTTTTAATGCTTCTTTTATATTTTCTCCCACTTTGATATTAGAATCAGGTAATGCGTTTTCAGATATTCCTTTTTCAATAAAAGAGGTTGAAAATTGTGAGAATTTTTCTGGGTTTTTATCTAGCTCATTAATTAAGTAATGGGCATTTTCAAATCTAATTTGATTGTTTTTATTTTCTTTATCCAAAAATGATGACATTTTTTTTGAAAACTCATTAAACTCAATATCTTTTTCATTCAGCATATTTTGATAATAACTAATTGCATCATTTTGATTTAAAGGTACGACGTTTCCAGCTGTATACTCTATTGATGGTGCAAAAATTAATTTGTTATTTTCAGTTAGAAAAGGATATAAATTATCGTTTAAATCAGTTCGTTCAACACTAAGGAGATTTTTATCACACTCTATTGATAAAATATCTTGAATAGTTAGTGCGTTTATATTTTTAGTAACAATATTATTGTCTTCAAATGTTTTTACTACATATTCAGCAGAAATATTATTTTTCTGTTCGTACTCCTTAATTGAATTTATTTTTTCTTCTGTTGATAGGTGCTTAACATTATCAATTATATTATTAACTTTTTGTTTTGCGTATGAATTAACATCAGGAATAGATTGTCCATTTTTAACTAAATCATCTCCCATTTTTTCAAATAATGAAATCATTGTTTTTTTATATGAAGTATCATTTATCAATTTGTTTGCAATAACAACATCGGGAATTTTATTTTGTTTTAGCAATTCAAAATCAGCTTTGGCATTTAATACTCTTTTTTGATTTTGAGTAATGCTTACTTCTGAATTTCTGCGAATCATGCTTATTTGATCTTCGGGGTATTGATCAGCATCAATACTGTATCCCCGCTCGATTAATGCAACCGCTTCTTTTTTTAGTTCATCAATAAAAACTTTCTTATATGATTCATTTGCCATGTCTTGTAAATTCATTCTAATTTCCTCCATTCTTGACAATCTTAATATTACAATATATAAGGTATGAACTCAATTAAATAAAACACATGCAGGATAGTAAAAAACAACACAACGTCCGACGTTATGTTTTTTACCCTGTACTTGCAGTAGGCTTATTATGAAAACAAAAAAATCAGTTAGGCTTGATAATGATTTAATTAATGCTGTAAATAACTACGCAACTTTAAATGGCATGAATTTTAGTCAAGTGATAGAAAAAACAATCAAAGATAAGTTTCAATTTAATGAGCAAACTGCTGATACCAATGTTGAATCATCTGTAAAAAATAGAACGAAAAATGTTAGATTTGATGAACGAACATTAAAAGAAGTTTCGAGGATAGCAAGCAAAAAAAATATTACAGTAACAGAGGAAATTAGATTTAGAGTTTCAAGCAGTTTATCAATGCCCTGTTTTGATTCGTTAGAGCTGAAAGAACTTGAGCAAACTAGAATTAACGTTAATCAAATTGGGCGACTAATTAACATGTCAATACGTGAAAAGTTAATCATTAACAATACTCATATAATAGAATTAATAAAATTAATAAATGAGATGAATAATGCATTAGTTAATATTATTAAAGAATCGCAAGAAAGGTTATTTTAATGGCAAGGAGGCAACATGAAGAATATTTAGATATGCGCCGAGCCAAAAGTAAAAAGTTCGGTTCGACTGGCATTAATTCAAGAAAAAATAATTATAATTATGTGAGTTCAGGAAAAAGCTACAGTAATAAATCTAATTCTAATCATGTTGTTGTTAAAATAACTGGCGGAGCAAAAAGCATTAATGCAATGCTGAGGAATTTTGATTATGACACCAGAGAAAACACTTTACCTTTATATGATAAGAATGGTTTTGAAATATCGTTAGATGACGCTAAAGAATTAGCTATTGATGATTATCAATTAACGAAAGTAAAGAAAAATAAAGATACAGAACCAAGAAGAACTTATCGTTTAATGTTTTCAATGAAGGGTAAACTAGATCAAGATATTTTAAAACGAGCTGTTTATAATACGTTATCTACACATTTTAACGATCACAATTTTTATTATAGCTTGCACCCTGACACAGATAATAACCATGTTCATGTTACAGTGATGAAAAAATCATTATCTAACGGTAAGAATTTAAATATAAATAAATCTCTATTAAATAAGGTTAAGTCACAGTTTGCAATTAATCTGCAATTAGATGGCATTAATGCTACGTTTTCTAGTGCAACAGATAAACAAAGTGATATTGAAAAAGGATCCGCTAAGTTGAAAAGAGAAAATAGACGTAAAGATGCCAATGTTTATAAGATTGTCGACTTCGGTAAAGCTCATTTTAATTTTGATGAAAATCAGCCATTTTCTTATTACTTATTTATGCAAACAAAAAACGGTAAAGCAAAGAATATGTGGAACAAGGGATTAGAAGATGCAATTAAACAAGCAGGAGCAGTCATCGGCGATTATATAAAAATCAAAGAGATTAAAGATGAAAATAATCAGTCATTCAAAGTAAAAAAATGGGCTATAGAAAAAGTTGAACGATTGGAAGCTCAAGAATTTATTATTAATGATTTTGGGCTGGCTAATTATCAATTTCAAATAAACGGTAAGCAATCAGCATTTGCAAAATTAATTGATAGCAACGGTAATGAAAAGACGATTTGGTCGAAACAGATTAATCGATTTTTAAATGACAATAAAGCAGAAAAAGGAGATAAGATTATAATACAAGATGATAAGTTTATAATTAACAAGAAGCACATTAAGTCTATAAACTTATCACAGATAGAACTTTAAAAGTCACATGAGTGGCTTCTATTAATCCCATGCGTGAGGATTGCGAGCTGGCGTGTTTAAATTTAAATTAGCTTTGAAAGAGTTTTCACAATTTAAACTATCGCCATCAATTTCACCATTTTCACATTTTTTACGGTATTCATCTAGTAGCTCTTTGTTATTTTTAAAATCTTCTACTGTATAGGTCTTTTCATTACATCCGAATAAGAACATGGCAGTAATAAATATTAGTATTTTTTTCATATAAACTTCTTATAATCGTTGGTTAATATTAGATTAAGCTTTATTGTGTTTTATTAAAAAATCATTTATAGCTAACCTAAGTAAATCAGATATTGTTTTTAAAGCCAATTTCGCCCGTTTATTTTTTTATTGCAATATTCATATTGGCTTTCATCAATTAGAGATTTAAAAGCCACTTTAAAGGGCTTTTAAAACTTGTATTAATCCCAACTTGCATTACCAACTCTATTTTTTGAAACTATTGCTTTGTGAGAATTTTGACAATTCAAACTATCACCATCAATTTCACCGTTTTCACATTTTTTACGGTATTTATCTAGTAGTTCTTTGTTATTTTTAAAATCTTCTACAGTATAGGTCTTCTCATTACATCCGAATAAAAACATAGCAGTAATTAATATTAGTATTTTTTTCATATAAACTCCTTATAATCGTTGGTTAATATTAGATTAAGCTTTATTGTGTTTTATTAAAAAATCATTTATAGCTAACCTAAGTAAATCAGATATTGTTTTTAAAGCCAATTTCGCCCGTTTATTTTTTTATTGCA
>NZ_LZHQ01000033.1 GCF_001690655.1 Gilliamella sp. Occ3-1
CCCCCCCCCCCCCCCACAAATTCATCAAAATTGTTTTATCGCAAAATCTACCGATAT
Organism: Gilliamella sp. Occ3-1; assembly: GCF_001690655.1. Lineage (GTDB taxonomy): Bacteria > Pseudomonadota > Gammaproteobacteria > Enterobacterales > Orbaceae > Gilliamella > Gilliamella apicola_P. Next base: position 58 of record NZ_LZHQ01000033.1, read on the forward strand.
TATTGGTGATGTCGTTTTACAAGAGGGTGTTTCTATTTGGTTCAACGCTGTTTTACGCGGTGATATTGCTCCGATACATATTGGTAAAAATAGCAATATACAAGATAACACTACCATCCAATGAGTTAAACAGAAATTTAATAGATAAACAAAAAGAAATCACAATTGAAATGAAAAATTTACAACCTACAACGGTTTTTTTCAAGAATTGCAAAACGAATTTAATAGAAAAAAATCAAGAAAGTCTAATCAATTCTAGGAGAATGAAATGAAAAAATTACTATCTATCTTCATTATTACAACAACCTTTTTATTGGTTGGTTGTGAAAAGAATTACACCGTTGAATATTGGAACTCTCATAAAGAAGAGAGAGAAATAGTTATTTAAAAAAATGCGCCAATGGAGATATTAACAGAGATTCTCAAAACTGTGAAAATGCGAGAATATCTCTTTCAGAAGATCCGATAGATTTTAAATAAATTTTAATAGGAAATAATAAATGGCAGGTGTTTTTTCCTCTTTACAAGGCATTGTTGATAATGCATTGCAGGGGATAGAAAGTCCCGAAGTTTTGAAAATAATAGATGCAATTGGGAGTATATTTGGTACTGTTATGTTGCTCTGGATAACTTTTAAATCTATTGATATCGCCTTTGGACAAAGGCGATTTGTCATATCAGAAAATTTACATGTAAATACCCCAAACTTAATACACAACTCACGTAGAAAATTAAGCTGCCTGTTTTAATGTTTTATATTCGATCGGCGTCATATTATTTAGTGCTTCATGAGGCCTTTCGGTGTTATAAATCGTTAACCATTCTTCGGTTATTCTCCTTGCTTGCGCTAGGTTGTTAAAAAGATATAAATCTAACACTTCAGTTCGATAAGTCCGATTAAATCGTTCAATGTAACCATTTTGATAAGGGCTACCGGGTTTGATGTAATCTATAGTTATACCATGTGTTTTTGCCCAATTAGTAAACGTGTTTCCGGTGAATTCTGGTCCATTATCGACTCGTATTTTTAATGGATAC
>NZ_LZHQ01000034.1 GCF_001690655.1 Gilliamella sp. Occ3-1
TTAAGCTCAGTTCGGCAAACATCTGTTTAAGCTTACGGTTTTCAGCCTCCAGCTCCTTTAAGCGTTTGATATCCGAAGTTTCCATTCCGCCGTATTTTTCCCGCCATTTATAGAAAGTTGAATTACCCATGCCATATTTACGACAGAGTTCTTTAACCGGAATACCCGCTTCAGCTTCTTTTAAAATAGCGACGATTTGATGTTCAGTCATTTTTTTCATGTTTAAATCCTCTTTACTTTTATCATAGAGAATTTTCTACTTTTTTGCTGTATTATTTTAGGGGAGAGTTACACATCGAATATTAACGATATCAATAATTCCTTCTATCGCATTTGATACTAACGGATTGATAAATATTACAATTGCATCTGTAAAACAGTTTAAGGAGTTAGCCGTTAACGGTGGAGATGCAATTGTACTGTTATTAACAAAATAAAGTAGAACTTTCGAAAAGAACATGTTTAATAATCTAGAGAAATCTAGAAAATTAATATGTATTGTCGCTAGTGTTTTTTATTTCCGTTAAAACAACTACAACCTTATGTCACAAGAATAGATAATAATACTGGTTATACAGATGTCATCCCATCGTTTATTAAAACAGATATCCCTTGCATTATTGGCGAGAATGTCACTATTGGGCATAATGTTATCCTACATAGTTGCACCATTGAAGATAATGTATTAATTGGTATGGGTAGTACTATATTAAACAATGCTAAAATTGCAAAAAATTGCCTTGTTGGCGCCAACTCGCTAGTAACACACACTATACCTTATGAAGAAGGTTGTTTAATTATGGGATCACCCGCAAAAATTATCCGCAAATTAACTAAAGCTGACATTACAGCAAATATCACTAATGCACAACGATATGTACAAAATGGTATAAGATTTAAAACTAGCCTACTTCCTGTTGCATAATAACCCAACAATAAATTGCGTTTTAGACGGTATTGGGTCTGTGAGCAAGCACAATTTATGATAAAATACTAGCTATTTTAATAGCAATAGTTTTTAGGTACTTGTTTGAAAAAGCCCAAAATGACAAAAAAACAGATCATCACTCAATTGATTCTACTAACAATAATAGGTTTATCTGTTTGTTTATTTCTATCACAGTTCAGTTACGATCCATCCGATCCCGGTTGGTCTCGTACGGCTTGGCACTACCCTATTAGTAATTTTTGCGGTTATATTGGTGCATACATCTGTGACGTTCTTTTTCAATTTTTAGGCTTTATTGCTTATAGCCTACCTTTTATCGCTATTTTTATTTGTTTACAGTCAATCGTTTATTTTTATAAACATGCTAATGATCCTATAAACTACTTTAGTCTTTCATTTCGGATTATTGGTGTGTTAGCATTTATATTTAGTGCTACAGGATTTTTTGCTTTAAATATTGCTGATTCTGAACAATTTGAAGCGGGCGGTTATTTAGGTGCGATTGTCATCGAAAGCCTTTTACCAATTATAGATAGTATTACTTTATCCTTAATTCTTCTTGCAACTTGCTTGGCTTGTGTCACATTATTAACTGGATTATCATGGTTGAATCTAATTGAAAAATTAGGTGCTTTTGTCATGATTTTACTACTACCGATTAGATGGTTAATTAAGCCTCGTACAGCCAATAAACTTAAACAACCAGATTCACTAAACGAAAAACCAATAGCACAGACTAATGAGGAAATAAAAGATCCTCAATTTACAATACCTTTTGATACAAAACTAGATAAAAAATCAGATGATGATACCAATATCATTCCAACATCAAATACTATCTCTAGTGTTGAAACAACTCAAAATCAGACTGCAAATACCATCATATCGACTGACGATAAAACAATCTCAATAAAAACAACCGATGAATTAATCAAATCATCCCACAAAGATACTCAAGTACCACAGTCAACAACAGCGCCTCTAACAAGTGATAATCCACCAAATAAAGAGCTCGATCCTAACGAGATTTTATCTCGCCTTGAATCAATTATTCAAAACATGAATAGAAACAAAGCTACTCCAGATCAAGAGCAAACCTTGTCTTCATCAATAGAACAAATAAAACAGGTAATACAAACACAAAAATCAGAAGAAAAATTACCATTTGATGAATCAGAAAAATACACAATTTCAGATTCACCAAGTAAACCACTGTTTACATCAGTACACAACGAACCCAAAATTAATTTTACTAATGAACAAACACCGTTTGAATCATCAATCGGCATTTCAGCTATAGAAACAACTGAAACCAAACAACCATTTATTCAAGAACCACAGGTTATTACAAGTACAAAAGACACTGCATCTATAGAAGATATAGAAAACATAACAGATACAGAGACTGAAACTGAAATAAAAGAAGTGAAAGCAGACGTAGAGCAACTAGAATATGTTGACACTGAAGCTCTAAAAAAAGCAAATCCAATTATTGACGATATCTATCCTGAAGAAGATCGTGTTGAAGATATTCAACATAATCATTTCAATGAAAATGACGAAGATAGCTTAATTCATCCGTTATTAAGACGTAATGATAAACCGTTACCTAAACCGACTACGCCACTACCGTCACTGAACTTATTAACTGCACCACCAACAGCTCGAATCGAAGTCGATCATGGTGCCTTAAACGCAATGTCGGAACTGATTGAAAAAAGTTTATCGGATTATCGAGTTAAGGCAAAAGTGGTTGATTATTTACCGGGACCGGTGATTACTCGATTTGAAATTGAACTTGCACCGGGTATCAAAGCGGCACGAATTTCAACGCTAGATCGTGACTTAGCACGATCATTATCAATGCCATCGGTTCGTGTAGTTGAAGTTATTCCGGGAAAACCTTATGTAGGTATTGAATTGCCCAATAAAAATCGTCAAACAGTCTATTTTAGAGAAGTCTTAGACAGCCCTCAATTTAAAGATGCTCAATCGCCGTTAACTGTCGTATTAGGGAAAGATATCGCTGGGCAATCAGTGGTTGCTGATCTTGCTAAAATGCCTCATTTACTTGTTGCTGGTACTACTGGCTCGGGTAAATCAGTTGGTGTTAATGCGATGATTTTAAGCATTTTATATAAATCGCAACCTGAAGATGTCAGGTTTATTATGATTGACCCCAAAATGCTAGAGTTATCTATTTATGAAGGAATACCACATTTATTAACACAAGTGGTTACTGATATGAAAGATGCCGCTAATGCATTAAATTGGTGTGTTAACGAAATGGAACGACGCTATCGTCTAATGTCAGCATTAGGTGTGCGTAATATTGCTGGTTATAACGAAAAAATAAAACTAGCAGAACAAATGGGCAGACCAATTCCCGATCCACTTTGGAAACCAACTGATAGTATGGATCTTAATATGCCAACACTCGAAAAATTACCCTATATTGTGGTCATGGTCGATGAGTTTGCTGATTTGATTATGGCTGTCGGTAAAAAAGTCGAAGAACTAATTGCACGGCTTGCTCAAAAAGCGCGAGCAGCAGGTATTCATCTAGTTTTAGCCACACAACGTCCATCGGTGGATGTCATTACGGGCTTAATCAAAGCGAATATACCAACTCGTATCGCTTTTACAGTATCAAGCAAAATTGATTCTCGCACTATTTTAGATCAAATGGGAGCAGAATCATTACTTGGTATGGGAGATATGCTTTATTTAGCCCCTAATAGCTCCATTCCAATTCGTGTTCACGGTGCATTTGTGCGTGATGAAGAAGTGCACGCCGTTGTGCAAGATTGGAAAGCACGTGGAACACCAAAATACGTTGAAAATGTCACAGTTGCGACCGATGATAGCGAAAATGGCAATTCCAACTCGTCAGATGAAGAACTCGATCCATTATTTGACCAAGTTGTTGCTTTTGTCATAGAAACACGAAGAGCTTCTATCTCTAGCGTACAACGAAAATTTAGAATTGGCTACAACCGAGCAGCCCGAATTGTCGAACAAATGGAAGTAGAAGGCATTATTAGCGCCCCAAGCCATAATGGAAATCGGGAAGTACTAGCTGTATCAACACATAACGATTATTAGTTTTATCACACACCAATCCATTTAAAAGAGTGGCTTGGTGTTTACATCATAGCATCATGCAAATTAATTAAATCGAATCCCTATAGGTAACCAATAGTAATGAGTGATTATTCTCAGCAACTAGCATTATTAGAATTACAACTCAATAATGACCCTAACCGATGTTTACCTGCGCAATTAGCAACTAAAGCATTAATCAAAGAAATTTGCTTATCACCAAAACCCGGATTAGTTGATATGAATAATAGTGGAGCACATCGTGATATGGATTTCCAAACCTTTATTCAAAGTATTAGTGCTATTTGTGTCTGGTTTGAACGTTTTTACCAATATGGTAAAACATCAGCTTTGCATAAAAATCAACTTTTTTTAGCTGGCATTAGACCAATTGGTATTAATTGCGAACAAACGATGTTTAAAGCCACCAATCAAGTTAATACTCATAAAGGCGGGATATTTGCCTTTGGTTTGCTGCTCGGCGCTATTGGCAAGTTAGAGCAATTAAACTTACCAATCAATATACAAAGCATTTGTAACGAAGTTTCATCCATTTGCCAAGGCATTGTTCAAAGCGAGCTAAAACAAAATAATCTAACAAACTCTGTTGGTGAAAAGCTATTTAAACTCCATAACCTTACAGGAGCAAGAGGAGAAGCAGAATCAGGTTATGCAACAGTTAGAAATATCTCACTGCCTATCTTTCAACAAATGCAAAAGAACGGCTATGATGAAGAAACTTGCTTATTACAAGCGATGTTACATTTACTTGCTTTTAATCAAGACACGAATGTAGTTTCACGAGGTGGACTTGATGGCTTGTCCTTTGTCCAAGAACAAGCTAAAAAACTCATCAAACAAGGTGGCGTAATCAATCCCAAAGTACGAGAAAATTTATATCATCTTGATAGTGAATTAATAAAACGTAATTTAAGCCCTGGCGGATCAGCGGATTTAATTGCGATTACTTGGTTTTTGTCTCAATATGAGGACCAAACTTGTTAAAAAACTTATTTCAAAATCTGCACCATCAAGCTTTTCTTCAACAGCAATATTTTGAATAGTTAATTGTTTATAAAGACGCTATACATATTCAATATCAACAAACTGTATGTAGGCACAATACTCTGATTTGCTCATAGCTTAATTGGATAAACCAAACACACATTAAAGCTACCTAATAACAAACGAATGGGAAAACCAAAAAAGTGATGCATACTTTAATAGCAACGTGACATAACTAAAAAATATTTAGCGATTAAAAAGATAGAAAATAAAAAGTTAAGAGTTTTATTAATTTTGATAATACTGTTAAACCCCATAAAGCAATTTTGGAAAAAAAGGCCTTATGAGTTTTTAGAGGATTATTTTAACCATGAAGTGTAAACAACTCGGTGTTTTCTTACATATAAAATTTTTTCTTTGATGGAATGGTTAAAATAAGATGACAATATTTAGAAATATACAAAACAATCATCACTAGAAATAAAAGCATTGGGAATGTTGATTGTAGATGTAAAAACGATTTATTGTTCAGATTCAATCGATTGCTGGTATTCAATTCAATAAAACGTTCGATTATTAGCTAAATAGCATATAAATAAATTAAAATAGAACATCTTCACCGATAAAGGTAGACGAAGATGTCTAGTAAACAAAAAAAGTTAAACAAAACCTTTCAAACCAACTACATGCACATGTTCTTGGTTATTGATAACTTTACGTACGAGTTTATAGGTTGTTCCTTTTTCAGGACTGATGTTTTCTGGAGCAGCAATGATTAATTGCATTTCTAATCGTTCACAAAGTTCAAATAGTGTTGCAATTGATTTGGCATCTAGTCGAGCTGCTTCATCTAAGAATAGTAGACGACATGGCAAAATATCTTTATTCCGAAGTCGTTTGGATTCTTCTTCCCAACTTTGAATCACCATAAGTAAAATTGACATACCTGTACCAATTGCTTCACCCGTTGATAATGCACCGCTTTCAGCACGTAACCAACCATCTGCACCTCGATTCACCTCAACATCCATTTCAAGATAATTTCGATAATCTAGCAGTTCTTCACCAATATTTTGAGCAGTTCGTTGTCCCATATCAATATGTGGATTTAAACGTTGATAGAGTTTAGCTAACGCTTCTGAGAAGGTAATACGATTATTACTAAATAGATCTTGATGTTCATTTTGCTCATCGGCAAGTGCAGCTAAAAGAGTTGAATGAGCTTCGCGAACATTGACATTTAAACGCACGCCATTAACTTGACCAAATGCCACTGCTTGTAATCCTTGGTTAAGCATACGAATACGATTTTGTTCGCGCTGTATGGTTTTACGAATAATATTCGATACACTCTTCGAGCTAATTGCCAGTTGCTGTTCACGCGAAGTGAGTTCTTCTGTTAAGCGTGACAATTCAATTTCCATCTGTTCAATGGCTTCAATTGGATCGTCAGTTTTAACAATATCCTGGCGAATCCGTTCACGCAAATGTGCGTAAACAGCGATATAGAATTGGATTTTACGTTCTGGGCGTTTTGGATCTTCTGATAGTCTTAATACATCCCGCAAATGTTCATTGTCATTAACAGCTAAACGTAAGGAGCCTAATGCTTTATCTGACATTGAGCGCAATTCATCCGCACTTAAATAGGCAAGTTCACGTCGATGTAAACGCCGTTCAACACTATTTTCTTTAACAAGCCTTAAAACTAAACACCAACCCGCTTTGGCTTGCACTACTTGTTCGCGTAGTTGCTTATAATCTCGCAGTGTTTGAGTTAGCCGTTTTTGCAATTGTGTCATTTCGCTTTCGCACATAATGAGTTGCTTTTCAAGCGATGTACAATGTTGACGATTGTTATTTAATTTTTGATGGATTTCATCACGACGTAATCGAGCACGTTCTTCAGTGATCGCATCGGCTTTTACCCCAATTTGTTCAATTTCTTTTTGTAGCTCATGCAACATATCGCGCTTGGTTTCAAATGCACTTTTAAGCGAAGCTAGCGTTTGATTATATTGATTGTATTTGTCTTGATACTGTTGCATCTGGCTGCGAGCTTCAGTTCTTTGAGTTTCGACGATTTCTAAGCGAGAACGTAATTTTTCATTTAAATCACTATTTTCATTTAACATACCTGCCGAGTCTTCATAGCTAAAGTGGGCACGACGTTGCATTACTTCAGTTAAGGCAAAAACTTGTTGGCGGATAGTTTGTTGTTGTGCTTTAACCGTATTGTATTGTTCTCGTAAAGCTTCATTTAGCTCAGGATCACTTTGTAAAACAGCTAAAACTGGTTCAAGTTCTGAAATGGTATTGCGATTACGGCTAACATATTGCGCAGATTCTTGTGCTTGTGCAACTTGTTCACGTAAATCGTCAACCCTATCGACAAGATCATCATCAGCCAATAAATGCATTTGCGCAACCAAGCGATTTATGGTTGCTAATTGTTCTTTGCAATTAGTAACCTGTTGCTGATTTTGTTTATCAATACTTTCCTGAGACGATAATTGTCGTTCAATTTCAGTGCGTCTTGTCATTAATTTTTGCGCTTCAGCTTCAGGATCAATATCAAAAGCAACTCCTAAATGTTGACCAATAAATTGCCCAACATTTTGTTCAATTCGTTGTAATTTTTGTAAATCAAATGAGATAGTTGCATAGCGCTCATGTAATTCATCACGTTCGGCAGATAATTTTTCAAGGTGAATCTCACGAGCAGCACGACCAAATAGTGGTACTTTAGGAAAGCTTGAGAATCGCCATTGACGATCGCCCGTTTTGACAAGTACCGCTTTATTCATTTCCTCACAATCAAAAACACTATCATCAAATGATGACGGATCACCTTCGATAAAATAGATATCTTCAGGGTAATCTTCATCACTTGCGGTAAGGTTTTCTAATTGCTGTTTAACTAATGATAAATCTGGTACAACAATAGCTTGTCTTGATGGACCATATAATGCAGAAAAGTAAGGTGCATCATCAATTGTTACATCTTCATAAATTTCAGAAAGTAATACACCATTAAATCGTTCTGCTAACGAAGACAAACGGCTATCATCGACACCACTAGGTTGATTTAGTTGCTCAATTTGAACATCTAATTGGTTGCGTCTAAAACTAATTTGGTCTCGCTCAGTAACAAGTATTCGCTCTTTTTCTAGCAGTTTTTGCATATGTTGAGTGACATCTTGACTGTTATTAAACTGTTCGCTAGTTTGTTCTTGTAAAGCGATTAATGCATCTTGTGCTTTCAACCATAGTGGAGCTTTTTGACGATAATCAGCTATTTTTGATTGAATTTGTTCAAGCTCTTGCCTAAATTCGATACGTTTTTCGCTAGATTCATTAGCTCGTTCGGCTGTTTCGTCTAATTGCAATTCAAGTTCTTGTTTTAAATCATCTAGTTCATCGTAATTAACTTGGCGTTCAATACGTTTACAAAATTGTGTTAATAACGATTCTGCTTCTTTTTGTTCAAAAAATCGTTGTTCAAGCTCATCTAGTTGTAGCTGTAAATGCTCGGCTTGTTCTGCATGGTAACATTGTGATGGCCATTGTCTTAATGCTTCTTTAGCTGCCGCAAAAGCGTCACTTCGGGTAACATCGCCAACTAATTTAATCACTAATTGATAAGCACGGTCAAACTGATTAATTGCCGCATCAGATACACTTAATTTTTGCTCGAGTTCAAGAACTTGTTCCGTGATCTCTTTTTGCTTTTCTTCAAACAATTCATAGTGATTTTCAATATTACTAATACCTAATTTTGGTAACTGGCATAATGACTGAGCATTTTTTAACGCCTGTAAGGCCTGTTGGTATTGAATTGCACGTGTTTGTTGAACATCAAGAGCCTGTTGGTAATCAGCTAATTGAGTCTTGATTTCGTCAACTTCTTGTTCTGTTTGTTCTACTTGCTCACGATAGGTTTGGTACTGTTCATTCGCTTCAAGTACCACTTCGTTTTGTTCTTCTAACTTTAAGTTTAAATCATCTAAATCTGCTTGATAACGGTCAATTTTTTCCTGTTGACGTAATGCTGTTTGCACTAAATTGAGGTGATCATTAGCCGCCTGTAAGTCGGTTTCCAAATCACTTTGCGCATCTTGATGTTCTTTAAGTTCTTTTGCCATTTCAACTTGGCGGTATTGATTGCTTATAAGCAGATCTTGTGTTTTAAACATATCACGGCGCAGGCCAAGTACTGATTCTATATGAACTCGGCGTTCATTATTATGGCGCATATAATCAGCTGCCACATAATTAGTTGACTCAGTAATTAAGTGTTTAAATAAGTCACGATCCGATTGTGTTACTCGAATGGCTTCTAACGTCATCCGATTCTCGCGTAATGCGGCTTCCATATCTTGGAAAGCTTTTCGCACACCACTATTTTCTGGTAATAAATAATCACGTAGGGAACGAGTAATAGCACTTGAGATACCACCATAAAGTGATGCCTCAATCAAACGGTAGTATTTACTTCTATCAGATGGAGAGCGCAAGCGTTTTGGTAAAATACCAAAATCAAACATAACCGAATGATAATCAGTAATTGAGTTAAATTGTTTAAAGATAATGCCTTCCATTGATTCGGCTTTATCTTTTAACTCTGGTAACGATAAGATTCGCGCTTGTTTATCATTTAAACGCTCCGTAACCAACTCTGTTGGGCTTACACTGATAGATAATCCTTGCAATAAAAAAGGCTTGATATCGACTTTTTTGTCCCGCCCTGCTACTTGTTGCAAACGTACACCACAAATAATCCTTTGGTTCCGTGAGTTAATTACGTCCAGTATAGAATAACAGACGCCTGGTTTTAATTTACCATGCAAGCCTTTATCTCGTGAGCCTGATGTGGCTCCAGCTTCGGTTGTATTTCTAAAGTGTAATAAAGTTAAGTCAGGTATTAATGCAGTTACAAATGCCGCCATGGTAGTTGATTTACCAGCACCATTACCACCAGATAATGTCGTAACTAATTGGTCAAGCTCAAAAGTTCGTGCAAAAAAACCATTCCAGTTAATTAGCGTTAATGAGTGAAATTTACCGTGTCCAATCATGATTATTCAGTCTCCTCATTAACATCTTCATCTTGTTCTTCATTATTATCATCTAAAATAAGTGCTGATTCGATTTTAATTGCTTCGCCATCTCGAATTAGGCGTAATTGCGCTTCTTGTGCGTCATCACTACTTCGTACATCTGCACCAAAACGGAAAATTGATTCGTTAATGCGAAAACGGCTACTGTCATTACCAACAATAAAAAAAATCATACCTAGTCGACGCAGGCGATTTAGCGCTGTTTTTACTTTATCAAATAGTTTTTGGCGATCTAAATCTGAACCTGTTGAACGTTGGTTTACTAATCTGAGTAACTTACTTTCATCTGCTAATGAAACCAGTTCATCAAACAATTCTTGTAAGGTAAAAATCCCCTCATGCGCTAATCTCTCGGGACTTAAATACAAATAACAAAGTACTTTGCCAACAAGCATATCAAGCTCCGATAATACTGAACGAGGAATCAATGTTGTTGAGCGAGGACGAAGATAGAAAAATCCTTCAGGCGCACGGATTAGCTCAACATTATAACGTTGATAAAATTGTTCAAGCTCAAGTTGGAAATCCATTAGAAAAGCATGATGATCAAGTTCATCAATACCAATATGACGGCCAGAGCGTAGTAAACTATCCAGTTCTGGAAAGATCGGATTAGCAATTGCTTGGGCCAATTTAACGGGCATATATTTATCGATAGAAGCTTGAGAACTAGCGACTATGCGCCCCATAACTTCATCAAGATGATGTGCGGTTTGTTGTGTTTCGAAATCGTTAGTATCTGTTGATGACATGTGCTTGTACCTTAGCTCCATAATCGTTAATAGGTTTCCATTCGGCAGGAATTCCAAGCCAATCATCTTCAGCAATACCGAGACGAATAGCCTGATCAATAAATAATCTCGCTATATCAAAATGTTGTTCACGCGGGAACTGAGCCAAATAGTTATGAATGGTAGCGCCCATATCAAGTGGTTTATTTTCTTGCTTAAATACCATTAAATTTTGTTCAATATGAGCAATAATATGTTCTTGAATCTCTTCAATCATTTCAAATTCAAGTTCCGAAGGTAATTCTCCAGTTACCTCAGCATCATGTAGTGCCAATTCTTCATCACGCATATCTAGTAAGCGATCGGCATTAGCAAAAGTGAGTGACCAAGGCAAATCAAAGTATCCTTGAATCGATTTTCGTAAGCGTTGCGAAAACACACGATTTTTATCTAAATCAATAGCAGTACGAATAAATTTATGAACATGGCGATCATAACCGATCCAAAGGTCAATCGCTTTTTGCCCCCAACCAATAATTCGATCTAGTTTACCTTGCAGATCCATAACTACATTGTTGATTTTATCGAGTTCTGGATTATCAAGCGTCGCATCTTGTATTAAAAGTAAACTGGCTTGTAATTTATCACCTGCAGCAGCCAAAGTATCTTGTAACTCCCGCAATGTTTGTGATGTTTCAGTCAGTAACCCTTCACAACTGCTAATTGCTGCTTGCCAATCTTGACTTAATAAGGCAGAAATATTTTGTTTAACATCAGCTTGTTGTTCATCCATCACTCGTTGTGTGATATCGATACTATCAAAAATTTCAGCGACTGAATATTTTAATGGCGCAAAGACATTTCGATGCCAATGTAAATCATCACCACCTTCGATGGCTGCATCTGCAGCTCGTTTTAACTCTTGCGCAACAATAGATAATTGAATGGATAAACGCAGCGTTGAGAATTCACGTTGGCGAATATAATAATCAGAAATACCTATCCCTAACGGAGTTAAACGATAAATCGAAAAACCGTCTGTCATTTCACTTGCAAAACGTGTGATTAAGCGTTGGCGTACCAAATCATTGATAGCATTATTAGCTCGCAATGTAATAGTGTCTTCACTCTGCTCGAAAATTTGTGAAACATGCCTAAAAGCATCAATTAATTCAGATTCCGTCATTTCACCGTCAAAACGTTCGCTATTTAATACGGCAATAGCTAATAAAAAAGCTAACCTTTCCACAGGCAAAGCGATCGAAAAATCATTCTTTTTTGCCCAAGAGACCAGTTCTGGCACTGATTGGGAAAAATCAATCATAAAAAATCCTTAATTCAAGGAGAACAAAATCGAATCATGCCTCAAAGTTTACACTTCAAGGTAGACACAAAAATAACGCTAATTATATAACAATATAGAGTAAATTTGTAATGGAATTCGATGAAAGCATTAAAACTGTTTTATTTAAATTATAGCTATTTCGATATAGCCTTATAATAATATTAATTAATAAATATTACTCAAATAATTTAAAAATCTTATTTCTTGAATAAAAAATAGATTCACTACTCGCACAGAACCCTATTTATGCTAAAATCAACTTACATACAATAAACTAACATAAGGACGTAACGAAATGCATATCGGTATACCTAAAGAACGGTTAGCCAATGAAGCTAGAGTTGCAGCGACTCCTTTAACTGTTGGACAACTGTTAAAACTGGGCTTTACAGTTTCCGTAGAACAAGGCGCTGGACATGCTGCTCATTATGAAGACCAAGCTTTTATTGATGCTGGGGCTACAATTCAAAACGCACAAGACATTTGGCAAAATGATTTAATTTTGAAGTTTCATGCACCAAGCGACGATGAAATATCTTTAATGAAAGAGGGTTCAACCCTTATTAGTTATATTTATCCAGCTCAACATAAAGAACTATTAGAAAAATTAGCCGCCAAAAATATTACTGTAATGGCTATGGATTGTGTACCACGTATTTCACGCGCACAATCTCTAGATGCATTAAGCTCAATGTCTAATATTGCTGGTTATCGTTCAGTTATTGAAGCAGCAAATCAATTTGGTCGATTCTTTACAGGGCAAGTTACTGCTGCTGGTAAAGTACCGCCAGCTAAAATATTAGTTATTGGAGCAGGTGTTGCAGGCCTAGCAGCAATTGGTGCTGCAGTAAGTTTAGGTGCAATTGTTCGTGCTTTTGATACTCGCCCTGAAGTTGCCGAACAAATTAACAGCATGGGCGCTGACTTTTTAGAGTTAGATTTTGAAGAAGAAGCAGGTTCTGGTGACGGTTATGCTAAACAGATGTCAGCGGCCTTTATTGAAGCTGAAATGGCACTGTTTGCAGAACAAGCTAAAGATGTTGATATCATCATAACAACTGCACTAATTCCAGGTAAACCCGCTCCAAAACTCATTTCGAAAGAAATGGTTGAATCAATGAAACCGGGTAGTGTTATAGTTGATTTGGCTGCATTAACTGGTGGTAACTGTGAGTTAACTAAACCAGGTGAAATTTTCGAAACAGATAACAATGTTAAAATTGTAGGTTATACTGATTTAGCTAATCGTATGCCAGCACAAGCATCACAGCTTTATGGTACTAACATTGTTAACCTATTAAAACTGCTTGCTAAAGAAAAAGACGGTAATATTGATATCAATTTTGAAGATGTTGTAATTCGTGGTGTAACTGTGGTTAAAGATAAAGAAATCACTTGGCCTGCACCACCGATTCAAGTATCTGCTCAACCTCAGAAAAAAGCATCAGAGCCAATTGTTAAACCAGAACCAAAGCCAATGGATCCTCGCAAAAAATATGGTATTTTAGCTTTAGTTCTCATTGCTTTCTTCTGGCTTGCAAACTCCGTTCCTGAAAGCTTTTTAGGACATTTTACTGTATTTGCATTATCTTGCGTTGTTGGTTACTACGTTGTATGGAATGTTACACATTCTTTGCATACACCTCTAATGTCAGTAACTAATGCAATTTCTGGAATTATATTAGTCGGAGCAATTTTGCAAATCAGTGATGATAATGGCTTAACTACGGCAATTGCTTTTGTTGCTATTTTAATTGCTAGTATCAATATTTTTGGTGGATTCTTTGTTACCCAAAGAATGCTAAAAATGTTCCAACGTGGCAAGTAAAGGAGAGCATAAATTATGTTAAGTAATGGAATTATTCAAGCGGCATATGTAATTGCTGCGTTGCTTTTTATATTCAGTTTACGCGGTCTATCTAACCAAGAATCAGCCAAATCAGGCAATATTTACGGTATGATTGGTATGGCTATCGCTCTTATTGCTGCAGTTGCAAGTATTAAAGGCGGATTACACTGGATAGTTATTGCAATGATTATTGGTGCTGCAATTGGTTTATATTTGGCTAAAAAAGTTGAAATGACTCAAATGCCAGAACTTGTTGCACTACTTCATAGCTTTGTTGGAATGGCTGCTGTTCTAGTTGGTTTAAACAGTTATTTAGATCCACACATTCAAAATTTTCAAGGTGGAGAGTTAACTGTACATTTAGTAGAGATTTTTGTTGGTGTCTTTATCGGCGCAGTAACCTTCTCTGGCTCTGTTGTCGCATTTGGTAAATTAAATGGACGCATTAGCTCAAAACCATTATCAATTCCAAATAAACATTATTGGAATCTAGCAGCAATTGTTGTTTCTACCATTTTAATGTTTACTTTTGTTGAAGTAAAAAGTGGCGCTGGTGCAACAATTAGTTTGTTGATCATGGCAATTATTGCATTCGTGTTTGGTTTCCATCTTGTTGCTTCAATTGGTGGTGCTGACATGCCTGTTGTTATTTCAATGCTAAATTCTTATTCAGGTTGGGCAGCAGCAGCAGCAGGCTTTATGTTAGGCAACGATCTACTAATTGTAACTGGTGCGTTAGTTGGTTCATCAGGCGCAATTCTTTCATATATTATGTGTAAAGCGATGAACCGCTCATTTATTAGTGTTATTGCTGGCGGTTTCGGTAGCGATGGTAGCGCAGCTAGTTCATCAGATGAAGAACAAGGTGAATACCGTGAAATGCAACCAGCCGAAGTTGCGCAAACATTAAAAGAAGCCCGCTCAGTTATTATTGTTCCTGGATATGGTATGGCAGTTGCTCAAGCTCAAGGTGCAGTAAGTAATATTACTGAAAGACTACGTGGTATGGGTATAGAAGTTCGTTTTGGTATTCACCCAGTAGCAGGACGTTTACCTGGGCATATGAATGTATTATTAGCCGAAGCAAAAGTCCCTTATGATATTGTATTAGAAATGGATGAAATCAACGATGACTTCCCTGATACTGATGTGGTTTGGGTAATTGGAGCTAACGATACAGTCAACCCAGCGGCAGAAGAAGATCCAAATAGCCCAATAGCAGGCATGCCTGTTCTTGAAGTTTGGAAAGCAAAAACGGTTGTTATTTCTAAACGCTCAATGAATACTGGTTATGCAGGTGTACAAAACCCACTATTCTTTAAAGAAAATAGCTATATGCTATTTGGTGATGCTAAAGACAGTGTTGAAAAAGTACTACAAAACCTTTAAGTATCACTAAAAGTATTACTGCGGCTTTTGCCGCAGTAATTATCAGCACATATCTCTCACAACCTAGTTATATAAATTTAAATAATAGAAACTATTACTCCTAAACTCCACAAAGAATATTAATCTATTCTATTTCATACTAGCTAAAAAAGCAGTTTGTTTTGTTAAAAAGTTTCAGGAAAATCTGTGTTTTAATATAAAATCATATTTGTATTAATCATTACTCTGTTTAATTTGTTCTTTATGATAAAGATAGTAAGCACCTTGAGATATCATTCGAAGTTGAAAAATAAGATCTTCAATTAATTTTTGACGTTGCGCTATGTCAAAATCAATCGCTTCAGCACCAGCATTAAATGCAATGGTGACCATTGCCTCGGCTTGAGCTTCATTATAATGATGAGGAATTTGGTTAGCATTATCAAGATAATCGGTGAGCTCAACAATAAAATATTGAATTTCGCGCGCGATAGCCGAACGAAAAGCAGATGATGTCCCAGCCCTTTCACGAAGAAGCAATAAAAAGACTTTGGGATTCTTATCGATAAATTCAATAAATGTGGTTATTGATGTCCGTAATACGCTTCCTCCTTTTTCAATACGCTTACGTGCTTGGCGTAACAATTGGCGAAGCGTTAAGCCACTTTCATCTACCATGGCTAAGCCGAGCTCATCCATATCACGAAAATGTCGATAAAAAGAAGTAGCCGCTATTCCAGCTTCACGAGCTACTTCTCGCAAACTTAAACTTGTAAAACCTTGCTCAGCATTAAGTTGATTAAACGCTGCTTTGATTAAATTTCGACGGGTTCTTTCTTTTTGTTGTGCCCGAATACCACCAGTCTTAATATTTTTCATTTGAAAGCTCAGTTCTAATATTTATAGTTATCCATCCTTACATAACCTTGCTTAATAATCGCTCTTTTTCAGCAAAAACTTGGGGCATATGATCTCTAATCGTTTTAGCTATTGTTTCATAACGGGAACGTAATGGTGAACCAGGTCGATAGATGAAAGTAATACTACGTGATGGTACTGGGTCTGTACACGGAATATAGCAAATATTATCACGACTTCGCTCATTAGGTGCAGCTAGCTCTGGAAATAAAGTAATACCTCGACCAGCAGAAATCATACTTCGAAGTGTTTCAAGGCTAGTTGCTTTGAACTGTTTATCTTCATCAATACCAACTTGAAAGCAATACCCCATTGCATGATCTCGTAAACAATGACCATCTTCAAGCATCAAGAATTTTTTACCTTTTAAACTGGAAAGTTTAACTGTCTTTTTGCTAGTTAATTCATCAGTAGCAGGAACAGCTAAAAACATGGGTTCATCAAATAAAGGTAGTTCAATAAATTGTGATGTTTCTTTAACTTGCGCAACAATGGCACAATCAAGTTTACCACTTTCGAGTTGAGCAACAATATTAGCAGTTTGTGCTTCATGCAAGTAAAGTTCTAATTGAGGAAAAGATTCATGTAACACTGTAATGACATGTGGTAAAAGATAAGGCGCTATAGTAGGAATCAATCCTATATGCATTGGTCCAGACATTTCTTCACCTTGACGGCTAGCCATTTCTTTTAGGATTTGAATATTACGCAAAATCTCTTTAGCTTGTTCAACTAGCATCATTCCAGTTTGTGTAAATAATACTTTCCGGCTTGTACGCTCTAATAACATTACGCCTAATTCATCTTCTAATTTTCTGATCTGACCACTAAGTGTTGGTTGACTCACATTACAAGCATCAGCTGCCTTACGAAAATGGCAAAATTCAGCTAACGAAACAAAATATTCCAAATCACGAATATTCATAGTGTCCCCAATAAGTTATCAGTTAATGGTATATACTCAAACAACTTCTATTATGTGATGGTTTAAAAAATAACATCAAAAATCTCTTCATCATTTATTAAATTATCATGCGTTATAAATTATATTTTGTGAAGCAAATAAGTAAAAAGAAGTTCTGAGTACGGTTTTATTTCATTTTAATTAGCTAGTTAAAATACACTAACCACAGCAAAACAAAGTTTATTGCTTTTTATTAGATTTTATCAATATTACTATATAAAGCACTATTGTTGATAATTATGTTTAAAAAATCAAATAGAATATTTAAATTATCTATAAAAATACAATTTTATTGAGTAAAAATCACCAATTCCAAGAAACATGGAAACTTATTAGTAATTACGATATAATTGCCCGCTATATTGTATTAAGCCAAAAACCTTTTTGAGGTGTACTATTTTTAAACAAGTCTCACGCTTTTATCGAAAGTTTTTTCATAATGAAGAACAACAAAAAGTCGGTTATGTGTCTATTTCGCGTAATGAACATAATATATCTCGTAATGAGATTAGTGAAAACGCGTTAAAAGTCCTTTATCGATTAAATAGACAAGGGTACGAAGCCTATTTAGTAGGCGGGTGTATCAGAGATCTTACCTTGGGTAAAACACCAAAGGACTTTGATATCACAACTAATGCTACACCAGAACAAATTCAGAAAATTTTCCGTAACTGTCGCTTAATAGGAAAACGGTTTCGTCTTGCTCATATTATGTTTGGCAAAGAAATTATTGAAGTAGCTACTTTCCGTGGCGAGCACGACTCTCAAGAAAGACAAACCAATATTTCTAAACGATCCCAGTCAGGAATGCTATTACGTGATAATGTCTACGGAACTATTGAGCAAGATGCTATCCGTCGGGATTTCACTATGAATGCACTTTACTATAATGTAAATGACTTTACATTACGTGATTATTGCGGAGGATTGGAAGATTTACAAAAAGGAATTATTCGATTAATTGGCGATCCGCAAACACGTTATAGGGAAGATCCTGTTAGAATGCTAAGGACAGTCCGTTTTGCAGCAAAGCTGAACATGAAAATTGAGCCAGCTACTGCTAAACCAATTAAACAGCTTGCATCATTATTAAGAAACGTACCATCAGCACGACTTTTTGATGAGTCACTTAAACTATTACAAACTGGAAATGGTTACAAAACTTACAAGTTACTAAGAGAATATTGTCTTTTCAAACAACTATTTCCTGTTATTGAGCATCTGTTTGCTAACAATTCAAATAGCTACTTAGAAAAAATCATCGAACAAGTTTTAAAAAATACTGATTATCGTATTGCTAACAATAAACGGGTTAATCCCGCATTTTTATTTGCAGCCTTTTTCTGGTATCCAATAATTGAACAAACACAAGCAACATGTATCGAAAGTGGATTACCATTTCATGATTCGTTCTCAATGGCAATTAACGAAGTGCTAAGTGAACAATGTAAAAGTATTGCCATACCTAGACGCTTAACCACCATAATGGGAGATATATGGCGTTTACAATTACGTATGAAAAAACGGAGTGGTAAACGTGCGTTTGCCATTTTAGAACACCCTAAGTTTAGAGCTGCTTATGACCTTTTAGAAATGCGAGCCTCAATCGAAAAAGGAGAACTCTTGCAATTAGCTAGATGGTGGAATGAGTTTCAAAACACTTCACTCGAAAAAAGAATGGTGATGGTAAAACGGCTTAATAAAATAAATAAACGCACAGTGAAACGTTAATTTTTAATTCGCACTTTTATAAATAACCGCTATAATGTTGCAATCATAATAACTTTATAACCATTAATGAAAAAATTAACGCCTTCTCTTATTGCTATAGCCGTTACTCTTTCTTTGTATGATAGCTCTAGTTATGCTATAAATTTACCTAAAGTTGTAAGCGATAATCCTCAATGCCTTATTGACGTTCCGAAGTTTGATCGTCCTTTAGTTAATGGAGATATAAATACCTTACCTGTAAATGCTGAAGCAAACCAATTTGAAGCAATCAATCCAAATATCGCCATATATAAAGGTGAAGTATTATTAGAACAAGGCAACCGAACAGTTCAAGCAGATAAGGTAACAATTGACACTCAAGATAATAATAATCGAACCGTAACATTAGAGGGTGATATTATTTATCAAGATAATTTAATAAAAATGGAAGGCGATAATGCATCAATGAATCTAAATAACAATGATGCAAATATGAGCCCAAGTAAGTACTATCTTGTCAATAGACTTGGTCACGGTATAGCAGATAAAATACAACTTAGAAAGAATAGATATGTGATTTTAAAAAAAGGTAGCTTTACTTCATGTCCTACTAATGACAGTACATGGGACATTAAGGGAACAACGGTTATTCATGACAACGAAGAACAATTAGTAGAAGTTTGGAATGCTATATTCAGTATTGGCAAAGTACCTGTTCTATACTCACCTTATTTACAATTACCAACTGGTGATAAACGCCGTTCAGGATTGCTTATACCCAATTTAAGCTATGATAGTATTGATGGCATTGATTTTTCAATACCAATTTATTGGAATATTGCGCCAAATTATGATGCAACTTTTGTTCCAAGAGTTCTGCAAAATCGAGGTGTACAATTCCAAACAGAATTTCGCTATTTAAATGAAATAGGCTTGGGTACACT
The DNA here is from genome assembly GCF_001690655.1 of Gilliamella sp. Occ3-1. Classification (GTDB taxonomy): domain Bacteria; phylum Pseudomonadota; class Gammaproteobacteria; order Enterobacterales; family Orbaceae; genus Gilliamella; species Gilliamella apicola_P. The sequence goes on from NZ_LZHQ01000034.1 coordinate 20,006, forward strand.
TGCATTTGATTGGCTACAGCATGATAGCAAATATAATAATGACAAAGATAGCCATTTTAATGGCAACAATTATGGCAATAATCGCCACCGCTGGTTATTTCATTGGAAAAATGATGAATTAATTAACTCTAATTGGCGTTTTTATGCGGATACAACTCGAGTCAGTGACAATCAGTATCTCACTAATCTAAATTCTAAATATGCATCCCAAACTGCAGGGTATTTAACACAGTCTTATAAAATAGCTTATAATAATGAGAATTGGGATATTACATTGGGATATAAGCATTTCCAGCCATTTCATTCTGAAGTGAAAGATTCACTTTATCAAACTGAACCACAATTAGATATAAACTATTATAATTATGATTTTGGTCCACTTAAATTTAAAACATTTTCGCAAATATCTCATTTCTTAAGTTCAGGAAAAAATAATCCTAAAGCCTGGCGAACCCATATTGAACCAACTGTTGATTATACAGTAACAAATACATGGGCTACATTAACAACCTCTGGTGGCTTTATGGCAACACGCTATAATCAAAATAATATTAAAAGAAATATTTATAAATATAAATATTTAGAAAAGAACGTAAATCGTTTTTTACCTAAATTTAGTATTGACGGTAAAGTTATTTTTGAGCGTGAGATACCTTTTAGTGATGGTTATGCACAAACTTTAGAACCACGAATAAAATACATCTATATTCCATACCGAAATCAATCGAATATTGGGGCTTATGATTCTACTATATTGCAATCAGATTATATTGGATTATTTAGAGATCAACCGTATAGCGGTTTAGATAGAATAGCTTCAACAAATAAAGTATCAACTGGCGTAACAACTCGGTTTTATGATAAGAAAAAAGTTGAAAAATTTAACTTATCAATTGGTCAAATTACTTATTTTACTAAATCAAAAACGAGTGAACATAATAACGGTTTAGATGAAAACTCTGATACAGGCAGTATTACTTGGGCAACAGATAATTTTTGGCGACTAAATGATGATATGATATTTAGAAGCGGTGTTCAATATGATACTCGAATTGATACAATTTCATTAGCCAATGCAATATTTGAGTTCCGACCAACTAATGATAAGTTAACACAATTATCTTATCGCTATGCAAATCGTAATTATATTGATACAGTTGATAAAAATTCTTTTTATAAAGGTTATAAACAAGATATTTCTCAAGTAGGAATAATGACTGCTTGGCCATTATCACAAACAGTCAGTGCTGTTGGTTCATATTATTATGATGTTAAATTAGGGCAATCCGTAGATGGTTTTGTAGGATTGCATTACAGTGATTGTTGTTGGGGTACCTCGGTACAATATGGTAGAAAACTAACGGATTGGGACAATATTTCTAAAAAAAGTAAGTATGAAAATAAGTTATCCATCAACTTCGAATTAAAAGGATTAAGTAACAATCGAGATACCAGAGCTAAAATGCTCAATTTTGGAAAGCTACCATATAACACAACATTTGAATAAAATATTTTCAGTAAAAATAGATTACCAATAAATTAATTGCAAACTGTCTATACTGAAAAACAAAGTGAGTTAAGTTAATATGAAATTATTAAAATTATTTATTACATTAAACCTAAGCATAGCTCTAGGAATTATAACTCCATTATCTGCCAATGCCGTACCTAAAGTTGTAGAACAGGTTGCTGCAGTTGTTAATAACAATGTCATTTTAGAAAGCGATGTTAATGATATGTTAAAAACAATTAAAGCTACTACCGATGCACAAAATCTACCTAATGATAAAGTACTTAGACAACAAATTATTGATCGTTTAATTATTGAAAATCTAATTTTACAGAAAGCAGCTAAAGCTAAAATCTCTGTTAGTGATAACGAGGTTACTGACACTATTGATAGAATCGCAACTGAAAATGGTATGGATATAGATCAACTTAGAAGTAGACTTTCGACAATGGGAATAAGTTATAGTGCTTACCGAGAAAGAATCCACAATGATATGTTAATGGACAAAACGCGGATGCACGAAGTTAGGTCAAGGGTTAAAATTTCAGAAAAGGAAGTTGAAAACTTAGCTAAAAATATTGCTCAACAACCAACCAATAATATTGATGTGAAAATTAGCCATATCTTAATTTCTATTCCAGAAAAAGCATCTAAACAACAAATTGATAATGCTACAAATAAAGCACAAGATATTATTAATCGGATTAGAAAGGGAGAAAGCTTTGCTAAATTAGCCACTTCATATTCAAACGATGATTTTGCATTAAAAGGTGGCAGTATGGGTTGGCATAAACTTAATGAATTACCTACTATCTTTGAAGAACGGTTAGTACGAGCTCCAAAAGGTAGTATTATTGGACCTATCCGTTCTGGGGTTGGTCTGCATATTCTAAAAGTTGATGATACCCGTTCAGAAGCACCGAGAACTGTCACAATTGAAGAGGTAAATGCACGCCATATATTGATTAAAACAAATGTATTAGTCACCGACCAAATCGCAAAACAAAAATTAATTGATATCCGTAAAGCAATCGCCAGTGGAGCCACAACCTTTGAAGCTGCTGCTAAAGCTAACTCTGAAGATACAGGTTCAGCAAGTAAAGGGGGCAACTTAGGTTGGAACCGTCCTGAAATTTATGATAATAGCTTTAGAACTGCTCTGATTCAGTTAAAAAAAGGAGAAATTAGCCAACCAATAAAATCAGCTTACGGTTGGCACTTAATCCAATTAATTGATAAAAGAAAAGCTGATGGAACAAATGCAATGAATAAAGATCAAGCTTATCGACTCATTTTTAATCGTAAATTTTCTGAAGAAGCCCAAGTATGGATTCAAGAAATAAAAGGCGACGCTTATATTAAAATTACAGGTGAAGATAAACATGAATAACCGTGTTCACCAAGGGCATTTTGCCCGTAAAAGATTTGGACAAAATTTTTTACATGATGATTACATTATCGAAAGTATTGTTTCAGCTATACAACCTAAAACAGATCAAGCACTGGTTGAAATTGGTCCTGGACTTGCAGCACTAACGATACCTATCAGTAAACATATTGATCATTTGACAGTTATAGAGATAGACAGGGATCTAGCTAGTAGGTTAATTGAAAATCCATTTTTAAATAATAAACTAACTGTTATTGAACAAGATGCCCTAACCTTTGACTTTAATCAGTTAGCCGATCAACTAGGAAAACCATTAAGAGTGTTTGGTAACTTACCTTATAATATCTCGACACCATTAATGTTTCATTTATTTAAACATGCAAATATCATCACTGACATGCATTTCATGCTACAAAAAGAAGTAGTAACTCGCTTAGTTGCATCGCCTAACAGTAAACATTATGGTAGATTAAGCGTTATGGCTCAATATTATTGTCAAATCATTCCTGTTCTTGAAGTACCACCAGCATCATTTAAACCTGCTCCAAAAGTTGACTCTGCTGTTGTTAAATTAACACCTTATAAAGAAAAGCCTTATCTTGTTAATGATATAAAAATACTTTCTCGCGTAACTAAAGAGGCATTTAACCAACGTCGTAAAACTATCCGTAACAGTTTAAGTAACTTGTTTACTGTTGAACAATTAACTGAATTAAATATTGATCCTAATTTACGTGCCGAAAATTTAACAGTACAACAATACTGCCAACTGGCAAACTCATGGAGTTAACAGGATGGCAAACTTACTTATTGGTGATATTCATGGTTGTTATGATGAGTTTATGCGTTTACTTGAAAAAGCAAAATTCTCATCATCGGATATTTTATGGCTAACAGGAGATCTAGTTGCCAGAGGTCCAAAATCATTAGAAGTTCTAAGATTTGTTAAACATAATGCTAACCAAATTCGATTGGTATTAGGTAATCATGACCTACATTTATTATCAATTTATGCCAATGTTACCCCTTCTAAAAAGAAGGATAATCTTGATGAAATTATTCGTGCACCAGATTTTAGTGAATTAATGGAATGGCTGCGTAGACAGCCATTGGTCCAAATTGACGAATCATTAAAGTTAATTATGACCCACGCTGGTATTTCACCACAATGGGATATCGAAACACTAAAAAAATGTGCTTATGATCTGAATGTTATGCTATCTAGTGATTCCTATATCCTATTCCTTGATAAAATGTATGGCAACTTTCCGGATGAATGGTTTCCTGAACTACAAGGATTAGATAGATTGCGTTATATTGCTAATGCATTAACTCGTATGCGTTTTTGTTATGAAGATGGTCGATTAGATTTTTATTACAAAAAATCACCTGAGCAAGCACCTTCGAAACTTAAACCGTGGTTTTTATTACCAAGCAAAATTCCAAACGAGTATGCAGTCGCCTTTGGCCACTGGGCTGCATTAAATGGAAAAGGTACACCAGATAATGTTTATGCACTTGATACAGGATGCTGTTGGGGTGGAAAATTAACATGCTTAAGATTTGAAGATAAAAAATACTTCAAAAAGAAAAATATTGAAGCAAAAAATTAGATAAACTATCTATGAAAAGGATCATTTATTATGTCTGCTTTACCTGTCATTAAATCAATATGGAAAGTGATTAACTTAATAAGGGAAATATTTCTTAATCTAATATTTCTAATTATTATTATTTTAATCTTTAGCGTCATCGCATTAATCAAAGAAACACAAGAACAAGAACTTGTTCCACAATATGGAACACTGGTATTAGATATTGAAGGGGTGATTGTTGACAACACACTTTACGGTGATGAAATTTATGCTTTACAAAGCAAAATTTATGGTAAAAAAGTAAATACCTCTCGTGAAAATGGTTTATTTGAGCTAACTCAAAAAATAGCTCAAGCAACAGCAGATCCAAAGATTACAAGCATGGTTATTAAATTAGATCATTTTGTTGGCGCTGATATGAGTTCGCTACAATATATTGGTAAATATTTAACCAAATTTAGTAAGGCGAATAAACCAATTTATGCTTATGGTTCCAATTTTAGTCAAAGCCAATATTATTTAGCTAGCTATGCTGATAAAATATATTTAACACCACTTGGTTCAGTTAATGTATACGGGTTAGCAGCTAACAACCTATACTATAAAACCTTACTTGATAATTTAAAAATTAACACTCATGTTTTTAGAGTAGGAACTTATAAGTCAGCCATCGAACCATTTATTCGTGATGATATGTCAGAAGAGGCAAAAAGCAATACAACACGTTGGCTAACACTTATGTGGAACAATTATCTTCAAGACATTTCAACACAACGGAAAAAAGCCGGTACCCAATTGGTTCCAGCGCCAGAAACTATGTTGACCAACTTAAAAGCAGTTAATGGTAATATGACCAAATATGCTATATCTAATGGGTTGATCGATGAAATTGCATCTAATTACCAATTTGAATCTGAGCTTAATAAGCAACATCAAATCAGCATTTATGATTATCAACTTAAGTCAAAAGATACAAATTTAGATGGTGATAACGGAAGCAATAAACCACTAATTGCGGTTGTATTTGTAAATGGCACTATTACCAATGGGGAAAATAGTAGTAATATCGCTGGTAGTCAAGACATTGTTGAACAATTGAGAAATATCCGTATAAATTTAAATAAACATAACACACAAGCAATAGTATTGCGAGTAAATAGCCCAGGAGGGAGTGTGGATGCGTCAGAAGCAATTCGTAGTGAATTAGAAGCATTACGTGATTACCAAATTCCTGTTGTTATCTCCATGGGCGGAATGGCTGCATCTGGTGGATACTGGATATCAACCGCGTCAGATTACATAGTTGCAAGCCCAAATACAATTACCGGTTCTATTGGTATCTTCGGTATTATTCCAACATTCGAAAAATCTTTATCTCATATTGGTGTTTATAGCGATGGTGTAACTACTTCTTCACTAGCAAGTAATAACTTTACGCAAGATCTATCAACCGAAATGAATCAATTAATTCAATTAAATATTGATAATGGCTATCAAACATTTATTTCGTTAGTAGCAAAAGCACGAAATATGACAACCGAACAAGTCGATAAAATTGGACAAGGACAAGTTTGGTTAGGTTCAGAAGCAAGTAAAATTGGACTTGTTGATAAATTAGGTGACTTTGATGATGCCATTGAAACAGCAGCAACATTAGCTAATTTAACTGATTATGAAATTGACTGGCAAAAGCCAAAAGGAAATTGGTTTAGTGCATTTTATTCAGATATGATAGCCATGTTGCCTAAATCAACGGCAGAAATATTTTTTGAACAACTTCCTGCAACAAAACAACTTCAACAGCATGTTTCTTTATGGAATAAGTTTAATGATCCACTAAATCGCTATATTTATTGCTTAAATTGTGCTGATGTTCGTTAATATACTTAGTTCATTTCCGCCACATTTGTGGCAGATAATGTTTCTTTCTTTACGCTTAATGAATAATTAATTATTTATTAAGCTATTTTTTGCTGATTGAGAAAAATAACGCATATGATTCATTGCTTCTTGAATATATTGATAATTTGGCACTTCATCAACTTCACGATTATGTAAATCCATATAATGACTAATACCTAATCGATTAACAAGATAAATATTATCAGATGTTCTCACCGCATAAGAGCTATAATTAGACATCAAAAGCCAGTTACGTTCAGTTATAGAATTAAATAAATCATAACCTGTCGAATAATCACTTATATCATTTTTCACATATAAATAATGTTTCATTAGGGTTGGAACGACATCTTCATGGCTTGTTATTTTTGTACTATTATTTTTCAGGCTCTCTAATTCTTTACCACCAATAATAATAAAAGGCACCTTTGTTTGTGCATCCGTATAATTACCATTATGCCCCCAAAATCCTAATTTATTATCATTCATCTCTTGAGCATGATCACCTGTAATAATCAATATTGTATTATCTAACGAACCTGATTCTAAAAGCTCATCATAAATATTTTGTAGTAAATAATCATCATAATAAACACTTTGCTTGTAACGATTAAACATAGGCAAAGGATCGGTGTCATTACTCAATGTCATATAATTAAGATCCCCAATAGGTTTGAACTTCACATAAAAATCATTAGGAAAATCATAAGCATGAGGAGAATCATAAAATAAAAAAGAAAATGTCGGTCTAGATGTATCTCGTAGTTTATACCATGCAAGCCAATCATCAGTGATTTGTTTATCTCGATTAGATGCCGAACCATCTTTACTACTAATTCTTAAATTTTTAATGGTAACAAAGGCTGTTCGATCAAATTCTGGAGCAGTTACTTTAGCTGACGTAAAAATCCCAATATTATAGTTTTCTTTCTGTAGTGTTGTGATAAAGAGTGAAGGAACACTATTTCGTAAAAATGAATCCCAATAAGTACCTGGAATACCATAAAACAAACCAAAAATACCTGTACGTGTTGCATTACCAGTTGAATAATGGTTATCAAAAATAACCCCATTATTCTGCTTAACAAAACGAAATGTATTAGGCGAAATTTCTTCACTAAACGTATCATATCGCCAAGAATCCAAAACAATAAACATAATATTTTTAGTTTTTTTATTTTCCGGATTAATCACTAAAGGATTTTTGGGGTAATCAACACTAGCATTACTATTATCTTTGTTATACACGACTTTTCGTTGCCCTTTTTCATCAAAAAAATTCATGATTCTTTTTGACGTAAATGGTCGATAAAGTGGAATATATTCTTTCACTACCATAATAGGCGAATAAGCATAATAAAATGCAATCATGTGCACAACATGACTAATTAAAAATGAACTAAAAAGAAATATTGTTGATAATAAAACAATTCTTAAATTTTTATGCAATGAAGTTAATTTGTTATTGAGCAAGTAAAGAATAAAATACTCGGTGCAAAATACAACAACAATAAGCGTAAACATTAAAAAATAGGTAATTATCGAAAAATCGACAACCTGTCCAGACAAAACCATGGATAAGACAGATTGATTTACGTGAAATCGATACTGTTGAAATACAATAGTATCGATATATAATCCAATTTGAATAAAGCTAAATATTGCAGCTAAAATAATATTGCGAATAGCTTGTTTAAACCATAAAAGAGGTATACAAACAACCAAAAGTAATAAATAAGCCGAGAAAAAATGCCCCAATACAGCAAATATTGAAAATGCCACACTCGGCCAATTAAATGATGCCTCAGGGACAAGAAAGAAACGAATTGATAGTATTGATGAAATAAATAGATTAATTAAGGCAAAATAGTATAATTTTTTCATAGTGTTAAGTAAGTTATTAATTCATTATAATAAGAATTTTACTGTATTTTATATTGAAACATAGTCTTTCCTGAAACTTTTTAACAAACTAGCACTAAAAAATACGATTCTAATAAAATTTTAACAAAAAAGGCTCAATTTAGAGCCCTTTTAGTTGAATTAAATGCAATTATCGACGATCTGCAAAAATTCTTAACAACATAATGAATAAGTTAATAAAATCAAGATAAAGGGTTAGTGCACCTAAAATAACAAATCTCCTAAACATATTAGGATCATCCTGCGATAATTGATCGCCTAACTCTTTCAGTTTTTGTGTATCATAAGCTGTTAATCCAGCAAAAACAAATACACCAATATACGTAATAGCCCACATCAACGGCTGGCTTTGCATGAAGATATTAACGAGCGAAGCGATTACAATACCCACTAATCCCATAAATAAAAAGCGTCCAAAACCAGACAAATCACGTTTAGTGGTATACCCATAAAAAGCCAAAGCTGCAAACATTCCAGCAGTAATAAAAAATACACTTGCTATTGATGATGAAGTATAAACAATAAAGTAAATCGAAAATGTGCAACCATTTAAAACCGAATAAAGCATGAATAATGTTGTCGCAACAGATCCAGAGAGACGATTAATCAATCCAGAAATGGCAAAAACTAAAGCAAATTCAGCAATAAGCAATACCCACATACCTTGATATAAAACGTTCAAAAGCTCATAGTTATTGGATGCAAACCAAGCAACCAGAGCTGTTAATAGTAATCCGACGGTCATCCAACCATAAACATGACTCATGTATGTTTGCACGCGATTACTAGATTGTTCAATAATCGAACCATTAGGTGAATAATTTCTCATTAATTACCTCTCGTTAAAAAAGAATGACATAACTTAATATCATTATATACTAAATAAATACTAATACCATTTTCTCAATGCTTCTTTATCTGTTTTTTTAGCTTTTACCCAAGTTTCGCCTTGAGGCGTTCGCTCTTTCTTCCAAAAAGGCGCTTCGTTCTTTAATATATCCATTATGAATTCTGCGGCTGCAAAGGCATCTGAACGGTGTGCACTACTTGTTCCCACAAAGACAATCTTTTCATTTGCGCTAATTTCACCTACTCGATGAATTACCGCAACTCGGCTTAATTGCCACCGATCTCTAGCTTGGGCTATGATATTAGCCAAGACTTTCTCTGTCATTCCTGCATAATGTTCTAAAAATAAACTTATTATTTGTTTTTCATTACTACGAACTTTGCCCATAAAAGAGACAACAGCACCATCTTGTGGTAATTGTGAAAGCCAGTCGTTTAGCTTATTAACATCAATCGGCTGCTCACTAACATTGATAAGATCCATAATGTTATCCACCTGTTACAGGAGGAAAGAAAGCAATTTCATCACCTTCTTTCACAATATAATCAAAATCAACCAAAGTTTGATTTACAGCGCATAAAACAGAGTTTTCCTTAAATGCCAAAAACCATTGTTCACCACGTTCACTTAACTGATCGATAAGATAGGAAACTGAAAGTTGATTAGCATCTAACATAACACTCTCAGTCCCAACTAATTCTCTAATTTGAGCGAAAAAAATAACTTTATTCATCTTTCTATCTATTAAACCTTTTGGGCAATAAAATCACCTGACCTACCACCACTCTTCGTCAACAATCTTACTTGAGAAATCACCATATCTTTTTGAACCGCTTTGCACATATCGTAAATGGTTAAAGCTGCAACGGATGCGGCAACCATTGCTTCCATTTCAACACCTGTTTGCCCATTCAATCGACAAAACGATTGAACTCGGACACAATTTTTTATTTGATCTACTTCTATGTTAATTTCAATTTTACTCAAAAAAAGTGGATGACAAAGCGGAATAAGCTCCCAAGTCTTTTTAGCAGCTTGAATCCCTGCAATTCTTGCTGTTGCAAAAACATCGCCTTTATGATGTTTACCCTCAATAATCATCTTCAGTGTTTCAGCATTCATTAAGACTAATGACTCAGCTCTTGCTTCGCGTGTTGTTATTAGTTTTTCAGACACATCAACCATATAAGCCTCACCACGGTAATTAATATGAGAAAATGACTCACTCATCCTTTAATCCTTACTATTTTATTAATCATCAATTTTTACCAAGATAGCAAATTTTATTAATAGTTACTACTAATCCTTTTTAAGCTATTGATGTAGTAAATCTAGATGAATAAAAACTAGATTGTTTTTATAACTTTTGCGGGTTATGTAAAAACTGCGTACAATATAGCTTTATATAAATTATAATACCTGTGATTTTTTAATGCTTATCGCTCATATAGCCTTACCGGTACCACTTTACCAAATATTTGATTATCAATTAACCAAACCAGCTCAAGTTGGAATGCGAGTTAAAGTTCCTTTTGGTAAACGTGACGTAATAGGAATTATTGTTAGTATTGATGAAAAAACTGAATTTGATATTAAATTCTTAAAAACAATTACAACTGTTATTGATACAGAACCTGTTTTTACGCCTTCTATTTGGCGGTTATTGAACTGGGCCGCTAGTTATTACCATTATCCTATTGGCGAAGTTCTTTTTCATTCTATACCTGTTTTATTACGACAAGGGCGAAAAGCAATCAAGGAAGACATCAAACGATGGCAATTAACTCAATTGGGTAAAAATATTGATTTAAAATCATTATCACGGACTCCGAAACAAAAATTATTATTATCATCATTCAGAAATGATACCCCTTCTGAAAATGAAGTAAGTAGTACTATCTATCAAGAATTACAGAAAAAAAATCTTATAGAGCAAGTAAACTGTCAATCAGATAATATTCAATGGCAAACCAATTTTTCAATAAATACTAATTCAATTCAGCTAAATAAAGAGCAGACCTATGCTATAGAAACAATCAACAAAAAAAATCATCAATTTGAAGTATTTTTATTAGAAGGAGTGACTGGTTCGGGTAAAACAGAAGTATATTTAAATATACTATCTAATATATTAACTACAGGTAAGCAAGCATTAGTACTAGTTCCAGAAATTGGGTTAACACCACAAACAATTGGACGTTTTAAAAAACGCTTTAATGCGCCAATTGATATTTTGCACTCAGGATTAACGGATAAACAAAGACTCACTGTTTGGCTAAGAAGTAAACATGGTGAAAATTCTATTGTTGTTGGCACTCGCTCATCACTTTTTACTCCTTTTAAAGACTTAGGGATGATTATTATTGATGAAGAGCATGATAGTTCCTATAAACAACAAGAAGGTTGGCGTTATCATGCCCGAGATTTAGCAATTATTCGAGCAAAATTTAACAATATTCCAATTGTTTTAGGTTCTGCAACACCGTCGCTTGAAACACTCAATAATGCACAAAATCATAAATACCATTTATTACAATTAACCAAAAGAGCCGGTAATGCAATGCTAGCCAAACAGTCAATTTTGGATCTGCGTGGGTTAGTACTTACTGCAGGTTTATCTCAACCGTTAATTGAACAAATAAAAAAGCATCTATCTAATAATAATCAGGTTATGCTATTTTTAAATCGCCGAGGCTTTTCACCATTGTTAATATGTCATGACTGTGGATGGATTGCTGAATGTCCTCGCTGTGATAAACCTTATACATTACATCAAAAACAACACAAACTTATATGTCATTATTGTGATACACCAAGGACGGTTCCTAAACAATGCCCAAAATGTGGATCAACTCATTTAATGCCTATTGGATTTGGAACAGAACAACTTGAACAACAACTTGAAATCCTTTTTCCTAATATTAAAATTAGTCGCATTGATCGAGACACAGTGAGTAAAAAAGGCGCGTTAGATAACTATTTACAAAGTATTCAACAAGGTGGCGCACACATTTTAGTTGGCACGCAAATTTTAGCTAAAGGGCATCATTTTCCGGATGTAACTTTAGTTGGAATTGTCGATGTTGATGGAGCTTTATTCTCAAGTGATTTTCGGGCAACTGAGCGATTTGCCCAAATTTATACTCAAGTATCTGGAAGAGCCGGTCGTGAAACTAAAGTAGGGCAAGTTATTTTACAAACTTATCATCCAGATCACCCTTTACTCAATATTTTACTAACTCAAAGTTATGAAAAATTTGCCAAATTAACGTTACAAGAACGGCAACATACACAATTACCTCCGTTTAGTTACCAAACATTAATTCGTGCAGCTGATCGTAACAATCATTACGCTCCAACATTCTTACAACATGTGCATGATTGGCTAAAAGAACATAGTAATAATACTTTATGGCAGCTGGGGCCAATGCCTGCAAGTCAACCAAAGAAAGCAGGATATCATCGTTGGCAATTACTACTTCAACATACAAGTAGGCAACAATTACAGAAAATTTTGGATCAACTATTAATAGTAATAGAGAAATGGAGTGAAACATCAAAAGTAAGATGGAGCATTGATGTTGATCCTATTGATAATTAGATTGATATTATCTCCACCAATAATTAATTAGTGGAGATAATAAATTATAATATTATTTTACCAGCGTTTTTATCCAATGTTGCCTGCCCAATACCTGAAACTTCTTTTAATTGCTCAACTGAAACAAAAGGGCCAAACTTTTCTCGGTATTCTATTATCTTCTGAGCTTTACTTGTTCCAATCCCAGTTAATACTTTTGATAATTCTTCTGCTGTTGCAGTATTAATGTTTACTTGAACAACTTGTTTCTGTTCTTGTTTAACAGCCGTATGTATTTCAGGAACCGAATTAGCAAAACTTATGCTCGAAAAAGTAAGACTTGATAACATGATACATAATAGTGAAAATACTTTCATTTGATTAACCTCATAAAATAGTTCCGCAAGTAAATTTGCTTTATAACTATCTCACTTAATCAAATAAAAAAATTTCATTAATAATAAAAATGAGAAAAGCCACCAAGGTGACTTTTCTTTTTTTCAATTATTTCTATTATTTTGGGAATTAAATCACAAATTAGAATCAGGCATAATTTCTATCTTAGCTTTAGAGCGTATGTCAGCAGCAAGATAATAATGCGTATTACTAATGGATAACGGTAGCAACTCAGAAGAAATATCTTTATATTCTGGTGTGTCTACTTTAGTTAGTGCGACAATATCAGCATTTTTATCATCTAAAAATTCCACGCCATAAACAGTTTTACCCGATGGAGAAGGACTTAAATTAAAGACCATATTAACAACTTTTTCATCGAGTTCTGTTGAATTTCGATTCAAAGTATATTTTTTTGCAAATTTTACATTTTTAGCTTTTCCAGTTTCATTCAGTTGAATCAATATATTATCAACACTAGATTTAAACTGGTTTTGAACCATTTCTGTAAAAAGTTTTTTATGGATATCATCTTTAACTTCATCAAATGGTGCAATACCTTCAGGACGATAATCAACAGTTTGTACAACAAAATCATACTTCCCGTATTTTCTGTCTACAGGTATTAAATCAGAAATTTTATTCGTCACCCTATCATCAACTATCATTTCTTCACTAAAAATTACATCTCTAATTTCAGGATGAGAAACAATTGATGACTTATCATTGAAAGACATCCAATCAGAAATCTTTACTTCAAGTCCAACTTTGTTAGCAACCTCTTCGATGCTCTTAGGTGTTTGGCTAAGTATAGTTTTAATTTTATTTTCTTCACTTTCTAAAGCTTGTTCTATTTTTTGTTTAGTAAGTTTTGACTCAATTTGATATTTCGCATAATCAAAATCCATGAATTTTTTAGGTTGTATACCATCTAATTTCACTATTAAATAACCATCATCAACATTGATTGGTAATGAAATATCTCCGACTTTTTTCAGCTGGGCATCTTTAAAAACTTGAGGTAAAGAGTCATCATCAGCAAACCAACCTAATGAACCATTCTTACCATATGGAGAAATATCATTATTTTGGTTAACAATGTTAACAATATTTTCAAAATTTCTTCCAGAAAGAAGATCTTTTGCAATATTATCAGCTCGCTCTTTGTCAGTAACAAAAATTACACTATAAGCTTTCTTGGGCGGATATGAATAAGTTTTAATATTTTTATCATATTCATTTTTAATTTCTTTTTCAGTAACACTAATTGTTTTTCTCACGATATCATCAGAAGTAACAATATACTTAACTTTTACACGCTCATTTTTAAAAAAATCTTTTAAATGTTCGTTATAATATTTTTGTTCATCATCTAACGTAATATTTGACTCATCAATATCACTTACAGAAGTATTAACAGAAGTAGCGTATACGCTTCTAGTTTGCTTTTTGAGAGATGATATTTCAGAATCAATAGGCAGAATAAAACTACTATTTGTTATGGCATTAACAACTTGTTGTTGCTGTAGTACTGTTCTTATGATTTCAGCATAACTATCTGGAGTAAAATTATTTTCAGCTAGTAGGTTTAAATATGTCTGATTATCAAATTTACCATTTTTAAAAAATTCTTTTTGTTTTTTAATAAATTTTTTAATTTGATCATTACTAATAGCTGCACCAATCTTTTGGGAAAATTTATAAGCTAAATAATTATCAATTTGATAGGATAATACCTTACGGCGCAGTTGTTTTATAAAAGAATTGTCACCTCCAGCATTCGCTGTTACTGTTCTAGCTTGAGCTTCAAATTCGGCTCGACTGATACCGTCACCATCAACTTTTGCGATGTATTTCTGTTGATCTAGTGCGCTAGTCTTACCACCTCCAAAGCCTAAAAATCCGACGCCTGTGAAAATAAAACATACGATAATTATTGCAAAAATAATCTTAACCACAATATTATTTGCTACTGTTCGGATTGTTTCCATCATTTCTTGCGACTCTCCATATACCTAATGTTGAATTATGAAAGTATAGCATATTTAACTAAATTGGCTATTGTACGAATGTTACGTCTACAAAAAAGATCAACATAAAGTTGATCTTTTATATATAGTATTAAGTTACTAGTTCAATATTACAGAACTATCAATACTGTTTTTTAATTTCTTAATAGTTTTTTTAGTTATTGGCTCTATACCAAATGGATTATTTTGTAGTGCAATTGTGAGTACTTCATCAATCCATTTTACTGGATGAATATTAACTTCAGATTTTACATTAACAGGAATTTCTTCCAAGTCTTTAACATTATCCATAGGGATCAAAACGGTTTTAATTCCACCTCGGTGTGCAGCTAGTAACTTCTCTTTTAGCCCTCCTATAGGTAAAACTTCACCACGTAAAGTTATTTCACCTGTCATAGCAACATCAGATCGAACAGGATTACCTGTTAAGGTTGAAATAAGTGATGTACACATTGCAATACCTGCACTTGGTCCATCTTTTGGAGTTGCTCCATCAGGTACATGGACATGGATATCACGTTTTTCATAAAAATCACTATTTATGCCTAATTTTTCAGCACGTGATCGAACAACTGTCAGTGCTGTTTGAATTGACTCTTGCATAACCTCGCCTAATGAACCTGTATAAGTTAATTTTCCTTTACCTAATACACTTACTGATTCAATTGTAAGTAAGTCTCCGCCAACTTCTGTCCACGCAAGACCAATAACCTGACCAATTCGGCTTTCATTATCCGTTTTTCCGTAATTAAAACGCTGTATTCCCAAAAAATCTTTTAAGTTAGCCTGTGTAACCGTTACTTTTTTTAATTTTTTATCTAATGCTAATTGTTTAACAACCTTACGGCAAATTTTTGCAATCTCTCTCTCTAAGCTTCGAACTCCTGCTTCCCGCGTATAATATCGAATAATTCCCATAATAGCTGGATCATCAATACTAATTTCTTTTGATTTTAAACCATTATTTTCTATCTGCTTAGCAATTAAATGTTGCTTTGCTATATTCAATTTTTCATCTTCTGTATAACCAGAAAGGCGAATAACTTCCATTCTATCCAATAATGGCGCAGGAATATTCATAGAGTTAGCAGTTGCAACAAACATCACATCAGATAAATCGTAATCGACTTCTAAATAATGGTCACTAAAAGCATTATTTTGTTCTGGATCAAGGACTTCTAATAAAGCAGATGCAGGGTCACCACGCATATCCGATGCCATCTTATCTACTTCATCCAATAAAAATAACGGGTTTTTAACTCCTACTTTGACCATACGCTGAATTAATTTACCCGGCATCGAACCAATGTAAGTACGTCTATGTCCGCGTATCTCAGCCTCGTCGCGCACGCCACCAAGCGCCATTCGTATATACTGACGTCCTGTTGCTTTAGCTATCGATTGGCCAAGTGATGTTTTCCCTACCCCTGGAGGACCAACTAAACATAAAATTGGACCTTTAACTTTATTGACACGACCTTGAACTGCTAAATATTCTAAAATTCTATCTTTTACTCGTTCAAGACCATAATGATCTTTATCTAATACTTTTTGTGCAACTTCAATATCTTTTTTAATTTTACTACGCTTATACCAAGGAACTTGAATCATCCAATCAATATAGCTACGAACAACCGTTGCTTCTGCAGACATTGCCGGCATCATTTTTAATTTATTAAGCTCAGCTAATGCTTTATCCGTAGCTTCTTTAGGCATTTTTGCCTTAGTAATTTTTTCTTTTAATTCTTCATATTCATCAGGCTTATTATCTATATCTCCTAATTCTTTATGAATAGCTTTAATTTGCTCGTTGAGGTAATATTCCTTTTGAGCTTTCTCCATTTGCTGTTTAACTCGTTGTCGAATATTTTTCTCAACTTGTAATAAATCAATTTCTGATTCCATCAATGAAATAAGCAATTCAAAACGCTTTACAAGATTTGCTGTTACTAAAATCTCTTGTTTTTGATCAACTTTCAAAAATAGAGATGCAGCAATAGAATCAGCCAAACGAGATGGTTCTTTAAGTAAACGGATAGAATCAACAACTTCCTGGGTTACTTTTTTGTTAAGTTTTGCATATTCATCAAAGTTGGACAAAGTTAGGCGTATCATAGCTTCACTTATATCATCAGCTTTTTTTGCTTCACTAAATGACTTAACTTTTGCAATAAAAAATTCATTGTTATCGCGTTCAACAACATCAATCATTTTAGCTCTTTCAACACCTTCAACAAGAACTTTTACTGTGCCATCAGGTAATTTAAGTAACTGTAAAACATTAGCAACAGTTCCAACATCATATAAATCATCTATATCTGGATCATCTTGGGAAGGGTTTTTTTGAGTTACAAGAAAGATTTGCTTATCCATTTCCATTGCACTTTCTAAGCAACGTATTGATTTACTTCTACCAACAAAGAGAGGAATTACCATATGTGGAAATACAACAACATCACGCAATGGTAAAATAGGCATAATCATATGTTTAGTTCGTTTTGTTTTCATTTTATTCTCTCTAGTTGTATAAACCCATTAAATAAATATTGGGATCATTTTTGGATATTCAAGCCTATCTTTTTTGCTTTAAATATACACTATTTTCTAGAACATCTTGACTGTATTTATGTAGAATTTTTTTTAGTATTAATTTAAAGTTATATCTCTTGCCATCCGTATTTATGATGGCAAATATGTATTTTAAATAGAAATATCAATATCGTTACGATGGACAAATTTTGGTGCTAAAGATTGTTCAACAGTTTCTTTTTCTACAACTACTTTATTAATGGTATTCATTGATGGTAAGTCATACATTGTATCTAATAATATATTTTCCACAATTGAACGCAAACCTCTAGCACCGGTTTTCCGTTGCATCGCTTTTATAGCTATAGCATCTAAAGCTTCTTTTGTAAACTCAAGTTCAACACCATCAAGCTTGAACAATGTTTGAAATTGTTTAGTTAAAGCATTTTTAGGTTCAGTTAGAATATTAATTAAAGCATTTTTATCTAATTCAGATAATTTTCCAATGACAGGTAACCTTCCAATAAACTCAGGAATTAAACCAAACTTAACCAAGTCTTCAGCCTCAATTTGTGCTAATAGCTCCGACTCAGAAAGTCTATTTTTGGTACTTTTCACATCGGCGCCAAAACCTATTCCTGTATTAATCGATACACGATTTTCAATGACTTTATCCAAGCCACTAAATGCTCCGCCACAAATGAATAAAATTTTTGAAGTATCAACCTGTAAAAATTCCTGTTGAGGATGTTTTCGCCCACCTTTTGGCGGAACTGAAGCAATAGTACCTTCAATAATTTTTAATAAAGCTTGTTGAACACCTTCACCTGATACATCTCTAGTAATTGATGGATTATCCGATTTTCGTGAAATTTTATCAATTTCATCAACGTAAATAATCCCCCTCTGAGCTTTTTCAACATCATAATCGCAATTCTGTAATAACTTTTGAATGATATTTTCTACATCTTCACCAACATAACCGGCTTCAGTTAATGTTGTTGCATCGGCCATAGCAAAAGGTACATCTAAAAAACGGGCCAATGTTTCAGCTAATAACGTTTTACCACTACCAGTAGGTCCTATAAGCAGTATATTACTCTTGCCTAATTCAACATCACTACGACTAGCATGATTACGTAAACGCTTGTAATGATTATAAACGGCAACAGATAAAACTTTTTTGGCTCGTTCTTGACCAATTACATATTCATCAAGATGTTCCCTAATTTCATGTGGTGTCGGTAATGACTTACTAATAAACTCTTCATGAGAAAGAAAATTTTTTTTCTCATCTTTTAAAATATCATTACATAATCCTATACATTCATTACAAATATAAATAGATGCTGGACCAGCAATAAGTTTACGGACTTCATGCTCACTTTTACCACAAAAAGTACAATAGAGTAATTTTTCTGAACTTTCTTTATTCACGTTTATCACCTACCCAACATTAAGATCGTTTATTATATATGGCATCAACTAAACCATATTCAACCGCTTTATCGGCAGACATAAAATTATCACGATCGGTATCTTTTTCAATCACACTAATATCTTGACCTGTGTGCATTGCTAAAATACTATTTAGACGATTTTTTACCTGTAAAATCTCTTGTGCGTGTATTTGGATATCTGAAGCCTGTCCTTGAAAACCACCTAATGGTTGATGAATCATTACACGAGCATTAGGCAAGCAATAACGTTTACCTTTAGCACCAGCTGTTAAAAGTAATGACCCCATTGAACATGCTTGCCCTAAACAAATTGTACTGACGTCTGGTTTTATAAATTGCATGGTGTCATAAATTGCCATGCCTGCTGTAACAACCCCACCAGGAGAATTAATATACAAATAGATATCTTTATCAGGATTTTCAGCTTCTAGAAATAACATTTGAGCAATAATAAGGTTTGCCATATTATCTTCAACTTGACCTGTCAAAAATATAACTCGCTCTTTTAATAGTCGTGAGTAAATATCATAAGCACGTTCACCCCGAGAGCTTTGTTCAACGACCATTGGAATAACACCCATGTATGATTCTAAAGGCATTTTTTTCTCCTAATTAACAAAATAGCCCAAACGGATAATCCTTATTTGGGCTTTAAAGTAGTTTTTTAGATTAAACGAAAAGGTTAATAAATTAGACTATTTGCTGATTCATTAATTCAGAAAACGAATAAGTCTTTTCTGTTACCTTTGCGCTAGCTAACAACAGATCAACAACTTGATCTTCTAATGCAACAGCTCTAATATTTTCCATCGCTTTCTTATCCTTGCGATAATATTCTAAAACTTCTTTTGGATCTTCATATGCAGTTGCAATTTCTTCGATTAATGCTTGAACGCGCGATTCTTCCGCTGTTAATTTATTACTTTCAATGATTTCATTAAACAGTAATCCTGTAGTAACACGTTTTTTAGCTTCAGCTTCAAATAATTCCTTCGGTAACTCCATACCTTGTTTGACATTACCGCCAAAACGAGATAAAGCTTGTTGACGTAATACATCAACTTCGCGGTTAATTAATGCCCCCGGTACATCAATTTCATTATTTTTAACTAAACCATCAATAGCTTGTGTTTTAATTTTGTTACGAATTGTTGCATTGAGTTCCCTAGTCATATTTTTACAGACTTCGGCTCGTAAACTTTCAACGGTACCGTCTACAATACCAAAACGTTTAACAACATCTTCTGTAAGTTCAGGTAATTCAAGTTCTTCAACCTTTTTAAGTGTAGCCGCAAATACAGCAGGTTTACCTTTAAGGTTTTCAGCATGATAGTTTTCAGGGAAAGTAACATTAATATCAAATTTATCACCTGCTTTATGACCAATAATAGCATCCTCAAAACCAGGGATCATACGACCTTGTCCTAGCACTAATGCAAAATCATTAGCCTTACCGCCTTCAAACTCTGCACCATCAACTTGACCTACAAAATCTAAAGTAACACGATATTGTTCTTCAGCTGCTTTTTCAACCTCTTTCCAAGTACCTTGTTGCTTGCGCAATGTTTCAATCATTGTTTCAATATCTGCATCCGCAACTTCTGCTACTGGTTTTTCAACTTCAATTTTATCTAAATTTTCAACTTTTATTTCTGGGTAAACTTCAAATTCAACAGTAAATGTATAATCTTCACCATTTTTATATTCTTGTGGAGTATAAGTTGGAGCTCCGGCTGGATTTAATTTTTCCTGAATAATTGCGTCCACAAAATTTCGTTGCATTAAATCACTTAATACATCTTGTAAAATAGAAGCTCCGTAACGTTGTTCAACAATTTTTAAAGGCACTTTTCCTTTACGAAAACCATCAATACGTACTTTTTTTGCTGTATTAATAAGCTCTTTATCAACTGCTTTTGAAATATCTTCAGCTTTAATTGTAATTGATAAACGTCGACCTAACCCTTGTGTTGTTTCTACCGAAACTTGCATCTTTATACCTCGAAATTATTGAATATTATCTGCCCATAATTATATAAAAACGATAATTGAGCTAAAAAATTAAAAAATAGGCATGCATTATACCGACCGTAATCGCCTACGTCGAGACATTTAATAATTTCTTCTCAAGCATTTTCAAGCGTTTATTCATTTCGTCAATATGTAAAACTAATGATGCCGTTTTTCGCCAAACTTTATTTTCCTGCAATGGAATACCAGATGAATAAACACCTGGCTGTGTAATTGGGCGCATTACCATTCCCATACCTGTCACTGTAACTTGATCACATATTTCCATATGTCCATTAATCACACTTGCACCACCAATTAAACAGTGTCGACCAATAGTTAAACTTCCAGCCATAATAACACCACCTGCAATTGCTGTATGATCTCCAATCACATCGTTATGGGCAATCTGACATTGATTGTCAATAATAACACCGTTACCAATGATAGTGTCATCAAGTGCACCACGATCGATCGTTGTTGAGGCACCAATTTCAACATCATTACCAATAACAACACGACCTAATTGGGGAATTTTAACCCACTTACCTTTATTATTAGCATAACCAAATCCATCCGCACCAATTACAGTTCCTGATTGTACTAAGCAATTTTCACCAATAACGCAGTTATGATAAACAGAGACATTGGCCCATAATTTTGTACCAGCACCAATTGTTGTATTTTTTCCAACAAAACACCCTGCACCAATAATACAATTATCTCCTAATATCACACCACTTTCGATAACAGCATTAGCACCAATAGAAACATTACTCCCTAATTGAGCTGTCGAATCAATCACTGCTGATGTAGCTATATCCTTAGCTGGAGCTGGAGTGGTATCTAGGTATTGTGCTAATTTTGCATATGCAAGGTATGGATCTTTTACAATAAGGGCTGCACTATTCCAATGCTCAAGACTCGCTTCTGTCATTACCACAGCAGAAGCTTTGCATTCTAATAAATTCTTTTGTAATTTTTTATCAGATAAAAATGTAATTTGACCTGATACTGCACTTTTCATTGATGCTATACCAGTGATGACTAAATCACCATCACCAAGTAACCTAGCATCAAGTTGCTTAGCTAATTGCTCTAACCGAATGGAAAACATTATTTTTTAACCTTTTCCAGTACTTTATCTGAAATATTAACTACATCTGAAGCTGATAGCGTAGTTTCAGCATTTAAGATAATATCGTATTTTTCTGTTTCAACAATATCTTTTACTGCTTCTTGGATTTTAGTTAATAATTTACCAAACTCTTCTTTTTGACGTTTTTGATAATCTGCAGAAAACGTCTTAGCTTTATTTTCAAATTCAGAAATTGTTTTATTCAGTTTACTTTTTTCAGATGAAGATAATGTTAAACCATCTTTTTTTAGACGAGCATCAGCTTCGCCAGCTTTTTTTTCTTCAGCTTGTAATGCTTTCGCTCTCGCTTCAAATTCACTATCCAATGCTTTAGCAACAGATTCTCGTTGAGGCATGCGTTGCAATACTGACATAACATCAACTACACCAATTTTAACTTCAGCATTTGCAAAACTTGCAAAAAGTAATGTTATACTAACGCTCAGTATAGATATAATTTTTTTCACTTTAATCACCTTGTTTTTATTTATAACATGAAATTACCATGTAGAGCCTATATTAAATTGAAACTGTTGCGCTGAATCACCATTATATTTTTTTAATGGTTGAGCATAAGAAAAAACCAAAGGACCTAATGGCGACATCCATTGCACAGCAAGACCAGCAGACATTCTAATATCTGACGGAGAACTATAATCAGGAATATTATTTCCTTTTAGGTCCCATTCTGTATCCCATACAGTACCAGCATCAAAAAATAGTGATGTTCTAATATTATCAGCGTATTTTTCGCTAGCAAATGGCGTTGGGACAATCAGCTCTGTGCTTGCAAAAGCTATAGCATTACCACCTACTGCATCTTTTGATTTAGTACATCCAGATGTATTATCTAAGCTATCACAAACTCCACTTTTATTAAGATATACCGCTTTAGGGCCAACAGTATTTGATTTAAATCCACGTAGCACTGACGCACCACCAGCATAGAAATTTTCGTAAAAAGGTAACTCTTTACCACCAAAACCGCCCCCATAGCCTAATCGAGCACGAGTTAAGAAGACCCAATTATGGTCATTGTCAATTGGATAATAATAAGATGCATCTGACACTAGTTTATAGAATCGATTATCAAATAATGGTGCTGTAACTTTAGCACTAGTAGTCATTTTTAATCCATCAGTAGGGAAGAATCCACGATCTAAAGAGTTATATGTCCAATAGGCATTTAATAATAAATCATTGGTGCTAAAAGAAACAGAATTTTTATTTTTAACTTTTTCGCCCATAGAGTTAAAATAGCGCCACATGCCATATTGCGCCTTCATATCGGACAACTTATGGTTAGCGAATTCAGTACCAAAACGAACAAAATTATTTTCACTAATTGGGAAACCAAAATTAGCTGACGCCCCCCAAGTCTTACTTGAATATTCTGACTCATCATCTTTATCGTCATTTTTATAAGTATTATAATAAAAACTTCCACCTAGGCTTACACCATCAACGGTAAAATAAGGATCAACGATAGAAATAGACGCAGTTTTATCTGTATCGGTAGTATTAATGTCAAATGAGACACTATTACCTGTACCCAACCAGTTATCTTGAGAAATTCCAGCATTAAAGCTAAGACCACTATCAGAACCAATTCCAACACCAAATTTGATACTACCAGTATTACGTTCAGCAACGATATAAATAACATCGACTTGATCAGCGACTCCAGGTACACGTTCGGTATTAGCTTCAACAGTATCAAAAAAACCAAGTCGATTTAAACGTTCTTTACCTAATTCAACTAATCCATTACTTAACCATGCTCCCTCCATTTGTCGAAGTTCACGGCGAATTACGTTTTCACTTGTTATAGTATTGCCTACTATTTTTATATTACGAACATAAAAACGTTCACCAACATCAACAAGAATGACTAATTTAACAGTATGAGAGGCATCATCCATTTCAGGTCGGATTGAAACTCGAGGGTATGCATAACCAAAATTAGCAAGTAAACGCTTAATATTATCTTCAATTTCAGTAATTTTTTTTCCATTATAGAGCTCACCAATTGTTACTTTTTCCTTCGCAATTTTGGCGATCTCTTCTTTATATCCTGCAAAATTACCTATAAATTCAAGCTGAGATAACTTATACTGTTCACCTTCATGAATATTGATTGTAACGTATATACCTTTTTTATCTGGTGTTAAACTAACTTGCGTTGACTCAATGTTAAAACGAGCATAACCACGATTTAAATAAAAACTTTGCAATTCATCCAAATCTGATGCTAATTTTTGTTTTTGATATTTACGATCTCCAAGCATGTTCCACCAGGGTACCTCATCACGCAAAGCAAAACGTGAAATAAGCTCTTCAGATGAAAAAGCCTTTGCGCCAACTATATTGATCTGATCAATTAACGCCGATTTACCTTCAGCAACAACTAATTTTAAATCGACACGATTACGAGATAGTGGAGTTACTACAGCCTTAATTTGAGCATTGTATTTACCTACACTATAGTAGAAGTCTTCTAAACCTTTTTCTATACCAGAAAGCATAGTACGATCCAATGCTTCGCCTTCACGAATACCAGAACTATCTAAATTTTTCTTCAGCATGTCATCTTTAATAGACTTATTACCAGAAAAAGTTATGTTAGCAATAGTAGGGCGTTCTTGAACGTGGATAATTAATCTATCACCATCACGAGAGATAGTAATATTATCAAAGTTTCCACTAGAATATAGTGATTTGATGATATGACCTAAATCATTTTCACTGACATAATCACCAACTTGAATTGGCATTTCAAGTAATGCAGCACCAACAGTGACACGCTGCAAACCCTCAAATTTGATATCTTTGACCACAAAATCATCAACACAAAATACGTTGGAACTATATACTGCTGTAGTACTACACAACAAAGATGCTATAAGTAATTTATTTATTTTCATCGTAAATATTTATAACCTCATCCCATCACAATCGTAAAATATCATTAAATAGTGCAATTCCCATTATTACCATCAGTAAAAATAAACCAATACGAAAAAATCTCTCTTGTGCTTTATTTGATAAGGCTTTACCTTTTATCTTTTCAAAGAGTAAAAATACAAGGTGGCCGCCATCTAATATAGGTAATGGAACAAGATTGATAATACCTAAACTTATACTAATAAAAGCCAAAAAATATAAGTAAGGAGTAAAACCATAACTTGCTGTTTGCCCTGCGCTTTTTGCTATTGTTATTGGTCCAGATAAATGTTTTAGACCAATAATTCCTGTTACTAATTGATAAAGCGAACGAGTTGTTAACTTTATAGTTAACATTGTTTGCGCCATACCTTTATTAAAACCTTCTAAAAAACCATACTGCACAATTTTTGTCCCGGTTGTGGGATACAAACCAGCAACACCTTTTCCATCTATACCAATAGTTGGCACGAGTTTGAGATAAATATCTTTTTTTCCTCTATTAACCTTTAGCATCATTAGCTGAGCTTTTTTAATGTTATTGGAAAAATCATTCCAATCTACGTATGATTGATCGTTATAACCAACAATTTTATCACCAATTTGTAAACCAGCTTTCTCAGCAGCCGAACCAGAAACAACTTTGCTCACTACAGGATGAACTTCTAGCATTTTAGGTACAAAACCAAATGCGCTAATAGCTAAATCTTTTTCTATATCAAAACGCCAATTATTAATATCCACACTTTTTTTAATTTCTTTTTGATTACCGTCATCAGAACTATCGATATAAGACAAAGAAACATTATCTTTTCCCATTGCTGCAATTAAAGCTAAATTAACATCATTCCATGTTTCTACTTCTATATTATCAATAGTCTTCAATTCTGCACCAGCAGGAATAGTTACTGTGGAGGCTGGTGTATTAGGTATTATCTCTTTTATTTTGACAGGATAAACAACTACACCTATCAAAAAAATAATCCAATAAATAATCAAAGCTAATACAAAATTAGCAAATGGACCAGCAAAAATGATTGCGGCCCGTTGCCAAATCTTTTTTCTATCAAATGCAAATCTTTCGTTGCTGCTTGACAATGCCGTTGCTCTACCGTCGAGCATTTTAACATAACCTCCAAGCGGAATCATAGCAATTACCAATTCAGTTCCACTTAAAAATTTATGAGACCACAGTTTTTTACCAAAGCCAATTGAAAAGCATTCAACTTGAACCTTGCATAAACGAGCAACACAAAAATGTCCAAACTCATGAATAGTAACTAATATACTCATGGTAATAACAAACAGTAACAGTGACCACAACAAAATCATCACCTTTTATAATAAATAAAAAGTTAATGCAGAAAAAACAGGAACTGCAGCAGTTAAACTATCAATACGATCTAAAATTCCACCATGTCCAGGAATTATGTAACCACTATCTTTAATACCAGCTTCACGTTTAAACATACTTTCAGTTAAATCACCTAAAACTGAAACTAAAACCGCTAACAAAGAGCTAATAAAAAATGTACTGAAAGTCATGTTAAACATGTTAAACATGTAAGTAATTATACTAATTGCAATAGCTACGCTGATACCACCAATAAATCCTTCTACAGTTTTACCTGGGGATACTTTTGGAGCTAATTTTCGTTTACCAAATCTGCGCCCCGCAAAATAAGCACCTGTATCTGTCGCCCATACTAGCACAAAGACGTAAAGCAACCAAACTGCACCAGTGTAAGTATTAACATTATAATTAATTGCTCTTAATTCAATCATACTAATAAAAAAAGGTATTATCGTAAAAAAAGCAAATAGCAACTTTATAGCATTTGAATTACCCCAATATTTAGTTGTGTTGGGATAGCTAGTTACTAAACACAACGCAATTAACCACCATATAACTGATAAAGATAAAATAGTGATATATAGTTTTACTTTTAATTCAATTGAATTTGGAATCAAATAAAGTATGCTCAATAAAATAACAGTTGAAAAGGCAAAAATTAACTTTGAATATTTTTTTTTAATATTTAGGAACTGAGTCCACTCCCACGCAGCTAATCCGCAAACCAGAATAATGGCTAAAGAAAATACAGATAATGGAACAAAAAAAATAACTACTACCACAAGAGGAATAAGCACAATTGCAGCAAGTATGCGATGGATTAACATGAGTGCTCCTTATTATGAATCCCACCAAAACGTCGCTCTCTGGCATTAAATGCATTAATAGCATCATCAAATAAACTTTGACTAAAATCAGGCCATAAAATATCGGTAAAATAAAGTTCAGAATAAGCAATTTGCCATAATAAAAAATTACTTATTCGATATTCTCCCCCAGTACGAATAACTAAATCAACTTCAGGAAATTCGCTCATACACATTGTTGAACCAAATCGGTCTTCTGTCACTTCATCTATAGTGATTTCGCCCTTAATAACCTGCATAGCCATTTTTTTTGCTGATTGCAAAATATCCCAACGGCCACCATAATTGACTGCTATATTCAGCACTAGCCCAGAATTGTTTTTTGTTAAATTCTGCGCATGAATAATCATATTTTGTAAATTTTCATTAAAGCGTGAAATATCACCAATAATATTCAATCGAACATTATTTTTATTTAAACTTTTAATTTCTTTATTTAATGCATAAATAAAAAGGGAGATTAGGGCTGAAACTTCATTAGATGGACGCTTCCAGTTTTCACTACTAAAAGCATATAAAGTAAGAACTTTTACTTTTAATCCTGCAGCATAAGCAACAATTTTTCGTACAGCTTTTAAACCAGCTCGATGACCAATGGCACGCAACTGGTTACGTTGTTGAGCCCAGCGACCATTGCCATCCATAATTATAGCCACATGACTTGGAATATACCTTTTTTGTATCATGTGATATCTCGTATTGTATCAATCATTGTATCAATTGTATTATTTAGACAAATCAACGGGTACCATAAACCACAATCGTTTTACCATGAGCAGAAATCAAATGTTGATCTTCAAGCATTTTTAAAATTCGACCAACTGTTTCACGCGAACAACCAACAATTTGACCTATTTCTTGACGCGTAATTTTAATTTGCATACCATCAGGGTGTGTCATTGCATCAGGTTGTTTAGCAAGGTTTAAAAGTGTTTGCGCAATACGCCCTGCAACATCTAAAAATGCTAAATTACTAACTTTCTCAGATGTTACTTGTAATCGACTTGCCATTTGACTGGCAAGGCGCATTAAG
The DNA here is from genome assembly GCF_001690655.1 of Gilliamella sp. Occ3-1. Lineage (GTDB taxonomy): Bacteria > Pseudomonadota > Gammaproteobacteria > Enterobacterales > Orbaceae > Gilliamella > Gilliamella apicola_P. The sequence goes on from NZ_LZHQ01000034.1 coordinate 48,515, forward strand.
ATATCAGGATTGACTTGAACGAGTTGTTTAAATTTTTTGTATGAAATTTCAGCCACTTCACAACTTGTTTTGGCCTTAACCCATGCGCTTCGCTCTGTATCTTCCTTAAAAAGGCCTAATTCACCCAAAAATTGATTTTGATTTAAATAGGATAAAATCATTTCATTACCTTCATCGTCTTTAATCAATACTGCAACCGAGCCTTTTAAAATATAATAGAGAGTTTCTGCTTTTTCGCCTTGATGTATAAGGGTACTCTTAGCCGGATATTTATGAATATGGCAATGAGATAAAAACCATTCTAATGTTGTATCCGATTGTTGTTTTCCAATCATTACTCCTACCTCTCCATTTTATTTACAACAGTGACACTATAACAAAGTTACATAATAAATTATATACAAACAATCATTTTAACCATTATTTAATTAACTTAATATCAATTGTTTCATGCAATTGAGACCAAAAGATTGCTGCCAAACCATTTTCCAATTGGAGTTTAACATCATTAACTTTTTCTTGTAGCGATTTTTCTTGCAAGCCATAGTCAGTGCCTTCACGCAATACGAAGTATTCTATAAGGTTATTTAACGTTTCAGGTTCTAAATCTTGCCAAGGAATAATCATATTTATAACAGTGAATTAAAGATTGCAATTATTTTATAGCAAACCTTAAATAATATGAAGCATATAACTAAGTGAGTGGTATTTCATTCTTAATAAAAAACACTCCAAAGAGTGTTTTTTATGCTGTATATAACTAAATTTAAAATTATTAGTTGGCTTCAACTTTAAGATGATAACCTTGGGCACCAGCTTTGTATGCTGCTGCATAAATGCTATTATTCTTACCGCCGCTTTGATCACCTAAGGTAATTTGTCTATTGTCTTGACCAGAAAGATTATTACCAGTTAATTCAGCAGGATCTGCAGTAACATTCTCATAAGTTCCATCTAGATACCATTTGTAGGTATAAGAATTTGTTAAATCAGTTTCGCCAGGATCAATATTTTCATTATTATCAACATCATCCCACACGATAGCTTCAAATTTTTCGCCGTAATTTAGAGCCGGAGCATTCGCTGCAGTGTAGTTTACAGTTTTATCTACGGTACCATTTGCGTCAATTTTGAAAATACCAACTCGGACACCATCTGATACTATAGGTCCATGACCACTACCATTCTCAATACTACCTGGTCCATGAGTGTTACCATTAGTACCATCGTCTGGATCTGTAGGTGCATTTGCATCTGGGTCATTAGGATCTGCTGGCTTAGTATTTGGTGTAACACCAGCTGCCCAAATATCATTTACTTGTAACCAATTACCAACATAAGGAAGACCGAAATCAGTTCTTTCTAAGATTCTAAAACCAATTTGCTGTGCTCCAATAAAGTTACTATCTATTTGAAAATGTACCTCACCGTCACCTGTTTGTTGATTATTGGAAGCGTCTAAATTGCTAAGAGTGGTGATTTGATTCCAAGTGCCATTTTTCTTCACAAAGACTGTCAATGTATCTTTGATTTGTTGGTTATCAATGTCACCATCTTCATCATAAAGATTAAATTTAATAAAGATATAATCACCAACTTTAGCTGCACGGTTACCGATTGGGCTATTACCAGCCGCGTCTGAAGTTATGCCAACTGTCAAAGTGTGATCATTTGAAGCGCTATTAGCTTTCAACGTTGGTGCATTACCCATAATAACACTTTGAGTAGTTGCATCTAATGCAAACGCACTACTTGCTGCATAACCAGCTAAAAATAAGCCTAATGCAACCTTTTTAATTGTTAAATTTTTCATGTTTAACTTCCTATTTTTTTTTATAAAAGAATATTATACTTATATAAACACACCATTAACAACTGGTGTCCCTTTTAGATTACCAACACCAGTTGGTAATCAAAAACTTTATCTACTATAAAACTGTAACTTGTAATTTAAATCCTTGATCCCCAGCGCATGCAGGTACAGAAACTGATTGTGGAGTTAAATCCAAATAATCTGGAGCACCTTGGACAGCTGGAATACTAGTACCTGATGTTGCATAACTATAATTGTTCTTATTTTTACTTCTTATTGTATAATGAGCATCCATTCCCATAGATACATTAAACCACGGTCCGTTAGGTTTATTAGAGACATCATTAGGTAATGATGTCACTGCTGAACTAGGACAAGCACTAGTATTTGAACCAACCAATGACCAAATCACAAATGAATTAGCAATTGGCTGACCACCTGCAGTAAATGCTTTAACATAATATTCATTACCCACTCGCCATTCATTTGGACCTGCTGGTGAAAATTGAAGTATAGAATTATTACTTGTAGCTACTTTTACTCCAGAAGCAGTCCAAACTTCAATATAACTTGCTTTACCACCTGAAAAATCAATAGAAGCCTTGTTAAATGAAACTCCAAACTGATCAATGTTAATAGAAAAATCTACAATACCTTGAATATTTGAAGCAACATCTAATGCATAACTATCACCAATCACTTCTAAACCAGCTGCGGTTGAAGCATGAGATGAAACTTTTTGACCTTTTGTAATTTTTTCAAATGATTTTACAATCACACAAGGTTCATGCCCAGGACATTGACTTATACTACCCGATGTACCATTGATTAAAGCAATTTTTTGGCCATTACTAGTTGCGGTCCATAATCCAGCAAATTCGTTAAATGTATCCGGTATACGACTCATTAGTTCATCATCTCTGAAACCATCTACATCTTGAAATGAGTTGATTGAACCATTATTCACCTTCGGTTTAACTAGGGTTGCTAGTACTGTCAAACTACTTAAACCATCTGCGGATTGAGTCGCCAAAGTCGTTTTATTACCAGAACTATCTACTGCCCATACTCCAATTTTTCTCATTGTTGGATCTGGTAATACTTCGAAACTAACAGCATTAGATGTTGCAGATTTACCACGACTATCTGTAACCGATACCGATAAAGAATATTTACCATTTGACCAAACGGGTCGACGTTGACCATTCTGGTCGACATAACTAGGTGCAACAATTTTCCAGTTATTTGTATCAACTGATGGATTAAGCCAAGAAGAAGCAGTACATACCCCAGTTGTCACACATAAGAAACCATCACCTGCATCAATTTCAAGCATATCACCAGACCATGCTAAACTTGATATGTTTTTAGAATTATGAACACTAATGCTTAATGGATAAGTTTGTCCCTCAATTAATTGAACTTGTTCAAGCCCCAAATCGACAGACATTTTCTTTTCTTTATATTCCAGAACGATATAGTTATTGCGGTCAACTAGATCATAACGGCTACCCTTTAAAGAACGCGCAGATTGAACCATATCAGGATCCAACTGCTCTTTTAATGGAGTACCTATACGATAATTCATCGTCAATTCAGCATTAGTTGCTTTCTTACTATCTTGACCTCGTTTATGCTCAGCTTTAATGGTAAAAAGAGGAACTGGTGTATAATCAAGACCCACAGTAATCGCTCTTGGATCTTTTTGAAGATTGTCTTTACCAAATAAAGCGACTTTATCACCATAGTATTGTTCATACATAAGCGATCCACCCAAGTGCGGATATTGTGGTAAATAACCTTGGAATCGAAGATCAAACCCCCTTGCTGCACGTTCTAAATAATCATCAAAATCTTTAGAATCTTTCCAATCAGATAAAGGATGGTAATAGTTAGCGGCAAATTTCATATAATCAGTCCATGCTTCGGTACCAATACCTAAACGATTGTGTGCCCGCTGGAAATCATGATCAAGAAACACATTATAACCAATTAACCATTTTTTATCAGCAACATCCCAGCGCTGACCAATACCTAAATTACCTATTCGACGATTGTGTTCATATTCTTGAAATGAAATTTGACTAAATATTAATGTATTTTCAGTGTCATACCATGGACTAAATAATTGCAGATTGACATTATTAAATGTCCCTTTATCACTCAAGTCAAATTGCAATTGAGCAGTACCAAAGCGTCCTAAAAAATCCTGTACAGCATTGCGAACTGGATCAACAACTTGGTTTTTAACACCATTACGTACATAACTTTCTGCGTAATCTTTACCTTTATTTTTTAAATGTCCTGTTAAACCACCATTTTCTGGCGATGTTATTTGTTTCCAATCTTGACTAGCTAAAGTTTGTAACGTTGAAGCAACTTGAGTTGATAATGCTTCCTTATCCTTTTTCACATCATAATTATCATCTGATCCCAATTTAGGTAAATTGCCATACTTATCTTTTTTATCATCTTTTAATTTAATTGCAGGCAACAAAGGGGAGTTTTCGGGAAGAACTATACGCTCACCAACCTCAATAACATCTTTCTTATCAAATCGTCCCGAATTCATCGCCCTTAATTCTGAAATCGAAATACTACTTAAAAGAGCGATTTGATAAAGACTACGTTGTTGATTGTTAATCATCTCGCGAGCTTTAGTGCCATCTTTTAATTTAATTATTTTATCACTATCTATAGAACTTTGTGATACCTCCACTTCAGCAGCAAAAACAGATTGCCATCCTAATGTAGCTATTACAAATGCAGAGATAATTGTTAAATTAAGATTCTTTCTCATCTTAACATTCCTTATATTCCACTTTCAAAAATATATCACGTAAAATACATAGTTAATATAAATTGTTCTTTTTTAAAGATCAACGTGAGTGTTTATTGTTTTTTTAACTAGTATATTTTTTAGAACACTATTTATTTTTCGTGCTTTAAATTTCTTTACAAAACCTCTTAATCTTAAGAAGTTATGACAATTTTATTACAAAAAAGTCATTTATCAAAATAATTTATTGCTTTTTTTTGATATTTTTTTGTAAATTTAATATTTATATTTATTATTCAATAGCTTTTATTTTAGTTAATTATGAAAATTTCGTAATAATTATAATTATTTTCTGATGAAACATAGTTATTTACTGAAAGAGATATGTTGTTTAAACATCATGGTTAAAATAATTCTCTAAAAACTCATAAGACATTTTCCTTCCAAAATTGCTTTATGTGTTTCACACCGTACGATAAAAGTGAATAAATCGCTTAGGCTTTTGTTGTCTAACTTTTGAATCATTAACTATTTGTTTACTATGCTACACTTCTATTAAAATACGCATCACTTTTTTCGGTTTTCTCTTTTGTTTATGGGCTTTTGAGTTTCATAACTTGTTGATTTATAAAATGGTATAAAGATATTAACCTAATGTATAGTTAGTCTAAACTACGACAAACTAAATTAAAATTTATCTATGTAAATGCCCACATAAAGCTCGTACAAAAATTATCGGTACTGAGGATTAATATATTCTAGTTTGTTGTGTAATTAATTTTTAAGTAAAAGAAAAACGTTTGAGGTCAACATAAAGCTTTTCTCCCCGATCGTGTTTAGCTTGCTGTCTTTATTTATCTTAAAATGAATTTTTCAAATTTAACCAGACGTTTATTACTATAACTGATAGTTTTAACGTTCTTTTTTAGTAGTTAACGGAACGGATAGCTTTAATCTGGCTTTTTTAGCACGTTATAAATAGTACAACGATTGACCATAAAGAGTTTTGCTAAATCGGTAAGTTACCTTTTCTTTATGATATAAACGCCATATTTCTTGTTTTAATAGGTGTTAGTTTTATTTTTAAGTATATTATTCATTAGAGTAGTGTTCAAGTCAATGTAAAAAACGAGTAATACCTACATTTCATGAATTATAAACAACCTACTGTTGTTTTATTATTTATGCTAATTATGATCGTTTATTGTTCTTCATTATAAATCTCTAAGTTTTCTGACTCTTTAGATTTAGAAACTAGAGTTTTTTTAGTTTCCCTTCTTTTTTGTTCTAATAATGATAAATAGCTATCATCAATTCCTTCGGTAACATATTTTCCATCAAAAACAGAACACTCTAAATGATGAATGTTTGAGTTTTGCTCTGTAATTGAATTAATTAAATCAGATAAATCCTGGAATATAAGCTTATCTGCGCCGATATCTTTTGCTATTTCATCAACTGTTCGGTTATAAGCAATAAGTTCACTAGCAACAGCCATATCGATACCATAAACATTTGGATGTCTAATTTCTGGTGCAGCAGAAGCCAAGTAAACCTTTTTAGCTCCAACTGAACGTACCATTTCAAGAATTTCTTTTGAGGTTGTGCCTCGTACAATAGAATCATCAACTAATAGTACATTTTTACCTTCAAATTCAATACGGTTAGCATTAAGTTTTCGTCTTACTGATATTTTTCGTGCGCTCTGCCCTGGCATAATAAAGGTACGTCCAATATAGCGATTTTTAACAAATCCTTGTCGGTAAGGTTTATTTAAAATACGTGCAATTTCAAGGGCAGCATCACAAGAAGTTTCAGGAATTGGGATGACAACATCAATATTAACGTCCTTCCACTCTCTTGCTATTTTTGCTCCCAACTTTTTCCCCATTTGAATACGTGATTGATAAACTGATACACCATTCATTAAAGAATCAGGTCTTGCAAAATAAACATATTCAAAAATACACGGATAATATTTAGGGTTATTCGAACATTGCTTAGAATATAATTGTCCATCCTGAGTAATATAGATCGCTTCGCCGGGTTTAACATCTCGCATAAACTCAAAATCAAGAATATCTAAAGCCACACTTTCAGATGCGACCATATATTCAATTTTTTGATCCTCAAGCTCTCGTTTACCAATAACTAATGGGCGAATTCCATAAGGATCACGAAAGGCAACAAGACCATGACCTATAATCATTGCAACACAAGCATATGCCCCTTTAATTATGTTATGAACATTATGTATTGCTATAAAAATATTATCGGCAGTTAATGGATAGGTGTGAAACTTGTCAAGTTCATTGGCAAAAATATTGAGTAACACTTCTGAATCGGAATTTGTATTAATATGACGTCTTGCAAGTTCAAATACTTTCTTACGCAACTCATCAGTATTAGTTAAATTTCCATTATGAGCAAGAGCAATACCATAAGGTGAATTGACATAAAAAGGTTGTGCTTCGGACGGGCTAGAACTACCTGCGGTGGGATAACGGATATGTCCTATGCCCAAATTACCTTGCAATCGCTGCATATGATGTTCTTGAAACACATCTTTAACCAATCCATTTGCTTTGCGTAAACGAAATCGATTTTGATTATCTATAGTTACAATACCTGCTGCATCCTGCCCTCGATGTTGCAAAACAGTCAATGCATCATAAATAGATTGATTAACAGTACTACATCCTACAATTCCAATAACACCACACATACATGGTTACCTCAAATTTATTATACTAAAAACGAAGAAGACTGTTGTATAAAATCAAAAAACCAACGAATAATAAAATGAAAATGAGGAATTAGCTGCGATTGAGTCCAGTAATGGGATTGGGATAGCGGCGTTAAAGTATCAATAAAAAAGAGCACAGCAGCAACTACTAAAATTCCTCGTAACGTGCCAAAGCAGATACCTAATACACGATCAGTACCAGATAACCCTGTTTTTTGTACTAATTGTCCAATAACATAAGACACAATCGAACAAACTAATAAGGTAGCAATAAATAGGATAACAATTGCTACAGCAATACGTATAACATCGCTATCAAAATAAGTTAAATAATCGGTAACGTAGGTATAAAATCGGCTAGAAATAAAAAAAGCTAATATCCAGCTAATTAATGATAATGCTTCTCGTACAAAACCCCGTACAATACTAATTAATGCAGAAAAAGCAATTATACCGATAATTGTAAAATCAACCCAGTTCATCATAATAACTCTCAATTCTATATTAACAATATTTAATATTAATTATTGGTTACAACATAAAACAAGCAAAACAACGATTAATTAGCAACAATAATACCTTTCAATTTTGTTAGATTATTCAGGTTTATAATGACTTGTTCTGCTTGTTCTTTTTTAGCATAAGGCCCAACCTGTAATTTAATTAATTGATTAGGTTCAGGTCTTTGAGGTATCGTTCTAACGCTATAATTATTTAACCTTAACAATGCAACTAACTCTTCTATTTTTTGTTTATTTTTTAAAGCGGTAAGCTGGATAAGATAAGGTTTAGATTCTTGCTGTAACATTGAAGGTGTAATTATTGTTGTCAAATCATCGGGATCATCAACAATATCAGTTGCAACTAACGAGCTTAAATCTTGATCTGAATCAGGTAGATAAGGAGTCTCTGATAGATTATTGGTAAAATTTTCATTAATATCATTAGATGATGCTACGTTCTGATTTTGTTGCGTAACCACTTCTGGTTGCAAAATTGGCGTTGTTGAAGTTCGTAAATTAGATTTATCCGTTAAAATCCATGGTGCAAATACTGCAATAATAAGTAACAATGCAGCAAAACCTACAAGGCGATTTCTTACTTTATTTTGATTTTTATAATTAATTTGTTGATTGTTCGTCATGATTAATTTCACTTAAAGCTCAGTTTCAGCTAAAACATCCGATACGGTATGAAATGAACCACATACCACGATAATATCATCCTCTTTAGCATCCCGCATTGCCTTTTGATAGGCCTTAGATACCGTATCAAATGTTGATATATTGAGCTCACCTTCATTTAGTAAGTGTTGTTTTAACACTTCAGCGCTACAACCTCGTTCACCATAAAGTGAAGCACAATACCATTTATCACCTTTTAAGTTGGATAAGGTACTTTTAATATCTTTATCCTTAAGCATGCCAACAACAAATATAACTTTACCCACATGCAAATATTCTTCTTTTAGTTTTTCTAATTGTTGTGTTAAATAAACTGCAGCATGTGGATTATGTGCTACATCAAGGATAACCAGTGGTGATGTTTGAATAATTTGAAAACGCCCAATTAAATTGGATTTTGCCAGTCCTTTAGTTATTTCATCTTGTGTTATTTTAAGTAGTGAATAACTTATAGCTGCAATTGCAGTTGCTGCATTAGCTAAAGGAACATTGGCAATAGGTAAATTTTCATACTTTTTAAATTTTGACTCAAAACCCCATGAATCTTTGTTAAGTTGTTGATAATACCAATCACTATTCACCCTATAGACAGAGCAATTCACAGCTTTTGCCACAGTCAAGATAGATTCTGGCACATCTGGCTCACCAACAATAGCTATACTTTTAGGTTTAAAAATGCCTGCTTTTTCACGCCCGATATTTTCACGGGTATCACCTAAATAATCAACATGATCAATACCAATAGTTGTAATGATTGCTACGTCAGCATCAACAATGTTGGTTGCATCAAGCCTTCCACCAAGACCTACTTCTAATATAACAACATCTAATTTTGCTTGTTTGAATTGATAAAGTGCAGCAAGTGTTGCATATTCAAAATAAGTAAGCGATATCTCACCTCTGGCTTGTTCAATTTCGACAAAAGCTTTTACAGTTTCTTTCTCGCTTGATTCTTGATTATCAATACGTACCCGTTCCGTAAAACGTAATAAATGAGGAGAACTATAAACACCAACTTTTAAATTCGCTTCAAGCAATATCATTTCAAGCGTTCGACAAGTAGTTCCTTTGCCATTGGTACCAGCAACGGTAAAAACATAAGGCGCTGGTTGTAATAAATTAAGACGCTGGGCTACAGTTTTTACTCGTTCTAAACCTAAGTCGATGGTTATAGGATGTAGTTGCTCTAAATAACAAAGCCATGTCTTTAGATCTGACATGGCATTCGGTTGATTGTTTAGCATACTCAATTAAACTGTCTCGTTAAGGGTTGCTTCATTAAACGGATCAGGTAGTTTCATTAATTTTGTTACTAAACTGGCAATTTTAGAACGCATATCTTTGCGATGAATGATCATATCAATTGCACCTTTTTCAAGTAAAAATTCACTACGTTGAAACCCTTCTGGCAATGTTTCGCGAACAGTTTGTTGAATCACTCGAGGACCTGCAAAACCAATTAATGCTTTAGGTTCAGCAATATTAATATCTCCCAACATTGCTAGGCTTGCCGATACACCTCCCATGGTTGGGTCGGTCATTACTGAAATATAGGGTAAACCTTCATCTTGCATTTTAGCAAGAATAGCACTGGTTTTTGCCATTTGCATTAATGAAAATAGCGCTTCTTGCATTCGTGCGCCACCACTTGTTGAAAAGCAAATTAAAGGACATTTATCCTCAATGGCTTGCTCTGCGGCGCGAGTGAATAATGCACCAACAACAGAAGACATTGAACCGCCAATGAAGGCAAATTCAAAACAAGCAACAACCACAGGTACACCTAGTAATGTACCCTTCATAACAACCATTGCTTCTTTTTCGTGAGTTTCTTTTTGAGCTGCTGTTAAACGATCTTTATATTTTTTCGTATCTTTAAATTTTAAGATATCTTTAGGCATAAGATCTGCACCAATTTCGACATCCGAACCCTCATCTAAAAAACGGTATAAACGTACACGGGCAGGGATATGCATATGGTGATCACATTTTGGACAAACTTCTAAATTAAGATCTAGTTCAGCTTGATAAATGACTTCATCACAGTTAGTACATTTTGTCCAAACGCCACCAGGAATATTCGCCTTTTTATGATCTGACGATATATTATTTTTACTAAGAATTTTTTCAATCCAGCTCATTATGATTCTCTCATTCTGGCACTTTTTACAAATTTGGCGACCATTGTACAATACTTTGCACTAATTCTTAATAGCTGTTTTTATTTTTATGTTATTGCACAAATAAATATATATAATATAACAATATTTTAATAAATATTTATAAATAAAATCTGCTTAAAATCAAATTTAAAATAGCTAACACTCAGCAGATAGCTAATATACAGAAATATCATTTTGTTTAAAAATATATTAATATGATCTTAAAAAATTATTGGTATATAATTGGTATAAGTTTATTTTCCATTTTTTGAAATAAGGGGTTTTAGATGGACAAGGAAAAATCAACCGCACCATCGTTTCAAGATGTATTAGAATACATTCGCTTATCACGCCGTTTAAATAAGTTAAAACGTGAAATATCAGATAACGAAAAGAAAATTCGTGACAACCAAAAAAGAGTACTGTTGCTTGAAAACTTAAGCGAGTATATTAAACCAGATATGACTTATGAAGAGCTTCAAGCGATTATTGCTAATATGAAAAGCGATTACGATGATCGTGTTGATGATTATATTATTAAAAATGCTGAAATTTCAAAAGAACGTAGAGAAATCAGTAAAAAGATGCGTAGTTATCGCTCTAGTTAAATCTTATTATATAGCGTCCATTTTTATTGTGGACGCTATTTTTATAGATTAAATCAGCCCCCAGCTAATTTTACTTTAAATCCTTTATCTTCTAGCAACGACTTTAATAAATCCCTTTTATCACCTTGTATTTCAATGATGCCATCTTTAACTGCTCCCCCACAACCACAACGTTTCTTCAATTCTGCTGCTAACTGTAATAATTGAGTATGATCGATATCAAATCCAGTAATAACACAAACACCTTTACCTTTACGACCTGACGTTTGTCGTTGAATTCGAATAATACCATCCCCCTTAGGCCGTGAGATAAGTGTTTGAGTTGGTTTAATTCGACCTTTATCAGTCGAATAAACAAGTGGATTATCAGACATAATAATATTATTAACTCTTGCTTGGATTAAGTGTTGTTAAAATTGTTTGTAAAGCTTTAGCGGGATCTTCTGCTTGGGTAATTGGGCGTCCAATAACTAAATAATCAGAACCCGCCGCTAGAGCTCGCTGAGGCGTCATAATACGACGTTGGTCATCTGGATTAGTATCTGCTGGTCTAATACCTGGTGTCACCAATTTAAAATCGCTGCCCAAACGTGTTTTGAAACTTTGTACTTCTTTAGCCGAACAGACTACACCATCAAGCCCACAGTTTTTAGCAAGTATTGCTAATCTAGTCGCTTGCTCTAAAGGTGATACGTTGATACCAATTTCTTGGAGATCAGTTGACTCCATACTAGTTAATACTGTTACCGCAATCAAAATTGGCGCATCTTTACCATATGAATAAAGTGCATCCTTAGCAGCTGTCATCATACGCGAACCACCACTAGCATGAACATTAGTCATCCAAACACCAAGATCGGCAGTGGCGGCAATTGCTTTTGCGACAGTATTTGGAATATCATGAAATTTAAGATCTAAAAAAACATCAAAACCTTTTTGCATAATCTGCTTGATAAAATCAGGTCCAGCATGCGTAAAAAGCTCTTTACCTATTTTAAGGCGACAATCTTTGGGATCAACTCGATCAATAAAATTCCATGCTGATTTAACATCGGCAAAATCAACTGCAACAATAATTGGTGATACCATAATTTACTTATTCCTTTTAATCAAAATTTTAGCTATTTTTTCTAACAAATTTATTTAAATCAGCATAAAAAATACGAGCAATTTCTTTATACCCTTGTAAAGTTTGATGCACTAAATCTGGACGAGCAAGTCCTCTTTGCCGCCACTGCTTAATAGCAAACTTACCCGCCCATTGCTACTCGCCAATCCCCAAATAATGTTTTTTTCGACTTGACTACTTGCTTTTAAATATTCATTATTTTTTCAAAAAATTTTGGCATATCGGCTCCATTTACCATGGTATCAGGCGGTATCATTATTAATATAATAGCATTAGGTAATGTTTTACAAATCAGTCTAATATTGTTAACTAAGTTTCTTCGATACTAACTGGCATCTAATGTTTCATCAAAACTTTTATTTGTTCCGTATTCAAGAATAATTAAATCACTTTGTGATATAGTTAGTTCTTTAAACCAATTTTCCTTCCACTTTTGCCAAATTGCCTGTTTAGCACCATTAGTAGCAATAGATGAAACAATAACACCTGATTATTGATAACCAGTTAACCAAATTCCCCAAGCTCTATATCTTTTTGACTCTTTATTACTAAAAGTATTTTAGACAAAACCGATGCTGTTTGCCAAATATTTGAGGCAGAATTATAGTTTAAATTAATTTTTTTATCATTTGTATCATAAAGCGCTAGCAAGTTTGAAGTGTTTTAAAGGTTAACTTAACTTGCCAATATTTATTATAAGATCTTTTTGGAGCAATGTGGATAGTGTCAAAATCATGACTTGGCTTAGCAATAATCCCCTCATAGGAAAATCCAGATTACTTAAAGTTCGACTACTTAGTACATCCCAGTTTTTAGCTCTCCATGTAACAGCTGTAAGGTTCTGCCCTTTTATAGCTACAGGCGCGTTACCCAACCAATACTTGCGTTACCATACTTTCGTTGCATTAACTTTCTAAACTCACCAGTAAAAAAGTCAGCTGCTGAATGTAAATCACCAAATTGTGTAATATTGACCACTTGATTAGTTCGTTTTTTTCCGCTAACAATTTTAGACGTTTTGCAAAAACGTTTAACGTTAAGATCACCAAAATCAACAATAGCAGATACGGTAGTAGTTTTACTTTCAGCTACATTACAACCAACAGTAATCATTATTGCTATTATGGTTGCAATATATTTTAAAGATTCACTATGAGTATCCTATAATTCTTTATAAAATATTTGTTCCATAGCGGCTTTAGCCAGAATTCTTTGACCAGCTATTGTAAAATGAATCCCATCATCAGTTCTTACTTTAATTTTTGCTTTATCTGTTTCTATAAAATTACTAAACTTTTCATATGTACAACCAAATAATTCATTTGTTATTAAGAAATATTGTTGAATTTTTTCTAGTTCAGATCTATATAAATTATTTAGATAAGCCATTCCATTACTTAATTTTGGTTTACGCATACAAGCTGCTACAAGCCAAAGTACTTGGACATTATACTCTATAGCACTATTTAAAATAGATGCAATACGCAAACAGTATTGTTCTTCCCATAATTCAGATTTGAATTCAACATGTTTGATATAACCTTTTACACGAAAACCCCAAGGATCATTAGCACCAAGAAAACGACAAGTAATTTAATTGAAGAATCTGCAATTAAATTATCATTGATTGTTTTTGGCCAATTAAAAGCATTTGGATAAGCAAGTCCTGTGCTCTGTTTTCTCAAATCAAGGCTTTTATTTTATACTGTTTTAAAAGAGCATTTTTTAACATATGGTGCAACACCTTGTATCAGTGAATCATCAACAAAAAACACTTTATCATTACTTGTTAATATGATAGGTAGCAGCTCGTGGTGTAATTTAATATTGTCTTGTATTTTTTCAGGATTATTTTACAATATGGGCTTGGTTTCTGGTTGATTGCGATTGGTAGTATGAGAATATGTATTTGAATTGGAATCCATTTTACTACTTAATATTCATTTTTTGCTAATTTCCATGCTCCTTTGTTTCTATAATTTCTTCAATTTTCTTATTTTGTTGCCCTTTTTATGCTCGACTACTGCTAACTTGGATTTTTTCTCATTAACAGGTAATACATCATCAATCGGTTGAGTAAGCAAAACTGGGGACAGGGTTGTTACATTTTCTTGAAATTTTTACTATCACTTTTATTTTCTTCAAACTCTTTTGTCAAAATTTCTTCAGAAGAAATCGTATTACTGTCAAATAAATCTATATAATACGCCTGCTGACAATAAGTCAGTATTGATTTGTAATAAATCGCTATTAATGTAATGGCGGTAATCGACAATACCAACAATATATAGCTTGCTGATAAAGACTACTAGTAATAACATGTGTTTTTTACTTTGTCATTATCCTTTTGAGCTTTTTTTATGCGTGTTTTTATTCAGTGATTTATAACGTTGCCGTTTCAAATTAGATTTAGATTTTTTATATATCATCATAATTAAAAATTAGCGTAAATAAAATTTGGCATACCTAATGGCGCAATATAAATAACTAACCACAAAATTACAATAAATACCAAAGGTAAATATAAATGCGGTATTTTAGTTAGCTGTATAATAAACCACTCAGTAAAATTTTTAACTATTGGATAGGTAAAGTAGATGAAACTAATAACCAAAAATGCTTCTGCATAGTGTGGTTCTATAAAGAAGTTATGCACTAATGCTGTCATATAATCTAATGCATCAGGTAAACTGTCGCTATTAAAAAATAGCCATGTAAAACAAACATAATGCCATGTCAATAAACGCGCCACCCAAGGCGAGCGTATAGCTATCCAACCTTTTCCTAAATAACGATCACCAATGTTAAGTGCCACAATACCAATACCGTGACATGCCCCCCCTTAAATAATAAAATTAATGCCAGAACCATACCATGGTCCAGATAGTAACATTGCCAGCATGAAATTAATTTGTATCCGAATAAACCCTCGGCGGTTGCCTCCTAAAGGAATATAAATATAGTCGCGGATCCAACGAGATAAACTTATATGCCAGCGAGTCCAAGATTTCTCAAATTCATACTAAATAAGGAAGATTAAAGTTAATTGATAAGCGAAATCCTAGCAATAAAGGCAATACCTGTAACTAAATCTGTATACCCTGAAAAACTTAAATAAATTTGTATTGCATAGGCATAAAGACCTACAAGCAAATCAATCACACAAGTATAAATAAAAAGGATAAGCGAAAATTACCAGCTATAGCTGCCAACAAGAAGATAACTTGCTGTTAAAAGCAGGATGCTCTGTACTTTGGGCGATACTCGACATCCCCAATATAAGGCAAAGAAAGCGATAAAGAGTAAACCAAATTCAATAGATAAATAACTCACTGCAATCTTTTTTATTTAACTGTATACTTTCCTGAAAGTTTTAGCCTATTACTTCGGATTGAGCAAGCACATTATAAACAATAAGTTCCTTATTCAATCCAGTAATAGCCAATAACTGGGTTCTTGCTTGTAACCATAAATCATAGAGCGATGAAATTTTTTCATTACTTTTAGTTGCAAGCAGCCGAACTAATGGGACTTGATCACGATTAACAATAAAACGCCCCACTTTTTGCTTTGCTTTAAGCGCATCACTTAGTAATGCACAAAACCAAATAATTCGTTCAATAAAATCTTCACTATCAAAGGTTTTAGCCAGTTGCCAATAGTTATTTTGTGGTACAACATCTAATAGATGATCACAGAATTTTTTTCGTTGTTGCCACTTTTCTGGCATTAGTAGTGCAACCGCTTTTAGCGGCGCATTTTCGCTCAATAATAACGCCGAGGCAAGTTCATTATCGTTGTATTGCTGACGGTGTAGTTTTTTTAACCATTCAATAGAGATTTCCAATTTTGGAACAGGTAAAAAATAAGAAAAACAACGACTATGAATTGTTGGCAGTAATTTGCTGTTATGGTCATCACTTAAAATAAAATATGTGTTTTCTGGTGGCTCTTCTAAAGTTTTTAGCAATGCATTAGCGGCTGCTTCTGTCATTAATGCTGCGCGTTTTATCCAAATGACTTTATTACCACCCTGCTGAGATTTTTCATAAACTTTGTTTGATATTTTACGGATCTGATCAATACCTATTGACTGTTTAGATTGTTCATTGGTTATCACATAATAATCAGGATGATAGTGAGACAAAAATAACTGGCAACTATGGCAGTTTAAGCACGGTTCCAATTGCTGTGAAGATTGACATAATAAACGGTTTGCAAGCATTGAAACAAACTCATCTTCACCACTGCCTTGAATATAATTAATTAATAAAGCATGATGAGCCCGTTTATGTATAATTCCAGAAGCTAATTGCTGATAAGGCAACGAAAGCCAAGGATAGTCATTTAAGATCATTCAATATCAACCTGTTTAGTTAACCATGTTGTTAAAATTTTTTCAATTTGCCCATTCACATTGTCAATTGATTTTCCAGCATCAACTGTAATGATGGTTTTATCTTGTTCGGCAAGTTCTAAATAACATTGACGAATTCGTTCAAAAAACGGCAATGACTGTTGCTCGATGCGATCGAGTTTGCCTCGAGATCTTGCTCGCATTAATCCTATTTCAGGCTCAATATCCAGATATAAAGTAAGATCAGGTTTAAAATCACCTAATACTTGTTCTTTCAATGTTAGCATAAATACTTTATCTAACTGACGCCCACCACCTTGATAAGCTTGTGTTGATAAGTCATGACGATCACCAATAACCCACTTACCAGCTTTAATTGCTGGCCTAATCACATTATCAATTAGCTGAATACGTGCAGCATATAGCATCAGTAACTCGGCTTTGTCGGTCAAAGGATCATTATCCAAACCATTTTTAATAATATTGCGTAACGCTTCAGCAATCGGCGTTCCACCAGGCTCTCGGGTAAATTGCAAATCGCCAATATTGTGTTGATTCAAAATACGAGCAACGGTATTAATAGCCGTAGTTTTACCGGCCCCTTCAAGCCCTTCGATGACAATAAATTTGCCTGTCATACTAAATTCCTAATCTATTTATGATAAGCCTCTTTAATATCACGCTATTGTACGCTATTTTTGCAGATTATTTTAACCTGCATTATTAATACTTTTTATAATATACCCAAAAGAACCTCATGAAACATTAAATAACATGTTTTTTATTACAAAAGAGGCAGAGTAATTTTACGTGAATTGTGTGTTCACTTGTAGGAGATTTTCTCAACTATTTATTTTTTACGTTATTTTTTTGTAAAAAAACATTCAATAGTCTATACTGTTTAATGATTAATTTAAACTTTGCGGTATTTTATTTGTTAATAACCTGTAAGGACCATCGTATAAATCAAAAATTCACTAAACCAATCTACAAAAAAACAAATAGAAAAGTTGAAAAGCATGATACATACGTTAAAGGAGAGGTGAAATATAATCAGTAAATATTTAGCGATTCAAAAGATAGAAACAAAAGCTTAAAGATTTATTCACTTTTATAATACGGTTAAAAGACATAGGAAAAAATGCCTTATGAGTTTTCAGAAGATTATTTAACCATGAAATGTAAATAATCCGGCATATTCCTAAAAGAACAAAGCTATCTGCTAATATCAACTTCATATCATCAAGCAGTTTACCCCTGTGGGGACTGAGAACATATCGTTCTGAGATAAGAGTTATATTTCTTATTCGGTTTATCCCTGTGAGTACAGGGAATACCAACACATAGATTATGATAAAGTGAAAGATAACGGTTTATCCCTGTGAGTACAGGGAATACATCTTTTTCCTTTTGTTCCAAGTGCAATTTTTCGGTTTATCCCTGTGGGTACAGGGAATACTTGTTTAAATTTAAATAAATTAGCTTTGTAGGCGGTTTATCCCTGTGGGCACAGGGAATACTAAATGTAGATAATTGTTTTATTTACATTTATATTTTTGTCAAATTCTACCAGATTTTTTATTTTTTTAAAGAAAATTAATTTATTGATTTTTAAAAGATAAAAAAGGCCAATCTTAATCTATCTAGATCTACCAGAACTCTTCTGTTTCGCCATAGGTTTGGAAGTCAAATTCTGATTCGGTATTAGTCGCTCAAGCAAGAATAATATTAACGTATTTAATTAATTCAATTAGTTGCTGCCATATCATTTCTCTAATCGGTCTTGATATATCTTCGATGTAAACTCCCGCGCTAATTTCTAATAACCAAATAGCTAAACGCCCCTTAGTCTAGGTGGTATATTCTCAGCAACAACACATACTCATTAGAGGATCGGCAAGTGATTTAAACTCTGGGATTGCTGGAGGCAAAATGTCATCAGGTGGTAATAGTGGTTCTATAAGGCATGCAATACGTACTTCACAATCAGGATCTGGGATTTATTAGCTGCTATTTCAAAAGCTTTGGGATCGTAATTTCTCCCATACCATTTAACATGATAACGTTTAGCTAGTAATGTGTAGATTTCACGTAATCGAGAACCTTTTATACTTCGGAGTTGATCTACCGAACGCCTGCGTCCCCCACCCAAACAAATAATGTGCCAACTATTGCTGCCAATTGTACAGCAGCATGAGACACTCTTGTTCCCAGTTCTTGCATCATACAGGCAATAGAGTTGACGAGTATATGAGTTCTCACACCGTTTTTATCAAAAAATACAATACACCATCTAAAACATTAATTTGTCCATATTGTAAAATATCATTAATATTCTATTTTTAAGGGAATAGGTTTAATTGGAATATACGCCATTTTAGTTTCCCCTATTGATAACGTTTGATCAAAAATAATCCACAACCAAATCCTTTACTTTTACCAATTCCTTGATGAAGTGTATCTAAAAATAGGTGAGGATCAGTAACTGTTAAAATCCCTTTAAAATCAACACTAGTATAAGTAATTGGATTCAAATTTTTTCGCTTATTAAATTGATGTTGATAAAACCCTAAAATATTACAGCTTAGTTGCTGTTCAGCATTTTTTATCAGTGAAAACCCTTTTTTCTCGCCTTGTTTAATCAACCAATTTAGTGCAGCTTTATTTTGTAAAACGTTCATTTTTACCGATGATAACCCTTGTTGCTTAGCTAATAGTCTCGCATTTGTCATCACGTCAGATCGTTTACCATTTTTAAAAATAACAGGGTTTGCACGCAGTGAAAAAATTAATTTTATACCACTAGTTAGTTGCGGTGAGTAGGGTTTTGTTTCTACAAAAAATAATGGATGAGTGGTCACTGGCTCTACTTGAGATAATAAATAATATTGCCTGCTTTTTTTTGTTTGTTCTTCACGAAACAAAAAAGTTCGTTTTTCTTGATTCGGAAAAAGTTGCCACAGCCATTGATGAATCGCATATTGACCAGCATACAGCATCTTTTGTTGCATTACATAAGGGAGCACATCCAGTTTCAAGGTAACTCGAGAAAAATACATCTATTCGCTCCTTCTTAAATATCCTGAATATTGTAGGCGAGGTTTAAAATGCCAATGATTACGGTTTATTGGTTGATCTTGTCGACACTGAATTTTAATCACTTCAAAATCGGCATATTGATCTTTATGTTCCCAATAATATTCATCAGCAACGCTATTTAATAAATTATTAATGACAGGATCATGTTGATGATATTGTTGATAATGGTTATCAGCAAAAATAAAAGCATCACAAAGTTTCCCTTTATAAACAACAGGTGATAAAGGTAATGCCAATGGTGAGTTTTTTCTACCTATATATAATGGGAAAACAGGTGTTAATAATGCCTGCCGTATTTGTTCAACACAATACGGTGCACCTGCGGTCTCTGTCATCACAATTTGATAATAAATATCGTTATAATACTCACGCTGTGAAAGTAAAGTTTCTAACTCATTGGGACTGCGACAAATTTCATCAAAACGAGTATATAATGATGCTTTTTTATTAGTTTTGGGGACTTGAACAGTTTGGTAATCACTAAACCAACTGCTCTTTGCTCTAAATATACGTATAGCAAATTGATAATGCTGATTAAAAATATTAAGTTTTTTGTCTTTGCGCCGAATTCCAAGCGCTGCAGCCACTAATCCTAGTAACGCTGAGCGAGAAGGAATAGCATTGCTGTGGCGAACCTCGCCAACTGCGGGTTCACCCCATGATGTTAGTGGCGCATAAATTTGAAAAATAAGATGTTTTATCATCTTGATTACTCCTTATTTTTGCGCAACAAAATCTAATGCAGCTGTTAAGTCTCCTTCTCCCTTTTCGGTATTGAGCACATAACGAGTGTCGGCACATTGACCATAGACTTTATCAAATTTATCGAGTTGTTGTTCTAAACGTTCAATAGCATCATTCAACATATTTTCGCTACGGATTGGATTAAAATAAGCAACGGCTAGAGAACGAGGTTGCTGAGCGCCTTTTTCAATTAATAAATAGGAGGTATAAGCTCGTGATGCAAAGCTATTTTGCATGCCAGTTGGTGCAACTTTTGCTGACGCTTCGGTCAAAGCCTTCAATGTTTTTTCAACCAATACTTCATCGCCATTTAGGTTTTCAAGTAATAAATCACGGCTAATGCAAATGTAGGTATAAAACAGTGCAGAGGCAAAACCTCGTTCACCTAAATGCGCTGAGCCTGCATCTTTTTCCTTATTATTTAAATCATCCACCGCTGTAAAAAAGTCATCCTCAATTGTAACGGTGCTAACTCCCAAAGCATGAGATACTTGGCAAGCGGCTTCAATATTATATGCTGGGCTATCGGCTAACATTCGTCCAAATAAAGCAATATCAATGCTGCTATTTTCTTTACGGAGTAATTTAACTTCAGCATCTGTTGGTTCACGTTTTTCATTAATTAATATTTCCACTAACTGCAAAATGGCCTGCTTTTCATTGCTACTAATGTGCACCAACTGCTCAATATCCAAATTATCCAGAGGATCTTTAGGGAATTTTTCATTTTTTACTTTACCAAATTGTGCTGCAATTTTAATTGCACTCGCTTTAGCAATTTTATCAGAAACGCCTTGCTGAACCATTGGTTCATAAATCCATAGTCTTGCAAATTGACGAGTGCGTGTTCCTATATTGTTACTTAAGGATTGATAAAAACAATCAGAGTTTCGCCATGCCCTTTTTAAACTTTGTGAAGAGATACGTAAACGATCACTATTACCCATTTTCGCTGTTTTTGGTCGACCAAGATCATCACGATTTAAATTAGAAGGAGGATAAGCAGTTAACAAGTGCAATTGAATAAATGTTGTCATTGTTGTTATTCCTTAGAGGTTTATTTAGTCGAATAGTAATCCATTGCCCAACGAACAGATTGGCGTTCAAATGGATTGATATCTAGAGATAAATTTTGTAGTCGATTATACCCCTCTTGTACCCACAAAAAGATTCCATCAGCAAGTGAAAAGAGGTTTACACCATTTTCACCACGTAATTTGACCGCACGAATCAGTCGATGGCAAAACTCTTCTGGTGTTTTACTACTTTGTAATTGTTCAAAACGTAATGGAGATATAATTTTATGTTCTCCACCTTTTGCTTTTTCACTTAATTGTGCAGCAAAGGAGGTTTGTTCATTATTAGCATTAGCAAAAACAGCAACCGAAACAAATATTGCCAATGCTTGTTGATAAAAAGGGGATTGAGTTAATCTGTGAATATCATTAAATAGTGCATTGGCTAAACAATAATACCCTTCTTGTAACATGACCCCAAAAGGTAATGTAGCTCGACGTAGTTCAGCGCGTAATTTTCTCCCGCTATAAGTGTTACCATTAAAACTATATGACCTTTGTTGCAACATTGAAAACCATTCATTTACACATTTTCTATGGCTTTCATTTAAAATAACCGTTTTTTTCATAACATTGCCTGACATATTATTCCCTCTTATCCACAAACAAGGTATTCGGTATTTTTTATACTTTTTATATATTTAAGTTTATTAAAGTCTCTGAGCAGTTTTTCTCTAGCATTGATTTTTTTAGATACAATCATCTTATCATTAAGATTAACATGGGATACAACCATCTTATCATCTGGGTTAGCAAAAGCGGCTTTATCATAGATTTGTGTAATATATTCTAGTAAAGTATTTGCCCAATTTGATAATAAATGGAATCGGCCATCTGGATTATCTTTTTGCTCAATAAGTTGTTTTACAAACTGGTAAAATGCCAATTCAGTTTCTTTCCAATAAGCGGTATCTAGTGCACTTGATTGTTTATTGATTGTTGCCATGGCTTTACGTAGTATTTGTATGGTATTTTTACTTAATTTTAATGCGAGTGATATGAATTTTCCTACGTCGCTATTAGGATCGGTTAAAGCGGGATATACAGGGAAGTTATGTTCATACCAGCAACGAGCCTTCATATTGTCAAAATCAAAACCAAAGCACCATAAGCGATATTTTTCGTCATTTTTTAACCTACGAGCTTCATTGATGATGACAACTTTTGCTGCTTCAATATTATCATGTTTTGTTATCATACCTAACCAATCGCGATAAACTAAACCACCTGGTTGACCTTTAATAGCTAATGGCACACCAATTTTACTATCGATTCGGTATGGTGTTAAAGGGTGTCGCCAATGTTGATATTGAATACCGTAATTTTTAGTTTGGTATTGCGTAATTAATTGTGACGAGGCTTCTCCACACAGATCACATTCACCTTGTTTAGTCTGTTCAAAATCAAGTTCTATTCTTCGAGGCATCCCCCAAAAAGCTTGACAATAATTGGCTTGCTCAGGAAATAAACTAAAATTCTTTGGTGGTTCACTGGTTTTAGTTGTATTGAGCCAAGGAAAGATAGACTGATCAAACTGACGTGGTTTATCATCTTCATCCAATGGTATTACATTTAGCCATAATTTTTTCCATAATGGTGTTGGTTTATTCAGCTCAGGCATAAGTAAAGTCGTTATTGGTCCACCACCACGTAAACTTACTCGATGTCCTTGACCGCCTGATGGCGCATTAGTTTGTAAGGTAAATAGTGCTATTGCTGCACAATGAGGACAAATTGCATTGACAAAATCACGTTTAATAAAATGATCTGTATTCTTCTTTAACGCATTTTCACCAGGCGCTTCCACTAATAACCCAGATATGGAAACTTTAGTACCATCTAATTTAGAGAAATCTTGCATAAAAGCTGGTTTAGTTGCCCCAAATTGCATGGCAGGTTTAGCTTGGGCAAATGCTTCATCTAAATCAGATTGCAAAATGCCATCATGCCAACAGTCAAACCACTCATCATCGTCTTCTGGAGAGAAGGTTGTTTGCAACAACCCGATAAGAAATTGGTAAGCAGCACCTTGAAAATCAGGTCTAAAATAGGCGAAATCAAAAATAGTTTCATCAACAATTTGGCTAGGTTTAATTTTACTAACATGCCCATCAAAATGAATAACTGGAATCCATTTTTCATTCAAAAGCGATAAAGAGAACAAACTATACTCCTTATTATGATTTTAATATAAGCAGAAAGTTAGTTTTTCCGTTTATACGTTTGGCTTAAATTATTTTTTGTCAAATTTTAAACAAAATAATTATATTAGTTAAACAAAACTTTATACTTTTGGCTAGAATTTATTGTAAAAAATGAGATCTGCATTTAATTTTTTACTAGATGTAAAAAAACAGATCTTCCAAGTATGCTATATTTAATGTTTAATAGTTGATTTCGATACACTGATACCAAGTATTGCGTGAACAAAAGCATGTATTATCTATCGCCCAGAAATTAGCGACATAGGGCTGATTAACACTTATAATAACCAAGCAAAAAACTCCAAACTATTACTAAAATAAAACATAATGCAATCTAGAGAGATTTATGAATCAACAAAATACCAATAATTGCCTTGATACGACTCAAACCGATGTAAAGCGTCCTTTTATAATTTCAATTATGCATAAA
Source organism: Gilliamella sp. Occ3-1 (assembly GCF_001690655.1). Classification (GTDB taxonomy): domain Bacteria; phylum Pseudomonadota; class Gammaproteobacteria; order Enterobacterales; family Orbaceae; genus Gilliamella; species Gilliamella apicola_P. The sequence continues at coordinate 72,846 of NZ_LZHQ01000034.1, forward strand.
TTAGTTCCTTTTTCGATGATTTGGGTAAGTTTAGTTTTAATGTATGGCGTAATATGTATGTACACTAATGCTGTTGGACAAGATGAGTTTTACCGTTTTATCTTTTTTTTGCGTAGTCCTTTTGTAGTAGTACTTAATTGTATTGCATTATTTATTAGTGTTTACCATTCAATGGTTTGGTTTAATTTAATACCTAAAGGTTTACCTTGCACAATATTTAATAAAAAATCTAACACATTATTATTGATTGCGGGACTGTGGATGGTGATGCTAACTGTTTCGATTTCTTTATTTTTATTTGTATTGAAGTGAGTGGTATTGAATTAATGAAAAATCAACAAATTCAAATTAAAAATACTGATGGAAAAGTTATAAAAGGGTTATTTGCTTTAGGTAGTACATGGGCTGCAATTTTTTTACCTGCTGTACTTGTAATTTTAACATTTATCATTCCTTTTGGCGATGTGGTAACGCGTTCTTATATTCTTAAAATAGCCAATAAAGAAATCGGAAAAGTCTTTTTATTTTTGATGATTTCATTACCTATCTGGTGTGGATTACAACAAATTTTAACTATTTTACACGAGCGTAAAATTCACCCCAAACGTGAAAAATTACTGACGTTTGGATTAGCATTAGCATGGACATTACATGCTATTTATATATTGTTTATTCGAATGTAAGGGATGTCTTTTCAGTTATAAGGGCAATGGTAAGATTACACAAAATGTTATCAGCCAAATCACGTTTTGTGTAATCTAGAGGCTAATAATAAGTAAGTTCGCGGGTAATAGTTGTCTGTTTACCACCTTGATTATTTTTAACTTTAATTGCTGTTAGCCAATCGTTTTTTTCATTAAAAGTTAAAAATTTAGTTACATAATGAGCCGCCTCTTTGCCTGATGATAAATAATAAGAAGTTTCAATGGTTATTAATCGATGATGATCATTATCATATTGATACAAAAAATCACTCTCATTTTTCATATTATTGCTAAATTGGAACAATACTTTGGCTAACTGTTGTTCTTGATACCTAAACGTATAAATTGAAGCACCTTTTTGGTCTCTACCAGTGTAGTTGCCGTTCTCATCAGTTTCTTTAAGTTGCCATTGTACATTTTTATTGATAAGACAATTATTACTGTCGTACATATAATTATCCGTTTCAAAAAAAACAAAATCGACAGCTTTTTTAGTTTGCTGTGATGCGACAATTTTGCCTTGTTCATCGGTATTAAATTGGATAATGCTATTGGTTTTATCTTCTACATCTTCAATGATATTTTCCCAACCAGATTTATTTTTCTGTAGGTATTCCGAATAAACTCGGGTATTTTTATCCGAATAAAGATCATAATGGCTTTGTGTGATAAGTCCATTAGAAGCATATTCTAGTTTGTGTTTAGCTGTAGAACCATTAGCATCAGTTCCCAATTTGGTAATTGAAGTTCGAATCTCTTGTTTGATATCTTTTACTGGTGAATCAATATAATCAAAGATTTGAAAGATATAGTTATTTGCCGCAACTATATTCTGAGTAGGATTATCACTACAGTTTATTGCCATAGCATCTATTGAAATTATTGATAAACAAGTAGTTAATAAAAAAGGTAGTATTCTTTTTTGCATAATAAACCTGATAAATAAATTGGTATATTGATTTATTAATAATGGTTTATAATAAACCATTATTAAATTATTGCTTTGCATATTTATTTTTTACGCATTAACAGGGCATCTTCCCAATTGACCTCCCTTTCTTTTTTCTTATCTCGCCGTAGTTCTTGTTGTGATTCATCTTTATGAGTGAATTTCTCTGGTTTTTCCATTTTATCTATATGTATCATAGTTCTACTCATTTTTCGCGGTGGTTTATCTAAAAATGAAAGTAACGTCTTGGTATATTCATGTTCAGGGGAATGGAAGATCTTTTCACGCGAGCCTTGTTCAATAATATTACCATCTTGCATAACAATAACTTGGTGACACATTGTATAAACCAAAGATAAATCATGGCTAATAAACAAATAACTAAGCTGATGCTTTTCTTGCAATGACTTAAGTAAATTAATAATTTGTTTTTGAATGGTGTGATCTAACGATGACGTAGGTTCATCTAAAATCAATAATTCTGGCTGTAAAATTAAAGCTCTAGCAATAGCTATTCGTTGACGTTGCCCTCCCGAAAACTCGTTAGGATAACGATAACGCATACTTGGATCAAGACCGACTTCGAGCATGATATTAGTAACCTCTTGGTCTCGTCGAGCTTTACCGAATTTTTTGTGTGTCATTAACCCTTCACTAATAATTTGCTCAACATTAAGACGAGGGTTCAATGATGAAAATGAATCTTGGAACACTACTTGAATACGACTTCTAAATGGTAACAGTTTTTTGCCAGTTAGTTTTTGTATAAGATGACTATCAAATACAATATCGCCCTGTGATTTAATTAAGCGCAAAATAGCTAGTGCAGTAGTAGTTTTACCCGATCCTGATTCACCAACAATTCCTACAGTTTCACCTTGATGCAACGTAAAACCAATATTATTGATAATTTTCTTTTTTGCACTACTAAATAAACGTTTTCTGGCAATAACTTTAACACTAAGATAATTAACATTAAGCAATATCCCAGAAGTATCAGGCAAAGGTACTGGATCACCACTAGGTTCTGAATTTAATAGTGTTTGAGTATATTCAGATTCTGGACGTAAAAAAATACGCTGCTTACTATTGTATTCAACAATTTGTCCTTGTTGCATAACAGCCACTTTATCTGCAAGCTTTTTAACAATACCAAGGTTATGCGAAATAAAAAGCATACTCATATTGAGTTCTTTCTTTAACTCTTTTAGTAACTGAATAATTTGCGCTTGTACAGATACATCTAGTGCTGTTGTCGGTTCGTCAGCAATAAGTAACTTTGGATGTGTTAATATTGCCATAGCAATCATTACTCGCTGCCTTTCGCCGCCAGATAGTTGATGAGGATAAGCTGATAATTTACTTTTTGGTTCCTTAATACCTACACGATCAAGGTATTGTAAAATTTCGCCACGAGCTTGATTACGCTTCATTCCTCGATGTAACGCCAGCACTTCATAAAGTTGCTTTTCAACTGTATGTAAAGGATTTAATGACACCATCGGTTCTTGGAAGATCATGCTAATTTCATTGCCACGAACTTTACGAAGTTCTTTATCTGGCGCATGTAATAATGATTTTCCTTCAAACAAAATATCGCCAGTTGGGTATACAACTTGTTCTTTACGTAGTAGTCGTAAAATTGATAATGCGGTAATGCTTTTCCCTGAGCCTGACTCCCCCACTAACGCAAGTGTTTCTTGCTCATTAATATCAAAACTAATATTACTTACTACTTGCGATAGTAAATGCGTACTGCGTTTAAATGCAACACTTAAATCCTGAACGGATAATAAAGGAGAACTCATTGATACACTCCTTTGTTTGGATCAAATGCATCTCTTACTGCTTCGCCAATAAAAATAAGCAGTGACAGTAAAGTTGCAATAACTAAAAATGAACTGACGCCAAGCCAAGGAGCTTGTAGATTGTTTTTACCTTGTAGTAATAATCGTCCTAGTGATGGCGAATCAATCGGTAAACCAAAACCTAAAAAATCTAGCGCTGTTAGTGTTGTTATCGAGCCACAAAGTATAAAAGGTAAAAAGGTTAATGTTGCCACCATGGCATTAGGCAAGATATGACGAAACATAATTTTAGTGTCACTAACTCCCATTGCTTTAGCTGCACGAATATAATCAAAATTGCGAGTACGCAAAAATTCAGTACGCACTACACCTACTAAAGCCATCCAACCAAATAATACGGTAATACCTAATAACCACCAAAAATTAAGCGGTAAAATACTAGCTAATAGAATAATAACAAATAGCTCTGGTAACCCACTCCATATTTCTATGAAACGTTGACCGATTAGATCAATTTTACCTCCATAATAGCCTTGTATTGCCCCAAAAATGACACCAATAATTGAAGTGAAAATCGTCAAGAAAATCGCAAAAAACATAGATATGCGAAAACCATATAAAATATTGGCTAATACATCGAAACCTGCATCAGTGGTGCCTAACCAATGTGATGCCGAAGGCGGCGTTGGAAACGTGTTTGATGTATCATAAATTAATGTATTGTAGCTATAACGAAAAGGTGCCCATAAAATCCAGCCATTAGCTTCTATTTTATTTTGTACAGCAGGATCAAGAAAGTTAGTTTGCGTGGCTAATTGTCCACCAAATTCCGTTTCTGGATAAAAATGAAAAATCGGCGAATAGTAATTATCCTGATATTTAACAAAAATTGGTCTGTCGTTAACAATAAAATCAGCAAATAGGCTAATCAAAAAACAGATCATAAATAACCAAAGTGAATAATAACCACGACGATTTTGTTTAAATCGTTGCCAACGCTGTTGATTAATAGAGTAATGGGTGGTCATTAGTTGCGAGCCTCAAAGTCAATACGTGGGTCAATCATCATATAAGATAAATCAGATAATAATTTAGTAATAAGGCTGATTAATGTAAAGATATACAATGAACCAAAAATCACCGGGTAATCACGTTGTATAATTGCCTCATATCCCAATAGCCCAAGTCCATTAAGCGAAAAGATAATTTCAATCAATAATGAACCTGTAAATAAAATACCAACAAAAGCCGCAGGAAAACCCGATACAATCAGTAATGTTGCATTGCGAAAAACATGTTTATATAAAATTTTTCTTTCACTTAATCCTTTAGCACGTGCGGTTATTACATATTGTTTGCGGATTTCATCTAAAAATGAATTTTTAGTTAGCATGGTGAGTGATGCAAAACCGCCAATGACCATTGCGATAGTAGGTAAACAGATGTGCCATGCGTAGTCTTTTATTTTGCCCCAAAAATCGAGTTGATCAAAATGGTTTGATATTAGCCCACGTAGAGGAAAAATATCCCAATAACTACCACCAGCAAATAATACAATAAATAAAACTGCCAATAAAAAAGCAGGTATTGCATAGCCAATAATAATTAATGTACTTGACCAAAAATCAAATGCAGAACCATCTTTCACTGCTTTGCGAATGCCTAACGGGATTGAAATGAGATAAACAATCAAAGTACTCCATAATCCCAATGAAATTGAAACAGGTAAACTTTTGGCAATTAAACCTAGTACTGATTCACTTTTAAAGAAACTATTACCAAAATCAAATAATATATATTTCTTTAGTGTTTCGATATAACGTTCAAATATCGGTTTATCAAAGCCGTACTGCTTTTCTATCATTGCGATAACTTGAGGATCAAGCCCACGAGAACCTCGATAATTTGATTCGTTTTTATACTGCTGTACGGATATTGACGAGTCACCACTCCCTGGCAATAATCCTTGCCCTGCTTGCGGGCCATTTTCAATCATGGCTAGTGCCTGATCAACAGGCCCACCAGGCGCAACTTGTACAATAAAAAAGTTGATAGTCAAAATCACAAACAATGTTGGAATAATCAGCAACAGTCGACGAATAAAATAATTTAACATATTAATGTTCCCGATTTTTAGACAGGCTAGCTGCTTTGTTTGCATCATACCACCAACTATCAATCCCTATACCATAAGTCGGTTGTATAGCTGGCTGCCCAAATTTGTTCCAATAAGCATAATAAGTTTTACTGTTATACCACATTGGAATCATTGGATATTCTTGCGTTAAAATACGATCAAGCGCACGTCCTAATGGGACAAGTTCTTCTTGATTATCCACATTCTTAATAATTTCAGCGATAATGCCATCGATAGCTTTATTATGTAACCCCGAAGCATTCCACGATGAGTTAAGGTATTCACTTCCCCAAAACATCAATAAATTAGAATTAGGATAATTTACGGCATAATAATAACGTGCAACCATATCATAATCACGCTCACGAACACGCCGTAAATGTTGTGCGGAATCTAACAAGGTAATTTTCATGGTGATCCCTAAGCGTGCTAAATTTTGTTGAAAAGGAATAGCATATTTAATATCGCTACCAAGGGAGCTGATCAGTTCAAATTCAAATGGTTGCTCAGTTTTAGTGTTAATTAGTTTACCATTTTTAATTTCCCATCCAGCTTGTTTAAGCAATTCAGCCGCTTTTAACAAATTGTCGCGATTAAAACCTTGCCCATCACTTTTGGAAATAGAATAAGCATCGCCAAAAACAGCTTCGGGAATAATATGTTTATAAGGATTAAGCCATTTTAATTCTTGCTCTGTCGGCTTACCTTTTGCCGCATAAATGGTGTTTTCAAAAAAACTATAAGGTCTTTTGTAACTGTCATAATAAAAGGCATGATTTAGCCATTCAAAATCAAATGCCAAGGAGATCGCTTTACGTACTTTAATATCTTTAAATAGTTCTTTTTGTAAATTAAATGCGAGCCACTCAGTATCGGTTGCGGTTTTAACAGGTTTTTCTTGTTTAATAATATGGCTATTATCAAAATATCGACCTTGATATTGAGCAAACCAATTTTTTGGTTGATCTTCAGTTCGCAAATCATATTCACCAGCTTTAAAGGCTTCTAGTGAAACATTGTCATCCATATAATAATCAATGCGTTTTTCGTCAAAATTATCTAAACCTTTATTAATCGGCAAATCACGTGCCCAATACTTTGGATTACGTCGATAAACAACATATTGCCCCATTTTATAATCGCTAATATAGTAAGGGCCACTACCAACAGGTGGCGTGCTTAATGGTTCTGAAAAATCATGATGTTGCCAAAAATGTTTAGGAATAACACGCATACTACCCACAAATGAAAGAAGTTTTTCACGATCCGACTCAGGAATATCAACACGCACATGGTGATCATCGATTGCCTTAACAGTAATGCCTTTATTATAAACACGATATTGAGGTACCCCTTCGGTCATAAATTTATGAAAGGTAAATTCAACATCGTGGGCAGTAATGGGCTTATCATCTTGAAAACGAGCATTAGGGTTAATTGCAACTTCTGCCCAACGGTATTGGTTAGAGTAGGTTATTGAAGTAGCAATAAGTGGATAAAAGCTTGTGATATCATCAGCTGTACTAGTAAAAAGACTATCATACAGTGATCCTGAATTACGTTCAGGTGCGCCACGGCTAGCAAAGCGATTCAAATTATCAAAAGAGCCAACTTCTGCCAATTTAATTACGCCACCTTTCGGAGCATTAGGATTTACATAATCAACATGTTGAAAGTCAACATGATACTTTGGTTGACCTGAAAGTGAAAAGATGGTTTTGCGGTAAATTACCTCATGTTTTTCAGTAGGAATAACGATATCAATTTGTTGTTCTTCATTGGCTAAAGCCGGTACAGAACAAATGGCTATACCACCTAAGCAACTCAAGATGGATAATGTTTTTACATATTGTTTAATTTGGCTAATCATCCTAATTCCGTTCCTGCTTTACTTAATAATAGCATATTTATGTTATTTTTTTATTAACATATCCAAAAATCGTTTAAGACGATAACATTTACTTCAATTATTTATCTATTTTGCCAAACTTCAACGAAATGAGCAAAACTTAAATTAGTAAAGTTTATATAAAATGATAATGTTAGCAAGAATATTACCTCTTTATATTAAACCAATTGCATATAAAATAAATCTACATATATTTTCAATATAAAAAATAATTAATATGCTTTTGAAGCAAGCTTACCTTGTGTAAAGTGTCTATTTCCAAAAAGAATAAAATTTAATGAGCGAATCGTTTTATTAATATTGGGGTGAAATATCGCCAAAAATTTAATAGTGATAATTATCACCGACTGGCTTATCATAATTTAGACGCAACTGCTTGTGGATACCAAATTGTTAAACACAACTATTTTCAATTCAGCTGAGCTATTTATGCAAATCGTTTTTACTCCACAAGACAGTGAAAAGGCAGCGCTCTGATTTGCCTATTTTTTGGATTGCCATGATATAGGTAAATTTGTCAATGGGTTCCAACAGTTGCTTAAGCACGATAACCTGCAACTTGTTGCAGCAGATCCAGCTAAAAGATATATCTCCAGAAATGATTCACTTGATTATTGGTTATAGCGTAACTCGTTAATACAAAAATCAGAAATTTAACTTAATCAATACAATCGAAAAATAGAAAATTTTTACGATATTTGGTTATTAATTATTACAGGATATCTGGCAAACCACTAGAATTAGATGTAAAGGGTAATTCATCATTTAATGAGCAAGATAAACAAAAAGCATTAGATTAAAACAATTAATCAACTGTTTATTTATGAAAATAAGTTAGAACATTATCTTCCTATTTTTTGATAAAATATTTTATAAAAAATTACAATAAATAAGTTGGGTAATTGCCGGTTTAACCATTATCAGCAAATGGTTAGGCTCTAACGAAATGTTTTTTACTTTTTCCCGAGTGATGCCACTTTCTGAATATTGGCAACATCATCCATTGCCCCTTTTATTGATATTAAAAATCTATTTCCATTTATTAAAAAAGCGATACCACTGCAACAGTAAACGTTGTAAGGCAAATAACCTCTTTGCTTTTGAGTATTTTATAGAAATTAACGATCACGTACTTATTTTATTTAAGTTTTTATGTTGCTATTTAAGTGTTTATCTTAATTTACTGCCTTATTGTTTAATAAAAAAGTTTAGGCTATATATCCTTTGGAAACGATACAACAATAGTTCACAAGATAAGACAATTAGTTTATTAGTAAATAATAAAAAATAGATAAAAAAACGGTAGGAAAATACAGTTTGAAGTGTATTTATTGTAACAACAAAATGAATAAGTAGATATTTGGGATATAAAAATACCTGCCGTAAGCAGGTTTTATATATTCTTAAATTGGCTCCTCCAACAGGACTTGAACCTGTGACATACGGATTAACAGTCCGCCGTTCTACCGACTGAACTATGGAGGAACACTTAACGGGATGAATATTAACTATATATAACGCTAATGTCAATCTCTAAAACAGCAAATAGAATTAACTGCTCAGCTTGTAATCAAATTAATCTGCAGATATGCTAAGATAATTAAATATATTATTAACAGGTAAAATAGCATTTATGAAAAAAAATATTTGTATTTTTTGCGGAGCAAACGAAGGAAGCCAATTAGAATATCGTACACAAGCAGAACAATTAGGCAAAACTTTAGCAGAACAAAATCGACGGCTAATTTATGGTGGTGGTAATAAAGGTTTAATGGGGATTATTGCTAATACAGTACTTGCGCACGGCGGTGAGGTGATTGGTATTATTCCTGAACGTTTAGTCAAAGCCGAAACAGCACACCACGGTATCACTCGTTTAGAAGTAGTGGATAATATGCATCAACGCAAAGCAAGACTTTCGGAATTAGCTGATGGTTTTATTGCAATGCCAGGAGGAACTGGAACTTTAGAAGAATTTTTTGAAGTTTGGACAGCAATGCAAATAGGTTATCATGAAAAGCCCGTTGCATTATTTAATGTGTTAGAATTTTGGCAACCAATGCTTAATTTTTTGCAACATGCAGTGAATGAAGGTTTTGTTCGAGATAGTTTTTATAAAACATTAATTGTTTCGGAAGATCATCGAACTATACTACAACAAATGGATCATTTTATCCCTAAAGATTTACAGCGCTGGGTAAAAAAATAGCTTAAATGCCATATTATATAAAAAGCGCCATCACTTGATGGCGCTTTTTCTTATATTATTAACAAACATTAAGCGACAGCTGTAGCTTCCGATTCTGGTTGTTTAATTAATGCATAAGCAACACCAGCAACAACGGTACCAACAACAATAGATAATAAGTAGCCAACTACTGGTTTAACAACGCCCGGAATTGCTAAAGCAAATAAACCACCATGCGGCGTCATTAATGTTGAACCGAAGGCTAACGCCATACCACCAGTAATAGCACCACCAACAATACAACATGGGATAACACGTAATGGGTCGCGCGCAGCAAATGGAATTGCGCCTTCCGAAATAAAGCATAAGCCTAATACCAATGAAGCTTTACCGCTTTCTTGTTCAGGTTTAGCAAATTTTTTGCGTGCAATAAGTGTTGCTAAGCCCATAGCTAACGGTGGAACCATACCACCAGCCATAACCGCTGCCATTGGCATATATTGATGTAATGAAATTAATGTGGTTCCGAATAAATACGCTGCTTTATTGATAGGTCCCCCCATATCAGTACACATCATCCCCCCTAGAATTACCCCCAAAATCACAGCAGTATTTGGATTTGAATTCAACGAATTTAGCCATGAATCCAAGGAAGACATTAACCATGCGATAGGTGCACCAAAAATAAACAGCATCACTAAACCGGTTATTAATGTCGCAAATAGTGGTACAATTAGGATCGGTTTTAACCCCTCAAGCGTTTTTGGTAATGGTAAATATTTGGAAATACACATTGCTAAATAACCAGCAAAATAACCAATAAAAATCCCGCCTAAGAAGCCTGCGTTAGTCGATACCGCAAGTAAGCCACCGACAAGCCCTGGTACTAAACCTGGTCTATCGGCAATCGAATAGGCAATATATCCTGCTAACAACGGTACCATGAGAGAGAAAGCCTTCTCGCCAATCAGATTTAAGTGCGGCTCTCCAACAAGTTCGTTTACTAATACTTCTTTTACTACTTCTACGCCATTTTCTAAGACTTTCACCGTTTTTAATACGTCTTGAAACTCACCTAATGCAAGAGATAGAGCAATAATCAAACCGCCAGCTACAACCATTGGTAACATGTACGAAATACCCGTTAAAAGGTGTTGATAAAATCCTTTTTTCTGTTTATTAGATTTAGCTACCGAAGCATTAACACTTGGTTGATACACGGTTGCTTCTTCAAATGCTTTATCAAATTCTTGTGCTGTTTTTTTCAGAGCTGGACTTGTTTTGGTGCGATAAAGTTTTTTACCTGCAAATTTACTCAAATCAACATCAATATCACAAGCTGCAATTACAACATCGGCTGAAGCCACTTCTTCTGGTGTTAATTCATTACCGACACCAACTGAGCCACGTGTTTCAACCTTACACCACCATCCACGTTTTTTGGCTTCCTCTTCAATCGCTTCTGCTGCCATAAAGGTGTGAGCAACACCTGTTGGACATGCAGTTACCGCAACAATACGTTTTACACTGGTATTATTGCTTTGTGAAGACATAGCTTCGGCTGTTTGTTGATAAACACTCGCTTTACTTTGCGCATCTGTTAAAATCTGTTTTGGGTTAGCAAAAATTTGATTTAAATCATCAACGGCATAAACCTTTTTACCAACAACTGCTTTATCACTGATAGTTCCAGAGCCTACTGCAACTATAACATCAGCCGATGTTGCATTATCAACCAGATTTAGATTTAATTCGTTTGCGGCTAAAGCTAATTCCGCTTTAGCCAAACGTCCATTTACTGGGCCTGTATTACTACCTTCAATAATATATATATTCATGAATACTCCTATTCAGAAATTATTTCAATTTTTTCTAGCATATTATTTACAGCTTGGCAATCAGATATACCAACACCAGCTTGCCCAACTGATAAAGCTGCAACACTTGATGCAAAGACTAAAGTATCTTTAATTGAACGATTAGTCATTAAGCCATACATCAACCCGGCGACCATTGAATCACCGGCACCAACAGTACTAACTACATGGCATTTTGGTGGTTTTGCTAGCCATGCTTCATTTTTAGTTACCCACAAAGCGCCTTTACTTCCTAGCGAGATCACTACATTTTCAATGCCGTCGTTTACTAACTCCATAGCAGCTGCTTTAACATCTTCTAATGTTGGTAATTTGCGACCTACCCACATTTCTAGCTCTTTATCATTGGGTTTAATTAACCATGGTTTTGCTTTTAGTCCTGCAACTAATGCATCTCGGCTACTATCAAATACGATCTTTGGACAAATCACTTTAACTTGTTCCATCCACTTAGTAAATTTATCAAGTGATACTCCAGCTGGTAAACTACCGCTGATAGCAACCATATCAATATTTTTTAGCCATTCAAGAGAATTTGTAACAAAATGTTGCCAATCTTGCTCGCTAATCGTGAAGCCTGAAAAATTAAGGTCAGTCACTTCACTATTTTCCTCGGTTAATTTAACATTAATGCGAGTACGACCTTCAATTGTTTCAAATTTATCAATCACATTTAATGATTTGAATAATAAGTTAAAACCATCACGATTTTCTTTACCTAAAAAACCGCCAATAGTTAATTGGACATCTAAATCCGACAAAACTTTAGCAACGTTGATACCTTTGCCTGCAGCAAGTAACGCATTGGTTTGGACTAAATTAACATCACCAAGCTCAACTTTGGGACAAAAACCCAAAAGATCATAAGCTGGGTTTAAGGTTATTGTTGCGACATGATAAGCCATTATTCAGTCCCCTCACCTAAACCATCCTCAATTGCTTTACCAATTGCATCAAGCGCTTGAGCTGCATCTTCACCTACTGCAGTAAATCTTAATCGACTACCTTTTTTAGCGCCTAGCGCAACAATTTTCATTAAACTCGTTGCACTTACCGGCTCACCTTTACCATCTAAATTAGCAACAGTAACCTTACAATTAAACTCTTTAACTAATTTTACTAGTACTGATGATGGCCGTGTATGTAAGCCATTTTCATTTGGAATAATAAATTCACGACTTAATGATTCATTATTCGATTCAGCCACAGTCGACTCATTTGAAGATATCGATTGTATTTCTGATTTATTAGATTCTATTGTCGCAGAACCAGATAAAAGAAGGCTGCTGAGATCATCAGTATTGGCTGATAATAGTAATTGTAATTTTTGGTTAAAAACTAAAGTTGCAATATTATTTACAATATCATAAATAGAATCATCAACGGCTGATATAGTGATGAGTAACTTAACAGGCTTACCATCTTCATTAATATTACTGATAGTGCGACTAATCGCCATAGCATTTTTTAAATTACCTTGTTTGCTATCATTTAACCAAACTCCATCACCTAAATATGTAGGTTTATTGTCCAACACATCGGCAATAAAGCTTGAATTTACAGCATTTTGCTGTTTTAAACGTGATGCATTTAATGCTTGTAAAGTTGCTAAACTATCAGCAGGAATATCCAATAATAATGCAGATTCATTTATAGAAAATTGGCTATCTTCAGAACTTGTTTTACCAGTTAAAATAGCAATTACTTCGTCGGCAGACTGAATTTTTTTAATTCGCTCCTCTACCCCTTCAGCTCCAAGTACGTGAGTTAGTTGACGGAGTAATTCTAAATGCTCATCAGAGCTTGCTGCAATACCAATTGCAAGATAGGCCTTTTCGCCATCATCCCCCCATTGGACACCATTAGGAAAACAAAATACTTGTACCCCTGTTTTTTTGACTAAATGGCGAGTTTTAGTAGTTCCATGGGGAATAGCAAGACCTATACCCAGATATGTGGCTGCTTGTGCTTCTCGTTCTAACATTCCATCGACATAACCATCTTCAACAAATCCTGCATTGGTTAATGCCGAAGCAATTTTTTTTATCGCTTCAGTTTTATTGGTAGCTTGTTCATTTAAATGAATGTTTTCTTTAACTAAATGAAACATATAATAAATACCTCTGGGTTAATAATATTGGGGCGACTAAAATGACTTAGAAAATACAAATCTTTTAATCAATTGAATCGTTTCAGCAATAATGAATAAATAAACATTAATTATCAAATAAATTATGTCTATTAATAAGTAATTTGTGATCTGGATCTTATTTTTTAATTTAAACTGTTTTAGAATTAATATATTTTCATGTCTATCAATGCGTTAACGGCTTAAGCTACCTCGATAGATCAATCGTCTTGGAATTATTGTAGTGCCCGATTGATAATTATTGTTATGCTGATAGTTTAAAAACAGTTTTATTGTTACATCGGCAACTTCTTTATGATCTTGTGAAAGTGATATGACTTTACATGGCAAAAAATCTAACAATTCATTATCTCCAAAGGTAGCAATAGTTAAACTCTCGGGTAAGTGCCCAAATTTTCTTAAAATTGCATCAATACTTCCTTGTAATAACGAAAAAGAAGTAGTAAATATGCCATTAGGCATTTCATCACTTTCTAGCCATTGACTAAAGGCTAAATCAGCATCTTGACGACTATAGTTATTTGCATATAAAAAATCAACTTTATTACAATTATCAAGTTTGATATTTTTAAAACCATCTAAACGAAGTTGACTAACAGATAAGTTTGGTAGGGCTCCTATATAAACCACAGAATCTTGTACAAAGTTATTAAATGCTTGAGCAAGTGATTTAGAATCTTGTTTATCTGCACCTACAATATTTCTAAATTTAGAGATGGATAATATTCGATCAAGTGCAAATAATGGAATCTTTTCATTTTGCCAGTCATCATAAAAAAAATAATCTTGAGCAGAAACAAACGAAGAAGAAACAATTAAGGCATCTACGCGACGCTGCTGAAGGTGTTTGACACACTCTCTTTCGACTTGTGGATTATCTTCAGAACATGCAATTAGTAATTGATATCCTTCCTTTCTTACCATTTGTTCTAAATAATTAGCTATGCGAGTGTAACTGTTGTTTTCTAAATCAGGAATAATAATGCCTATAGTCCGGGTTTTACCTGCTCTAAGCCCCGCTGCTACCGCATTGGGTTGGTAATTATGTTTTTTCACCACCGACATAACTTTTTCGACTGTTTTATCACTAACGCGGTACTTTTTGGCTTTTCCATTGATCACATAACTGGCCGTCGTCCTTGATACACCTGCTAAAAGTGCTATTTCCTGTAATTTCATTATAATTATCTCAACAAAAATATTGCCAATTATTTAACATGGTTAGAAATAAATAGTAAACAATAATTTTTATTTACTTAATTAAACAATTGTAACTTTTTACTATTAAGATTAATTAATTTCCATTGTATTTGTTAATAGTAAATAGCAATATTTTGATCATTAATTTTTTCGATTTTGACAGGTGTATCAAATATTTCTTCCAAAATAGCCTCATTCATGATCTTTTGTGGCGTACCTTGGTATATCAGCTCACCATTTTTCATGGCTAAAATATAGTCTGAGTATACAGACGCAAAGTTGATATCATGAATAACAATCACAATGGTTTTACCCAACTCATCGGCTGCGCGGCGCAATTGTTTCATCATGGCAACAGCATGTTTCATATCAAGATTATTGAGTGGTTCATCAAGTAATACATATTCAGTATCTTGACATAACACCATAGCAACATAAGCTCGTTGCCGTTGACCACCAGATAATTCATCTAAAAAGCGGTCTTTATATTCAGTAAGATCTAAAAAATCGAGCGCTCGATAAATATGGTTATAATCATCAGCATTTAAACGCCCTTTGGTATAAGGATAACGCCCAAATCCAACTAGTTCAAAAACAGACAATCTACTGGTAAAACGGTTTTCTTGTCTCAATACTGATAAATAAGTGGCAAGTTTATCACTTGGCGTATTAACAACATCCATATTTTGAATTTTAACTTGTCCTTCATCAGCTAATAGAAGACGACTTATAATTGATAATAGCGTCGATTTCCCCGCCCCATTTGGACCAATAATAGCAGTAATTCCACCTTGTGAAATCGTCGCATTGACATTTTTTAATACAGATACTGTTTGATAGTTTTTACTAACATTATCAATTTTTATCACTTTGGAACCTTTTTTAATAATAAGAAGATAAACAAAGAACCACCAATGAATTCAATGACAATGGATAATGCACCAACCATATTTAATACTCGCTCTAAGAACATTTGTCCACCGACCAGAAAAATAACACCTAACAAAAAAGCAGTAGGCAGTAAAAAACGATGTTGGCTTGATCCACTAATACTATAAGCTAAATTAGTAATTAAAAGCCCCAAAAAAGTGAATGGACCGACTAATGCCGTTGACACTGACACTAAAACTGAAACTAGCAATAATATAATAGTGACACTTTTTTGATAATCGATACCCAAATTGATTGCATTATCCCGACCCAACGCAAGTACATCAAATTTAAATCGCATTTGCCATAAAAATAGACCAACAATAGCTACTATTACTAACGAAAAGATAATCAACACAGGTTCTGCACGTGTAAATGTAGCAAAAATACGACTTTGAAGCACAGCGAATTCAGACGGGGTCATCAAGCGTTGCAATAGATTAGAAAAACTACGGAATAATGTACCTAAAATAATTCCTATTAATAATACCAAATGTAAATTTTTCTTGAGACTAGTAAACAAACCTCGATATAAAAATAAAGAGAATAAAATTAATAAAAGTGATTCGAATACAAATTTACCAATAATACCAATATAAGGAATACCTTGTGAATCAATACAAAAGATTACAACAGTTTGAATAAGTACAAATAGTGATTCGAATCCCATAATAGAAGGTGTTAATATTCGATTGTTGGTAACTGTTTGAAAAAGCAGTGTTGATGTCGCAGCCGAAAAAGCGACTAAAATCATAGTTAGCATTACCCACGTTCGATGCTTCAAAATATAGCTAATATTGCCTTTAAGGTTGAAAGTCATAAAACATATTATGCAAACTAGAGCAATAATTAACAATAAAAGAACTCTTTTTTGACACAAAATATGGCGTTTTTGATTAACTAACATGACGTTTTCGACTCAACAATATTAAAAAAATAATAGCGCCAACTACGCCAAGAATAACACTCACGGGGATCTCAAAAGGATAGCGAATTACGCGCCCAATAATATCGCAAATTAAAACTAATCCACTACCAAACAAACAGATCCATGGCATGGTTTTACGAACATTGTCTCCAAATAATAAACTAACAATATTTGGTACAATCAATCCTAAAAATGGTAAAACTCCAACAACTACAACGACAATACCACCAATTAATGCAATAACAATATGTCCTGTTAACATAACACGGCGATAGTTAAGCCCTACATTAATAGAAAAATCACGCCCCAAGCCAACTACAGTAAACTGATCCGCACACCAACAAGCAAGTAATGTCAAACCACCCACCAACCATAATAATTCGTAACGGCCTTTTAAAATAGCTGAAAAATCACCTGACTCCCAACCACCAAGTGATTGTAATAAATCAAAATACATGGCAAAAAATGTAGTAATAGCGCTAATAACTGCACCTAACATAATGCCAATAAGAGGTACCATTATTGCTGACTTTAAAATAATCTTTCGAGAAATCGCCATAAATATCATTGTGCCAATCATAGCAAATAGGCTAGCAACAACCATTTTAGTCATGACACTAGCGCCAGGAGCTAAAACCATCATAACTAATAAGCCAAGACTAGCCGATTGAGTAGTGCCAACTAAAGAAGGTTCAACAAATCGATTTTGTGTTAATAATTGCATAATCAAACCTGCAACACTCATGGCGCTACCTGCTAACAATAAGGCAACAGTTCGAGGAATACGGCTTACAAAAAAAATCTCACGCATATTGCTATCTGACCATAAATCAAATAGTGTCACATGCCCTGCACCAATAAATAAACTTATTGCAGTCATGATCAATAAAATGAACATGCCTGCAATAAAATAAAATGATTTAATCATGTTTTACATTAATGTGCTGGTTCACTTTGCAAAGCGACACCTATTTGATCCATCAAACGACTATAGGTTTGAATACCACCAGCAATATACATGGAAGAAGAATCTAAATAAACGATATGGTTTTGTTGCCATGCCGCAGTTTTTCGGATCAATTCATTGTCAAGTACTTGTTGTGCAGACTGAGCTTCTTTATTACCAATTGCATTATCTCTATCTAACACAAATATCCACTGCGGATTAACACTCAAAATAAATTCAGAGGTAACGGCATTACCATGACGACCAGCTTCTTGGAAAGTGGTTGCAGGCTGAAAACCAAGTACATCAAACACAAAACCAAAACGAGATTTTGAACCATAAGCCGACATTTTACCGCCATTAACCATAATCACAAGTGCTGTGCCAGCCGTAGTTGTCTTAGTTTTCAATTGTTCGATTTTTTGATTAAAATCGGCAATAAGTTTCTTAGCTTCATTTTGTTTATTGAAGATTGAGCCTAATTGTTCTGTTCTTTGAGTTAAACTACTTAAAAAATTATTTGGGTCAATATCTAAAGAAATCGTCGGAGCAATATCATTCAATTTTTTATAAGCATCAGTAGCGCGACCTCCAGCAACAATAACATCTGGTTGAATTGAACTTAAAACTTCATAATTTGGTTCAAATAAAGTGCCCACATTAGTGTAGTCTTTGCTTGCATATTTAGATAAGAAAGTTGGATAATGTACATCTGATTGAGGCAATGCTGTCACAGGAATATTTAATGCGTCCATGATATCAAGTGTTGCAGTATTAAAAACAACAACTTTTTTAGGATTTTCAGGCACATCGGTTTTACCTTGAGCATGTTCAATGGTAAGTGTATTTGCAGAGGTTTGCTGTTCTTTTTTATTGTCACATCCAACCAAAACAAGCAAAACAGCAAGCAAAACTAAAAATTTCACTTTGATATATGAATACATTGTAACTCCTAATTATCAACCAATAAAAAACAAAAAAACGATAATTATAATAATTATCATTTACATTAAGATTGTAACCAAAAAATTTGCTCTATTCAATGCACTTTAAATATTTAAAAATTTAATATGTGATAAAAGGTAGATTAAATAGCACTCAAATGGATGGATTAAAAAGCTATCGATTTGTTCGATAGCATAATTAATATTGGTGATTAGGGGTGTTTAGTGGGATCAAGCGATAAATCTTTAAGTTTTCTAGTTAATGTATTTCGCCCCCAGCCTAACAGATGAGAAGCATCTTGTTTGTGACCTCGAGTAAAATTAAGTGCACTTCTTAGTAAGATTCGTTCAACATCATTTATTGCTTCAGTCAAAATTCCTGTTTTACCATCTACTAATGCTTGCTTTGCCCATTGTTCCAGCAATACCTTCCAATCAACTTCTTGTTGAGAAAAGTGGCTTGTAGGCAATGTAGTTTTTTCATTTGCAACAACTGTTTTAGTTGACGATAATTGCAATAATTCTGGCGGTAAGTCCTGAACTATAACTTCTTTATTTGAAGACATTACCGTAACCCAGCGACAAATATTTTCAAGTTGACGAACATTACCTGGCCAATTAAAGCGATATAAAACATTTAAAGCTTCTGAACTGAACACTTTACTTTCTACCCCCAATTCTTTCGCTGTTGTATGTAAAAAATGTTCTGATAGTTTTGGTATATCTTCAATTCGATCGCGTAGTGGTGGTAATAAGATACGAATTACATTTAGACGATGAAAAAGATCTTCTCTAAATTTACCCTCATGAACCCTAGCTTGTAAATCTTGATGAGTAGCTGCAATAATACGGACATCTACTTTGACGGGAGAATAACCGCCAATACGATAAAATTCCCCATCGGCAAGCACCCTTAATAATCTAGTTTGAACATCAAGTGGCATATCACCAATTTCATCGAGGAATAATGTACCACCATTCGCTTGTTCAAACCTCCCGTGCCTAATTTGAGCCGCTCCAGTAAACGCCCCTTTTTCATGTCCAAAAAGTTCTGACTCAATAAGATCTTTAGGGATGGCTGCCATATTTAGTGCAATAAAAGGGGATTGTGAGCGAGGGCTATGGATATGTAATGCTTTTGCAACTAATTCTTTCCCCGTTCCTGATTCACCATTAATCAATACACTAATTGATGATTTGGAAAGCCTACCAATAATACGAAAAACTTCCTGCATTGAAGGTGCTTCACCAATAATGCCGGTCGATGCTTTACTTGTTGTATTATTATTGGTTTTATTACTTTGAGTTTGTGAAATCGCACGTTCAACCAATTGAATAACTTCGTCCACATCAAAAGGTTTAGGAATATAATCATAAGCACCTTTTTGATAGGCATTTACTGCTGCATCTAGATCGGAATGAGCAGTCATAATAATAACTGGCAAATTCGGCATTTGCTCTTTAATATGATGAAGCAATGTCAAACCATCAAGTCCTGGCATTTTGATATCAGAAATTAGTACAGCTGGTTTTTGTACATATGTATTTAATGCATCAATAACTTGCTGACCACTATCAAAACTAACACAGTTAAAATGAGCATTAGTTAATGCTTTTTCTAATACCCATCGAATAGAGCTATCATCATCGACAATCCACACATTCATTTTATTTACCTCACTGCCTAATTGGCAAATAGACAGAAAATTGAGTATGCCCAGGCCAACTATTAAATTCAATTTTACCATGGTGTTGATCAACAATATTATTTGCAATCGAAAGACCAATACCTGTGCCCCCTTCACGACCGCTCACCATAGGATAAAACAAAGTATCTTGTATATGAACAGGCACACCCGGTCCAGTATCTTCAATATCAATACGAGCACACAAACGATAGCGCTGTCCATGTAAAGTAATCTGAAAAGCAGTTCTTGTCCTGATAATAATTGTGCCAGTATTGGATCCGATAGCCTGTAAAGCATTGCGAACAATATTTAAAATTACCTGCTCTATTTGTTCTGAGTCATGAATAAAATCAGGTAGGCTTGGGTCATAATCACGTAGAATCTCAATATTGATTGGTTTTTCCAAACACATTAAAGCACAGATACGTTCTATTGCTTGATGAATACTTTGTTCTTTTTGTTGCAATCGTTGTTGTGGACCTAATAATCTATCTACCAAATTTCGCAGTCTATCTGCTTGTTCAATAATAATTTTTGTATAATCTTGCAATTCATTTTTAGGTAATTCACGTGATAATAATTGAGCGGCACCTCGAAGTCCACCTAGTGGATTTTTAATTTCATGAGCAAGTCCACGTACTAATTCACGAGCAGCACTTTGTTGCGCTTGTTGTAATTGTTCTTGACTAAGACGTTTATGGTTATTTAACGGTACCATTTCAATTAAAATTCTTCCATTGCTTAATAATTGAGCTGTTAACGTTAAAACATGTAATTCATTATTAATAACTAAATTGACTTCATTATCTGTAAAACCTTGATTTTGCTTTAATGCACTAAGCATTAAATCAACATCTAAAGAAAAATATTCCAATAATTCAATAAGATAACTTCCAAATAATTTTTTAGAACTTTGTGCTAATAATTGCTGAGCAGCAATATTGACATAAAGAATATTGAGTTTGGTATCAAGTAATAAAATACTTGTAATCATTGAATTGAGAACAAGATTAGCATCAGATTCATTATCAAATGTCATCGTTGGTTTTCCGTCCTGATTAGAAACCACCGCAAATTAACGGTGGTTTGATAGGTTAAATTACTATACAGCTTATAGGCTATAGTACATTTCAAACTCAACTGGGTGTGGTGTCATACGTACACGATCAACGTCTTGACGTTTTAAATCAATGTATGCATCAATAGTATCGTTAGTAAATACGTTACCACGTGTTAAAAATTCACGATCTGCATCTAATGCATTAAGTGCTTCTTCAAGTGAACCCGCAACTTGAGGAATTAATTTAGACTCTTCTGGTGGTAAATCATATAAGTTTTTATCCATTGCATCACCAGGGTGAATTTTATTGATAATACCATCTAAACCAGCCATTAACTGCGCAGCAAAAGATAAGTATGGATTACCTGCTGGATCTGGGAAGCGAACTTCAATACGGCGAGCTTTAGGACTAGCTACTACTGGGATACGTATTGACGCAGAACGGTTACGAGCCGAGTAAGCAAGCATAACTGGTGCTTCATATCCCGGGACAAGACGTTTATAAGAGTTAGTTGCAGGATTTGTAAATGCATTAAT
This sequence comes from Gilliamella sp. Occ3-1, assembly GCF_001690655.1. GTDB lineage: Bacteria > Pseudomonadota > Gammaproteobacteria > Enterobacterales > Orbaceae > Gilliamella > Gilliamella apicola_P. The sequence continues at coordinate 94,800 of NZ_LZHQ01000034.1, forward strand.
TGCTTTCGCATGTTTAATAATACCGCCAATATAGAATAATGCCATTTCAGAAAGACCCGCATATTTATCACCAGCAAATAAATTTACGCCATCTTTTGCCAATGATTGGTGACAGTGCATACCAGAACCATTATCACCAAATATTGGTTTTGGCATAAATGTCGCCGTTTTACCATATGCATGTGCTACATTTTGTACAACATATTTATAAATTTGTACTTCATCAGCTTTTTTAGTTAACGTATTAAAACGACAGGCAATTTCATTTTGACCTGCTGTTGCAACTTCATGGTGGTGAGCTTCAACCACTAAGCCAAGTTGCTCCATAATTAAGCACATTTGAGAACGGATATCTTGTGATGAATCAACCGGAGGAAGTGGGAAATAACCACCTTTTATACTTGGACGATGACCTTTATTGCCTTCTTCATATTTAGTACCTGAGTTCCAAGCCGCTTCAATATCATCAATATGTACAAAGCTACCTGACATTGGCGAACCAAAACGAATATCATCAAATAAGAAAAATTCTGGTTCAGGACCGAAAATAACAGTATCAGCAATACCTGATGATTTTAGGAATTCTTCGGCACGTTTAGCAATTGAACGCGGGTCACGATCATACCCTTGTAACGTCGCAGGTTCTAAGACATCACAGCGGAGATTTAATGTCACATCTTCAAAAAAAGGATCGATAACAGCACTTGATGCATCTGGCATTAATACCATATCTGATTCATTAATACCTTTCCAACCTGCAATTGATGAACCGTCAAACATCTTACCATCTTCAAAAAAATCAGCATCAATTTGACTAACAGGAATTGTGACGTGTTGTTCCTTACCTTTTGTATCAGTAAAACGTAAATCAACAAACTTAACATCATTTTCTTTAATTAGTGTTAAAACTTTTTGTGTAGACATGTATCTTCTCCATTGAGGACAAATAATAATTGTTCAGTTTTTAAGGCATTATTACCAAATTGCTATAATGAATGCAAATTTAATGCCAAATTTTTAACGGTGCATTTATGAAGCAAGTGCTATAGATAGTAACATGGAACTTAGTTTTGCACCATAATGGTTAAAATAAGTGTCAATTTGATGCACAAAAAAATCATAATGATTTTAGCGTTATTTTGACTTTAGGAAAACGCTAGATTGTTTACACTTCTATAATTAAAATAATATTCTAAAATTTCATAACGCGTTTTGACGAAAATTACTTCATGCGTTTAACTGTATAATAAATATTAATAAATCATTTATTTTTTCTCTATCTCTTTAATTTTTGAATATTTGCGGGTAATGCCACATCTCCAATAAAGTTCATATTACTCTTTCTGTTTTTCCATTCGTTTGTGGGCATGCAAATTTTGTTAATATTTGATTTATACGATTGTTATCACACGTTTTAGTAAAATGCTAAAGCCGTAGTTTTATTTTATGTAAATTTATTACAGTCATCACTCAAATTAATGTAAATAAATCATTTACTTTCAGTGATATAGAAAATAATTTACATAATGATAAGTTGTTCTGCTATTATATTTGCATTACTTAAATTGACGAATCATAAAGATATGAAAATTCTCTTTGGTGTTCAAGGAACAGGAAATGGCCATGTCAGTCGTTGTCGAACATTAGCTAAAGCACTAAAAAAAGCCGGTGCTGATGTTGATTATATTTTTAGTGGGCGTGATCCTAAAGACTATTTTGATATGCAAGCTTTTGGTGATTATAAGACCTATCGTGGCGTTACCTTTGCCACACTCAATGGTAAAATTAACTTTCGTAAAACCGTACAACGAATTCGTGCATTTCGACTTATTAAAGATGTACGTGAACTCGATTTATCAAAGTATGATTGTATTATTAGTGATTTTGAGCCAGTCAGTGCTTGGGCAGCACATCATCAGCAACGTGACTGTTTAGGTATAAGCAATCAGGCTGTATGCCAATATCTTAAACCTAAAGAATATGGATTAGTCGCCAATGTGATTATGAAATATTATGCACCTGTTACTAAACCTATTGGTTTACATTGGTTTCATTTTGGGCATAAGCTATTGCCACCGATGATTGATTCTTTTCATGTCACACACACAGAAGATGGTTGTATTGTGGTTTATTTGCCGTTTGAAGGCATAGATGAAATCATTGATATGTTGAAACAATTTCGAGATCATCAATTTATCTGTTTTCACCCGGATATAAAGCAAGAATCGCAACGAGGTAATATTAATTTTCAACCACTTAGTCGTGATAATTTTACACAAACTTTAGTCAATTGCTCTGGTATTATTTCAAATACGGGCTTTGCACTGATATCTGAAGCATTAATGCTTGGTAAAAAGATTCTTACTAAGCCTGTTTCAGGTCAATTTGAACAAATTTATAATGCTCAATGTTTGCGATCTCTTGATATGGCAACAGTTATGGAAAATTTAAACTGTATCAAGCTTAAGTATTGGCTAAATTTACCTTCGCCAAAACCAATAATTTACCCAGATGTCGCTACAGAGTTGTCTAAATGGATTGTTGCAGGACAAAAGGAGTCGTTACTTTCTTTAAGTAAACGGCTTTGGAGTCAAACTATCTTTCCTGAAAATGTCAATCAAAGAATAAAGTCTTTAGGGTATGTGTAAAGGAACCAATATGATATTAAGTATTATTGTAGCCATGGCTGATAATCGTGTTATCGGCTTAAATAATAAAATGCCTTGGCATTTACCGGCAGATTTGGCGTGGTTTAAAAAAAACACCCTTAATAAACCTGTTATTATGGGAAGAAAAACATTTGAGTCTATTGGTTATCCATTACCAGCTCGTCATAATATTATTATTTCAAAACAAGCACCAAGTGAATCTAATTTAATTCAAAATGTAAGTTGGATTCAATCAATTGAAGCAGCCATATTGTTAGCTCAAAAACAGAATATTGATGAAGCATTTATTATTGGTGGCGGTAATATTTATAAGCAAACATTACCTTTAGCAGATCGACTTTATTTGACGCATATAGATGCGGAACTACCGGGCGATACCCATTTTCCAGATTATTCTCCTGAGCAATGGCAAGTTATTTATCAAGAAAGGCATCAACAGGATGATAAAAATGGCTATTCATATCGGTTTGAAATCTTAGAAAGAAAGCTATAAATATTGAACTAATTGCCACTAAAAGGGGGCAATTTAACATATTAATTAACATTAAAAACGTTTAGCTTCAATAATATCAGGTAGTTGTTTTATTTTATTGAGCACTCGATTTAATGAAGCCTGATCAAAAATTTCTATATCTACGTCAATGGTTGCTAATTGTTGCTTTATATCAGAGCGGCTCATTAAACTAATTACATTAACCTTTTCATTAGCCAAAATTGTAGTGACATCTCGCAATAATCCACTTCGATCGTTGGCTGTAATTTGTACAATCATTGTGTAGCTTGAGTGGGTATTGTTATTCCAAACAGCTTGAGTAATCCGTTCGGGAGCATGGTTCTTAAGTTCTTGCAATTGTTCACAATCAGCTCTATGAATCGAGATACCACGTCCTTGAGTTACAAACCCGCCAATTAGATCTCCAGGTATAGGGCGGCAGCAGTTTGCAATGGTATACATTAAGTTACCCACCCCCTCAATAATAATTTCACTGCCTTTTTTGTTGCCGAACTTATTGGTATTTTTAGCTTGAGCGATCGTTTTTTGAGCAATCTGTTTTAATGCTGCTTCATCTTCTTCTTCAGCTGTTAGTTTGTTAAATTGTGTATTGATGAAGTTGACTAATTGGTTAATTCTTACATCACCACTTCCAATACCTGCTAGTACCTCATCAAATGAATGAGCTTTATATTTATTAATTAAGATTTTTTCGACGCTTTTTAAATTAATGTTTAAAGGTTCAAGTTCGCTTTGTAAAATTTGCTCACCTGTGACAATATTTTTATCGCGATCTTGCTTTTTAAACCAAGCCTGAATTTTAGCTCTGGCGCGACTACTGTTAACAAATCCTGTGTTCGGATTTAGCCAATCACGGCTAGGATTTGGCTGTTTTTGGGTAATGATTTCAACTTGATCGCCCATTTTTAAATTATAAGTAAATGGTACAATTCGCCCGCCTACTTTGGCTCCAATACAGCGGTGACCCACATCGCTGTGTATATGATAAGCAAAATCAAGAGAAGTTGATCCCGCTGGCAAGTCAACAACATCGCCTTTAGGCGTAAAAACATAAACGCGGTCATCAAAAATTTGGCTACGAACAGCTTCTTGTATTTCGCCACTTTCCGACATTTCTTGTTGCCATGTTAATAATTTACGCAACCAAGAAATTCGTTGATCATAAGCTGTCATTTTGTCGGTACTGCCTTCTTTATATTTCCAATGTGCAGCAATACCTAATTCAGCTTCATTGTGCATTTGTTTAGTACGAATTTGAATTTCGATTGCTTTATCTTGTGGAGCATAAACAACAGTATGGATCGATTGATAACCATTTGGTTTGGGATTTGCTACATAATCATCAAATTCTTTTGCGATATGTTTATAATGGCTGTGGACAATACCTAATGCATTATAACAATCTTCAATACGATCGCAGATAATACGCACAGCACGAATGTCATATAAATCTTCGAATTGAAGGTGTTTACACTCCATTTTTCGCCATATACTATAAATATGTTTAGGACGACCGTAAACTTCAGCACGAATATGATCTTGATTCATCAAATTTTGTAAATGGCTAACAAATTGTTTGATGTACAATTCACGATCTAATCGTTTTTCTTGCAGTTTTTTGGCAATTAATCGATATTCATCTGGATATAAATAGCGGAAGCAGAAATCTTCTAGCTCCCATTTTAATTGACCTATGCCTAAACGGTTGGCTAAAGGCGCATAGATGTTAAAACATTCTTTAGCTACAAGTATTTGTTCTTCTTGAGGTGCATTAATTAAGTTACGTAAGTAGGTAATGCGCTCTGCCAATTTAATCACTACACTTCTGAAGTCATTTACCATAGCTAGTAGCATTCGGCGAATGCTATCAATTTGTTCAGAAGTAGCACTACCGTTACGAATCGCTCGTAATTGGCGAATTTCTTTCATTCTAACAATGCTAGAAATAATATGAGAAATTTCACGATCAAAATCTTCTGGAATATCTTCTCGGCGAATAATTTTGCTATCAACAAAAGGAAGCAATAAAGCGGCACATAAACTATTAATATCCATATTAAGTGTGGATAGAATTTCGACCATTTCTATCGCATTTTGGAAACAGAAAATTTGCTCTGATGCACCTGCACTGTTTTCAAAACAAAAATCCCAAACTTCTCTAAACTTCTTATAAGATGCAGGATTAGTTAATAACAATTCTTGTTTTACCCATTGTTCTACATCAAATTGAGCCAGACAATAGTGTTCCTCACTATGTTGGTGTGCTCCTCTAATCGATACCATAACTTATGTCCCTGATTTTATTAACAACAACATTGATTCAATGTGTTTGGTTTGCGGAAACATATCTAAAATAGCAACTTGAGCAATTTGATATCCTGCATCGATAAGTTGTTTACTATCTCGTGCTAGCGTAGCAGGATTACACGATATATAAACAATTTTTGATGGGGCTAATTTTACAATTTCTATTGTTGCATTAAACGCTCCTGCTCTTGCTGGATCTAATAATACTTTATTATAATTATATTGTGATTGACTCCATATCGAAAATTGTTGAGTATCGTCTAAGTTGCTAGTTAAAAAATTGGTTTCCGCACAAATCTCAGTATTATTTAATATAGTGTTAAATTTTGCTTTTTCAACTAGAGCATCAACACCTTCAACTCCCGTTACAGTTTTACTTAATTTTGCTATAGGTAACGAAAAATTGCCCATTCCGCAAAACAGATCTAAAACCCGATCTGTTGGTTGTAAAGTTAGCCAGTTAAGCGCCTGTTCGATCATCTTTTGATTAATTTTACAATTTACCTGAATAAAATCTAGAGGGCTGAAAGTTAATTTTAAATGATTAATTAAATAAAAATGCTCAGTATTACCGGCAATATGTATTAAATCGTCGCCGTGAAAATAAAGTGAAATATTGTTATTTTCGGCGAATTCTTTTAATAGGTTAACATCATGATTGCTTAGAGGCATAGTGTGCCTTAAAACAAGAATAATACCGCTATCGACCGAAATTAGTTCAACGTGACCCAGTGCTTTTTTCTGTTTTATGTTATTGAGCATGCTTTGTAATGGCGCTAGCAATGAATCTAATTCGTCAACTAATATCGGACAATGTTTGATATTGATTATTTGATTGGATTCTGCTTGGCGGAACCCAATTGCTAATTGGCCTTTAACGATATTAATTGAAAGTCTTGCACGTCGACGATAATGGTAAGATTGATCGGCAATAATTTGCGGTGAATTTTTAACGATATTTGTTAAAGATTGTCCTGTTTCTTTTTGTAATAGATTTATCAACGCATCATATTTTGCTTGTTGTTGCATCTGTGGTGCAATATGTTGTAGCTCACAACCTCCACATTGTTGATAATATTCACATAGAGGTTTAACGCGGTATTTACTTTGATTATGATATCTAATGACTTTAGCTTTAGCGTAATTTTTCTTATTTTCAGTTAACTCAATATCAACGGTTTCATCAGGCAAGGCTGATTTTACAAAAATTGTTTTACCTTTATGATTGGTCACGCCTTGCCCAAAAGCATCTAAAGATGAGATAGTTACTGTCAATTTTTGTAGTGTGAACTTTTTTCTTTGTGGAGTATAAAAATTAACCATAGACGTTTTTATTTATGTTAAGCGCTTTAATAAAGCTGTTTTGACATGCAGTGGTACTAAATTTGTTATATCACCACCATGGTAGGCAACATCTTTTACTATTGTCGATGAAATAAATCCCATTGCAATTGATGGCATTAAAAAAATAGTGTCTAAATCAGATTTTAATGCACAATTCATTTCGGCAAGTTGCCTTTCGTATTCAAAATCATGTGTTGTACGAACGCCTCGAACGATAACTGTGGCATTATGGGTTTGTGCAAAATTAGCCATTAAATTGTCAAAGCCAATAACTTCTACATTGAGTAAATGTTCAACTGCTGTTGACGCTAAATTTACGCGTTCTTCTAGAGTAAAGAGTGTTTTTTTATTAGGATTTTCGGCAATAGCGATAATTAATCGAGGAAACAGTAATGAAGCTCGTGTAACAAGATCAATATGACCATTAGTAATGGGGTCAAAAGTACCCGGGAAAATAGCAGTTAAACTTTTGCTTTTCATATTTAATATTATCCATTAGGTATGATAACTGTATCATACCTAATTTTATTTAGGATTGTTAGTTTAACCGTGCAAAATTCTTTTGCTCAATTTACTGGATTTCTAGTAATGTAAATATGAATAAACTAGATGTTATTAATATACGGACATTATTAAGATAAATAACTTATTAATTTATAAAAAATTGGTAAGCAGTGTGATGTTCATATATTTGTTCTGGTTGTAAAAAGCAGCTTGGTTGTGGCCAGTTAGGATGATTAGGGCTGTCTGGTAAAAATTGGCTTTCTAATGCTATGCCAGCAAAATTTCCATATTCACTATTATGCCGGTTTGGTGTATGTTGTAAAAAGTTACCTGTATAAATCTGTAATGACGGTTTGGTTGTAGTAACATTCATTGTTACTTTCTTATCAGATGAAATGAGCTGAGCGGCTATCACTTTGGTTTTATCTAATAAATAAGCATGATCATAACCACCAGTTATTTGCCTTTCTGCGCTTTCAAGTAGTTTTTCCGATAAAAGTTTTGGTTGACGTAAATCCATATCGTGCATGGCAACACTAACTAAATCCTTATTAGGGATACCATTGGCATTAACTGGCAAATAACAGTTAGCATTTACTTTTAATCTGTGATTAAGTACATCTTTGCTTATTTCGCCATCTAGATTAAAGTAAGCATGGTTAGTCAAATTTACTGGCGTAGTTTTTGTAGTAGTTGCATTAAACAATATAATTACTTGATTGTCATCGGTTAGTTTATACGTTACTGTTACATTCAGCTCACCAGGAAAACCTTGATCACCATCAAGTGAAATTAGATGGAAGGTCACTTGCTGATCGGAGCAAGATTGAATTAACCATAATTTTTTATCGAAGCCTAATTTTCCGCCGTGTAACTGATTTACACCTTGATTCGCAGTGAGATAATATTGTTTATTGTCAATATTAATAGTAGCATTGGCAATACGATTAGCATATCGGCCTATTGTAGCACCTAAATAGGCATCCTGTTGTTGGTATTGTTCAAGTGAGCGACAGCCGAGTAGCACTTCACGATTCTGTCCATTAACGGGCAATTCACAGGAGAGCCATGTAGCTCCCCAGTTTGAAAGTTTTATTCGCATTCCTTGTTTATTGGACAGTTCAATAATTTGCGCTATAGGCATATCGCGTGTGCTCCTTCACTTGGTTTACAGACATAAAAATCTTCTTTAATACCGAATTTTTTAGCATAACTATCGCTAACAACGGTTTTAACAGCATCAACTTTATCTTTTGGTACTATTGCCACAACACAACCACCAAAGCCACCGCCTGTCATGCGAACACCGCCTTGTTCACCAATTACACCGTGAATTATTTCAACTAGATAATCAATAGCGGGGACTGTAATTTCAAAATCATCACGCATTGAATTGTGACTCTGTGCCATGAGTTTTGATAATAATTTATAATCACCATCTGTAAGAGCTTGTGCTGCTTTTAGTGTGCGCTCATTTTCAGTGATTACATGATGAGCTCGTTTAAAGACAATTGGATCGAGCGTGTTTTCAATATGTTGTAATTCAGTTAAGGACGCGTCTCTTAAGGCTTTTATCCCAAGAGCTTGAGCTGCTGCTTCACACTGTTTACGTCGAGTATTATATTCACTATCAACTAATCCTCGTTTGATATTTGAATTGATGATAACCACAGCAAAATCTTTAGGAATTGACACTGGTTTAACTTCTAATGAACGACAGTCAATTAATAATGCATGTTGGCTTTGTCCAAGGGCAGATATTAGTTGATCCATGATGCCACAATTGCAACCAACAAATTGGTTTTCGGCCTCTTGACCAATTAGGGCTAACTTGGTGCCATCTAAAGCCAAGTTATAAAGAACTTGGAACATTTTAGCTACGGCAACCTCTAAAGATGCTGATGAACTTAGTCCTACTCCTTGAGGGACGTTTCCTCTAATAGCAAAATCGACGCCATGGATATTATTTGCATATTTTTTTAAGTGTTTTACCACCCCACGTATGTAGTTAGCCCACATATAATCCGGATGTTTTTCAATAGGAGAATCTAAAGAAAATTTATCTTGTTGATTATCATAATCAATCGCAATAACTCGAACAAGATTATCTGAACGTTTGTGACAACTTATTATCGTTTGATAATCGATAGCACAAGGTAAAACAAAACCATCATTATAATCGGTATGCTCGCCAATTAAATTTACACGACCGGGGGCTTGTATCAGTGTATCGGGTTTATAATCAAATTTAGATTCAAATGCTTGTGTAGTTGCTTTGATTAATGCGTTCATCTATTTATCCTTTTTGTCTTTATAATGCACATCACTAACGTTACGTAACCTTTCAGCTGCTTGCTCTGGGGTTAAATCACGTTGTACTTCGGCTAACATTTCGTAACCTACCATAAATTTTTTTACTGTGGCGGAACGTAATAAAGGGGGATAAAAATGTGCATGTACTTGCCAATAATCATTTTTATCTTGCATAAATGGCGCACCGTGCCAGCCCATAGAGTATGGGAAAGAGCAATGAAATAAATTATCGTAGCGACTCGTTAATTTTTTGAGCGCAATAGCTAAATCACTTTGTTGTTCGTCATTTAATTGGGTTAATTGTGGAATGTGAATTTTTGGTAATAATAATGTTTCAAATGGCCATATTGCCCAAAAAGGAACAACGGCAAGCCAATACTTAGTTTCTACAACGATTCTCTCACGATTAATAAGTTCCTTTTCAGCATAATCAACCAATAAATTGCGATGATATTTTTCAAAGTAATTAAGCATATTTAGATCTTCGCGCGCAATTTCATTCGGTAAAAAGCTATTTGCCCAAACTTGTCCATGTAGATGAGGGTTAGAGCACCCCATTGCTGATCCTTTGTTTTCAAACACTTGTACCCAAGGATAGTTTTCGCCCAACTCTTGCTGCTGTTCTATCCAAGTTTTAATTACTCCTTCAATTGCAGGTAAATCAAGTTCAGGTAATGTTTTACTGTGATCGGGTGAAAAACAGATAACTCGACTAGTACCTTTTGCGCTTTGCATTTGGAATAAAGGATCGGCGTTTTTTGGTGATTCTGGAGTATTTTCCATTAATGCTGCAAAATCATTAGTAAAAACAAATGTTCCCTTATATTGGGGGTTGATATCTCCTGTTACCCGTTTATTTCCTGGGCACAAAAAGCAAGTTGGATCATAACTTGCTTTTTGTTCTTCGTTTAATACTTCTTGTTGTCCTTGCCATGGGCGTTTTGCCCTATGTGGTGAAACAAGTACCCATTGATTGGTCAATGGGTTGTAACGACGATGAGGATGGTCAACTGGGTTAAAAATATCCATTTTTGCCTCTTCTGTTAATTTTGTATATTTTATAAAATGTATTATTAATCAGGATAGCCTTGAGGGTTATTTGATTGCCAATTCCATGAATCTTTTACCATGTCATCAAGCGTGAGTTTGGTTTTCCAACCTAATATTTGCTCAGCTTTATTAGCATCAGCCCAGAATGCTGGTAAATCACCTGCTCGTCTCGGGGCAAAGTGCCAATTAAGAGGTTTTCCTGATGCTTTTTCAAAAGCTTTAATAACTTGTAATACGCTATAACCAACACCTGAGCCTAAATTGTAAATATGCACACCAGCTTTGTTTTGATCGGTTTTGAGTGCAGCGATATGCCCATCCGCCAAATCAACAACATGTATAAAATCACGAACGCAAGTTCCATCTACTGTTGGATAATCATTACCAAAAACAGCTAATGACTCTCTTTTGCCTACAGCAACTTGGGTAATATAAGGCATAAGATTATTAGGAACACCAAGTGGGTCTTCGCCCATTAATCCACTTGGATGGGCTCCAACAGGATTAAAATAACGTAGTAAAGTTAGTGACCAATCGGGCTCAGCAACGGCTAAGTCCATAATACATTGCTCAACCATTAATTTACTTTTTCCATACGGACTGGTAGGTAAACCTTGTGGTAATGTTTCAACATAAGGAACAGGGGCTAATTCGCCATAGACAGTGGCCGACGAACTAAATACTAACTGTTTAACACCTGCAGCTCGCATTGCTTTCATCAGTACGATACTGCCGTAGACATTGTTTTCATAATATTCTAGCGGTTTGTGAACTGATTCACCGACTGCTTTTAAACCAGCAAAATGGATCACCGCTTTAATGTCATGTTCTGAAAAAATCTTAGTTAATAGTTTTTCATCGCATACATCGCCTTGATAAAAAATGACGGATTGCCCAGTAATTTTTTGTATTCTATCTAGTACTGATGCTTTACTGTTAAACAAATTATCAATAATAATTGGTGTGTAGCCAGATTTAATTAGTTGAACACATGTGTGACTTCCTATATATCCACAACCACCAGTTACTAATATTTTCATAATAAAACCTTCATCTAGTTCAATAATAGTTACAATGAGTGTCTGCTAATCTTCAGACCCTTTACTGTTGTTATGTTTCCACAGATCCCATGGCCCACGCCCTGATAATGTAAAGGATGAAATAAGCGTAAAACTCAATGCGATTAAGCCAAGGATTAAATATGCTCCTTCAAAACCTATTTTAACATACATTAACCCTGCAAAAGTGGACATAAACATGATAGATAATTGTTTTGCAAAACAAAATGCAATTAAGTAAACAGTTGCTGATAAGTGAATAGAGAAGTGTTTAGTAATATATTTAAATGCACCGACAAGTAATAAAGGTGCTTCGAACATATGTAGCGTTTTTAATATCACCACTTCAACTGCTGTACTGGCAAATGCTGAACCTGTAATACGAATAGACATGATAGCACCAGCAATAAGTAATGTATTTTTACTGCCTATTTTCATTACAATCAGAGGAGCAAAAAACATCACAGTGGCATTTAAAAATTCACCAAGTGTTGTTACATAACCAAAAGCTTCACGACCCACTTGTTCGTTAACAAAAAATGATGTAAAAAAGTTTGCAAACTGTTGATCAAATACATCATAAGTACAAGCAACCCCAACTATGTAAAGCATGAAGAACCATGTTTTACGCATACTAAGTAAATCAAGGGCAAGTTTTAGATTGAATGGTTTTGGTTTATTTAATCCCATCTGCTCAACGACTTCAGTCGTCGTGGTTCTTGCAGGATCGGCGATTTTAACTAAAACTAAAAGAATCAATGCAAATCCAGAACATAACCAAAAAACGGCATTGACATCTTTAGAAATCATAATTCCAACAAACGAAGCACATATAGCCCAACCAAAACAGCCAAACATGCGACATCGACCAAATTCAAAACCACTACGTCGACTTATTTTTTCGACAAGTGCTTCAATAGCTGGTGCCCCCCCACTAAATACCATACCAAGATAAAATCCACCAACAATTGCGCCCAAGGTGACATTTAATTTAAGTAATGGCCCTAAAACGAAGATAAAAAATGGACCAAATAGTACAAGAAGAAGTGTGATAACCCAAAGAAGATGTTTTTTTAATCCTAGTTTATCAGAAATTAACCCAAACAAGGGTTGAAAAAAAAGTGCAAATAGTGAAATAAATGAAAAAACGTACCCAGTATTTGCCTCATCAAGTCCGTTCATTTTTAGCCAAACGGGGAAAAAAGGGCAGTATGCTCCCATAATAAAAAAGTACAGAAAGAAGTAGAGACTGAATATCCAATAATTCTTATTACTTAGTGATGACTTTATTTTTTGATTCATAATGAACTTCCTTTGTTAGGTCTTAAATGATCGCTCAATCATTTAAAAAACTTCTGTATGTATATGAACAGGTAAGTTATTTGTTGAGGCGATAATAGCACTAAAATAATTTTGAAAAAGTGATCTAGATAACATTTTATGAAATCGATTACATTTGATGTTAAATTAATTTTTGTTAAAAAGTTTCAGGTAGATATACGTTTCAGTATAAATTTTGTGTTTTATGATGAATAAAAGTACTGATTAATGATCAGTTATTTATTAATAATAAAGTTCAAAAGCAATTACTTGAGATAAAAATAGAATTAAATAAAGAAAATGCAATTAAAAATTGAAATCGATTACATATAGCTATTTGTGCTTTATTTAGCCTATTGTAATTGACTATGATTTAAGTAAGCTAAACAATTAACATTTATACTGAAACGTATGTCTACCTGAAACTTTTTTACAAGGAACTTTTTATTAATTAGAATTAGCTTAACTTTTTATTATTAACTTGTTTAATCTCAGTTAGATAGGAAAAATTAGATAATCTAATGATTAATTAACTAGTTTTAATTGATTTTATTCGTTCCTCAAAATCTGACCAATAATAATAACCATCATTATTAACAGAAGCATTTTCCAAATGAAGTTGATAATGTTGTGGTAAATTATTGTCATCAAGTGCTAGCCCGTTATGGAGTTGTTCAAAACTTTGATAAATATATTCGGCTTTAAAAAAGTATTCGCCTGTAGATAGGTGACGAAAACGCTGTAAAGCTACTTTTCCACCAATTGGGGTTATTTCAAATTGATTTGGTAGTTGGTAGTCTTTAAAGTCTAATGCACCCAGTAATGAAGCGATGGTACTATCGTGACCAACAAGTAAATTGACTTTACTATCTCTTAGCATAAGATCGTTTATCATGTTGATAATAAGTGCAGCTGAGTGTTTGGCAAGCGTCTTAGAATGGCAAACTAAATTTATATATTGATTACGAATTGCGCTAATTTGTTGCCACTGCTCTTGGCTAGTCAGTCTACCCCATGCAATTTGTTCTTTTGGAAAGGCTGAATAGTATTGCAATAAGAATGCATCAACGGCTGAAATACCTATCGCAAGTGGTCCGAGGAGTGCTGGTTCTTCATGTTTTTTAAAATAAAGTTCGGATGGAATATCGGCTAAATCGCATTTATATTCAGCATATAATTTTGAATGCTTATAATCCAAAATATCGGAAAGGGTTTCATAAGCTGGTGCTAGGCTTTTAAAAATATTAGCTGCTTTGTCAGCTTCTTCAATATCACGCAATACCGCATTTTTAAACTCAGTTGAATCGTCTTGCAAGCTAGGATCGAAAATCGGATCCATTTTTTCAATGGCATATTTATGATGAATAGGAATATCATACCCAGCAAAGGCACCAGCTGTCATAAATTGAGCGGTCGCGACAGTTCTTTGCAGACTATTAGAATACACGAATAATTCAGTATCATGTTTTGATAATTTTATATTGTGTTTTTCAAGCCAAGTCGATAAATAGCTGCCAAAATAAACTTCTAATATTCCACCACGAGTGGTCAAATAACCATATGGATGATCCCATTTAGGCCATTTAAAGGGAGTAACTTTTTCTAAAAACTGCAAAGTATTTTGCAATGGCGTACGAATACCATGACGGCTAAGTATAACGACTTTATCTAATTGGTAATGGTTATTTTTCATTTTGTGATCCATCCTTGTTTATGTAAATAATCTAAAATAAAATCACGTTGTTCATTATTTATTGTATTTGCAATTTTATCACTCCAACCACCGGTTTTTTGATTAGTACTACGGTTTTGATAGTAATCACCTATTTGGGTATCATATTTTGCTAAAGTTGCATGATCAAGTGGTTGATATTGGTTTTCAAAAAAGAGAAGCTCTTTAGGTAACCTCGGTTTTATTTCTGGATTATGATCGGGGTAACCAAGGCAAAGCCCAAAAAGAGGAAGAACATATTTTGGTAACTCAAGTAATTGGGTTACTTTATCAAGATCATTTCGCAGTCCACCAATATACACAGCACCAAGTCCTAAGGATTCAGCCGCTATTACTGCATTTTGAGCCATAATTGCTGTATCAACACAGCCCAATAATAACTGCTCTGCTTTGCCAAGATTAAGTGTTGGATCTATTTGAAAATGACGATTAAAATCGGCGCAAAATACCCAAAATTCAGGGGGTTGGTTAATATATTTTTGATCACCAGCATAATGAGCTAGTTTTTCGCGTTTTTTAGGATCTGTAATACGAATAATTGTCGAACATTGAATAAAGTTAGAACTAGAAGCCGACTGTGCTGATCGAACTATAGACGTTATTTGTTCTTGAGTTAAACTAGTTGTTTTATAAGCACGAATAGAGCGGTGTCGACAAAGTAGATCGATAGTTTGATTTTGCATAGTGGCTCCTTAGCATAATTATTTGTTTACAAATTGAAGATCCCAAACGCCATGACCTAAATTTTGACCTCGTTTTTCAAATTTAGTAATTGGTCTATCATCAGGTCTCGGAATATAGTCATCGCTTGGTGATAAATTTTCAAAACCTTCAGCTTGGGTTAAAACCTCTAACATATGTTCTGCATAATGTTGCCAATCGGTAGCTAGGTGCAAAATTCCACCTAATTTTAATTTTTGTCGAATTAACTGTACAAATTGGGGTTGAATAATGCGGCGCTTGTTATGTCTTGCTTTATGCCAAGGATCAGGGAAAAAAATTTGTACTTTGTCTAATGTATGATTAGGGATCATATTTTCTAATACTTCAACAGCATCGTGACACATCACTTTTAAGTTTGATAATTGATTTTCTTCAATTGCCATCAAACAAGCACCAACACCGGGTTTGTGTACTTCTATTCCTAAAAAATTCTTATTAGGTGCATTTTTAGCCATTTCAATTAACGAAGCACCCATACCAAATCCAATTTCAAGAACAGTCGGTTTGTTAGAGTCAAAAACCATTGGTGAATTTACATCATATTCAATACCAAATACCGGCCATAAACTTATTAATGCCTGTTCTTGACCTTTTGTTAAACGACCTTGCCGCAAAACAAAACTACGAATGGTTCTTTTAGATTTGATATTTTCGTTATCTGAGTTTAATTGTTCGTTCATCACGTTATCTACTTTTGTTGTGGAATTTATTAAAGCCAAAGAATGGCTTGTTAGTTAGTTTACTCGATTTTGAGTTCACAGCAAAAGCATCTTATGGCCAAATTGTTTTATTTAATGATTTATAAAAATATATCAAATATTTTCAATATATTTTTATATTGTAGTTGAGCATAATCGATAAATGATTATATAATTATAGCCCCAAATTAACCGATTACGAATAAAGTAATCATGAATACATGCTTGAGGATTTCTCGTGCCTGATATGAAGCTTTTTGCTGGTAATGCCACACCTGAACTAGCAAAGCGTATAGCTAATCGTCTTTATACTTCTCTTGGTGACATTGTGGTAAGCCGTTTTAGTGATGGTGAAGTTAATGTCCAAATCAATGAAAATGTCCGTGGTGAAGATGTTTTTATTATTCAATCAACTTGTGCTCCTACCAATGACAATTTAATGGAATTATTAGTTATGATCGATGCAATGCGCCGAGCATCTGCTGGTCGTATTACTGCTGTTATTCCTTATTTTGGTTATGCAAGGCAAGATCGTCGAGTTCGTTCGGCTCGTGTACCTATCACTGCTAAAGTTGTTGCTGATTTTCTATCAACTGTTGGTGTCGATAGGGTATTAACCGTTGATCTTCATGCCGAACAAATTCAAGGCTTCTTTGATGTGCCTGTTGATAATGTATTTGGTAGCCCTGTTATTTTAGAAGATATGCTACAACGTGAGTTTGATCGCCCAATTGTTGTTTCCCCTGATATTGGCGGAGTGGTGCGTGCTCGTGCGATAGCTAAACTACTTAATGATACTGATATGGCAATTATTGATAAACGTCGTCAACGTGCCAATGAAGCAGAAGTGATGAATATTATTGGCGATGTTGCTGATAGAGATTGTATCTTAGTTGATGATATGATTGATACTGCAGGAACACTTTGTAAAGCAGCTGATGCTTTAAAAGCGCGAGGTGCCAAAAGAGTATTTGCTTATGCTACCCACCCGATATTTTCAGGTAAAGCAGTAAGTAACATTAAAAACTGTGCTATTGATGAAATTGTTGTTTGTGACACAATTCCATTAACGGCTGAAGTAAAAGCATTGAAAAATGTTCGCCAATTAACATTATCAGGTATGCTTGCTGAAGCAATTCGTCGAATTAGTAACGAAGAATCAATTTCAGCAATGTTCCATCAATAACCTATTTTATCATTGGTATAATGCCCCTTTTTTGGGGCATTTTTATCGATAAAATCTAGTGACAATAAAAATATTATGACAAAGATAAAACTGATTGTAGGACTCGCCAATCCCGGAAATGAATATGCAGCAACAAGGCACAATGCAGGTGCGTGGTTTGTTGAGCAATTGGCTGAACGTTATAATAAATCATTAAAAAATGAACAAAAATTTTTTGGTTACACATCACGAATCAACATTTCAGGTCATGATGTACGTTTATTAGTTCCAACTACTTTCATGAATTTAAGTGGTAAAGCTGTTCAAGCTATGGCGACATTTTACCAAATAAAGCCAGAAGAGATCTTAGTTGCACATGATGAACTCGACTTAAATCCCGGAATAGCTAAACTTAAGTTTGGTGGTAGTCATGGTGGGCATAATGGGCTAAAAGATATTGCTAGTAAATTGGGAAATAATTTAAATTTTTATCGGTTAAGAATTGGTATTGGACATCCTGGCGATAAAAATAAAGTTGTTGGTTATGTTCTAAATAAGCCATCTAAACCTGAACAGGAATTAATTGATAAAGCTATTGACGAATCTTTGCGTTGTACAGATATCTTATTGTCTGATGGGATAGACGTTGCTATGAACAAGTTACATGCTTTTAAAGCTTAGTTAAATTATTGAATGTTTCAATAACGTAAAAATCAATAAATATCCACTTTAATAAAAAAAATCCACCTAAAATATTAGGCGGATTTAATTGTCTTAATATTCTCTTTTAAGAGAAAAGATGGGTTACATTACCACCTTTTTCAGCAATTTTTTTCATTACTTCTTTAATTAACCATGTATTCATTGCTGTGGTATCATCAGTATTGCCTGGATAATTCAGTTCTTTCGCTAGATTTTTTCGTGCATCTAAACTGCTATCTATACCTAATAATTTCAATAGATCAACGATAGATGTTTTCCAATTAAGCGTTTCAGGATGCTTTTTAGCTAAATTATCGAGAATAGAGGAAACATCAACATTAGTTGCGGATGCGCTTTGCTCTACTTTATCTTGGACTTTCTCTGAACCACTCGATACTGTATTTTTAACAGATGCGGTGATATTTTCAACTTTATCCTTCACAGCATCAACTGCATTATCTACTGTTGCTTGAGCACTTGGAAATACTTTGGAAAAAATGTTATTTAAAATGTTCATATTACATCTCCTTTAAATTTAAACTGCTTTAAAAAAACTGCTTAACGATATAGATGTAGAAAAGATCACATTCAATATAGCGCTTAGAAGAATGTAATGTCAAAATTATTACACATTAATAGCATTTTCTGTATTACGATAAACTGTTTATCAATATATTAAAAAATTATTTTATATCAAAAAAATGCCCTTAAAAGGGCATTAGAATTTTGACTAACTAATTATAATTAATTAATTTAGTTCAATTAGTTAAAAAAAGCTCGAAGAATAGCATACTCAACACCACGAATTTCGGCTAAACCTCGTAAGCGACCTATGGAGGAATAACCTGGATTTGTCTTTTTCTTCAGATCGTCCAACATTTGATGTCCATGATCTGGACGAACAGGGATTGAGCGTTTGATTCCTGCTTTTTTACGTCTCTGTTCTTCTGTAATGAGCGCCTTTATCACGGCATACATGTCAACATCACCAGCTAAATGATCGCCTTCATGAAAAGATAATGGATTTTCTTCTCGAACTGTTGCCCGTAAGTGAATGAAATGAACACGATCAGCAAATTTTTCAACCATTGTTGCCAAATCATTATCGTTACGAACTCCATAAGATCCTGTACAGAAACAAAAGCCATTATGAATACTGTCAACTGTATCTTTAATCCATTGCATATCTTCGATAGTTGAAACTATACGAGGTAAACCCAAGATAGGTCGAGGAGGATCATCAGGATGTACTGTTAATACCACACCAACTTCTTCTGCAACAGGTACAATAGCTTTTAAAAAATAGGCATAATTTTCACGTAATTTGTTTTTATCAATACCATCATAGGTTGCAAGGTGTGCCCTAAATTGATCAAGAGAATAACCTTCTTCTGCACCAGGTAAGCCAGCGATAATGTTAGCGATAAGCTTATCTTTGTCTGATTGTGTCATTTTTTCAAAATAAGATTTAGCTGAAGCTATATCCTCTTTTGAGTAATCTTTTTCTGCATTGGGTCTTTGTAATATAAAGATATCAAATGCTGCAAACGCTGTTTGGTCAAAACGTAATGCTTTTGAACCATCAGGCAACTCATAAGCTAGATCAGTACGAGTCCAATCTAAAACTGGCATAAAATTGTAACAAACAGTATCAATGCCACAAGCTGCTAAATTTCTAATAGACTGTTTGTAATTTTCAATATGCTGCAAAACGTTTCCTGTATGGGTTTTTATTTCTTCATGGACAGGAATACTTTCTACAACAGACCATGTTAATCCTTTTTCTTCAATAATATTTTTTCGTTTTTGAATTTCTTCAATAGTCCAAACTTCTCCATTGGGAATATGGTGTAAAGCTGTAACAATTCCAGTTGCTCCAGCTTGTTTAATATCATCTAATGATACTGGGTCATTTGGTCCAAACCAACGCATCGTTTGTTCCATATAAATTTCCTTCACGATTTCATTTTGTTTTTCTAAAATAATAAAGATCTATAAACAATGCTGATTATTATCTATTGATTAACAATGTTAACCGGAATTGAGTCAAATAAATAACCATCAAAATTTGGATCTTCGCTATCCGAAACTGCCATTAATGTTTGTTTAACATTTTCTAAATGTTGCCACATAGCATGACGTGCGGCCATTGCATCTTTTACCTGTAACGCTTGTAAAATTTTTTCATGATCATAAAGCCATTTTTTTCGATAACTATAATCAGTAATTCGGCTGTGTAGTTGACCCCACATTTTGCTAGCAGTACGTTTTTGCCACAAATCATTTAACAGACTTTCAAGTATTGAATTCTTGGTCGCTCTTGCTATTGCAATATGAAACATTTCATCTGCACTATAATCATCTAAAATATCTTGTTCTAAAATTTGTCGTTCTTTTTCTAAAATAGCTTTTAACTCAATAATATCTGATTTTACAATTTGCGAAGCGGCAAAAGCGGCAATATTACTTTCAATTAATTGTCTAGCTTGTAATAGTTCAAAAGGGCCAAAATCATCTTCTTCAATTTTTTTATCTGTTTCTGATAATATTTCATTTGGTAAACCAATTACATATACACCAGAACCTTTTTTGACAGTGACTAGATTTTCTAATTCTAGCATAATTAACGCTTCTCTTACTACGGTTCTACTTACATTAAATGCCTCTGCAATATCTCTTTCTGGCGGTAATCGGTCACCAATTTTATAGGTACCACCTTTTAATAGTGATTTAAGTTCATTACCAATTTCTTGATATAGCCGATTAATTGTTAGCATTATTTATAATCCTTATTCTAATTTCGGTCTAATTTGAGTAATTATACGCTAATTATTACAAGTACTATAAGTCAATTATGGGATAAATTGATTTAATTTCATAATTGGCATGCCAATATAGTTTCGTATTATAGATTTTTTTGAACATCATATATAAAATAAACCAAAAAATGTGATTTATATCGCAAAAAAGAAAAAATTGGGATGAAATGTTTGCCAACAAATGAAAACATGTCTAACCAATAAAGTAATTAAACAGATAATCACGGTGAATAAAATGTTAAATTTATTAAATCTTCCTAAATCAATCCAACATAGACCTTTATATGATCGGCAAAAAATAACCTCACGAATTGTTCATTTGGGATTCGGTGCTTTTCACCGTGCTCATCAAGCGTTATTGACCGATCGTTTACTTAACAAGGGAAGCTGTGACTGGGGTATTTGTGAAGTTAATATTGTTGGTGGTGAAGAATTAATTAATGAAATTCGTAAACAAGACCATTTGTATACTGTGTTAGAAAAAGGTGCAACATCAAAAGAAGCATTTATTATTGGTAGCGTAAAAGAATCATTATTAACACCAACAGATGGCATAGATGCAATTTTAGAAAAGATGACGGATCCAGTAATTGAAATTGTTTCATTAACAGTAACAGAAAAAGGATATTGCATGTTACCTAGTGGAGCTGGATTAGATTTGAATAATGCATTAATTAAAACTGACTTAGCAAATCCAACAAAGCCTATGTCTGCCCCAGGTGTTATTGTTGAGGCGCTTTATAGAAGAATGCAACGAGGGTTAAAATCCTTTACTGCTTTATCATGCGATAATATTCCTGAAAATGGATTGGTCTTAAAAAAAGCAATATTAGGATTAGCTAACGCTCGAGATCCACAATTAGCAAATTGGATTGAGTCTAATACAACATTCCCATGCACTATGGTTGACCGTATTGTCCCTGCCGCAACATCCGAAACATTAACTGAAATAGAAGATACATTAGGCGGTATGTTTGATCCATGTGGTATTGCTTGTGAACCTTTTATTCAATGGGTTATAGAAGATAATTTTGTCACTAACCGCCCTAATTGGAATGAAGTCGGTGCTGAATTTGTGGATAATGTTGTTCCATATGAAGAAATGAAACTTCGTATGCTAAATGGTAGCCATTCTTTTTTAGCCTACCTAGGCTATTTGGCCGGTTACGAGCACATTAATGATTGCATGAATGATGTTAATTATAAAAAAGCAACTTTAACATTGATGATACAACAACAAGCACCAACACTTCACGTCCCTAGTCATGTTAATTTGCAACAATATGCAAACAAACTTATCGAACGTTTTAGTAATCCATCATTAAAACATAAAACATGGCAGATTGCGATGGATGGTACTCAAAAATTGCCTCAAAGAATGCTCGATTCAATCCGTTGGCATATCAAAAATGGTTCAGATTTTTCATTGCTAGCTTTAGGGGTTGCGAGTTGGATGCGCTATATTGGCGGCATCGATGATAATAACCAGCCAATAGATTTACGAGATCCAATGAGTGAGCAACTACAAACTATTGTTAAAACGAGCAACGATGGCGTTGAACGAGTGAATGCACTATTACGTCTAGGGGCTGTCTTTGGTTTAGATTTGCCGAACAATGCATTATTTAAAGAAAAGGTAACAATACATTACCTTTCTTTAATGAAATATGGGGCAAAACAAACTGTCAGCAATTTATCAAACTAAGGTTATTAAACTAAGAGCGGATTAAATATAATGAAAAACTTTTTGTTACAAACCAAAGTCGCGCAAAGACTCTATTTTGATTATGCAGCAGATCAATTTTTACCAAAATAGATTATAATCAATAAAATTTTTTGTAATTTAATCCAGATTTAGCTTGCTGGTGATCACTATAAATAGAGAATACTTAGTACCGCAGGTATAACTGAGTAAAATTAAATTTTATTTTGCCCCCACATAATTTAACTGACGCCATGACTCATAAACAACAACGGCTACAGAATTAGATAAATTTATACTACGACTAGTCGCTAGCATAGGAATGCGAATTTTTTTATTTTGAGGTAATGCATCAAGTATGGTTTTAGGTAAGCCACGGGTTTCTGGTCCAAACATTAAGAAGTCATTTTGCTGGTAATTGACTTCACTATGTGGTTTTTGCCCTTTTGTGGTTAAAGCATAAACTTGGGTTAACAGGTCAATTTGATTGGCATCTAGAAAATGGTTGAGATTTTTATAACGTTTTACATCAACAAATTCTTGATAATCAAGTCCTGCTCGTCTTAATTTTTTGTTATCCCAGAAAAAGCCCATTGGTTCAATAATATGTAAATTGAAACCAGTGTTAGCACAAAGGCGGATAATATTTCCTGTATTAGCAGGAATTTCGGGTTCAAATAAAACGATGTTTAAGGCTGAATTTGACACAACTTTTCTCATTTATTATTTATTGATGTTTATGAATTGGCAATATTATCACAATTCTAAGTCCACCAAGATGACTTTTTTCTGCTTTTACAGTACCGTGATCGCGTATGATGGCATTAGCTACAATAGCGAGCCCTAATCCAGTTCCACCAGATTCACGATCTCGAGCTTCGCTTGTACGATAAAAAGGTCTAAAAATTTGTTCTAGTTCACTTTCAGCAACTCCTGGACCATCATCATCAATTGTAATTGTTAGCTTTTGTTGTTGTGCTACAAAATTAATGTCGATCTGTTTATTTGAATAGCGAAATGCGTTGCGTATAACGTTTTCAAGTGCGCTACACAAAGCAATTGGATAGCATAATATAGTATGGTTAGTTGGAAAATTTGTAACGACCAACGTTTTACCTATTTGTTCTGCTTCAAAAGTGGCATTATCAAGCACCTGTTTAAATAAAATATTAATTTTATTAACCTCACGAATTTCATTATTGTCATATTGTTGCCTTGCCAATGACAATAAGTCACCAATCATAGAATCTAATTTCATCGCTTCATTATTAATACGTATAACTTCACTGCTTTCTCCTTGTTTGCGCCGCAATAGTGATGTAGCAAGCTGCAAACGAGTCAAAGGAGTGCGTAATTCATGAGAAATATCTGAAAACAAACGCTGCTGTACTTTTTGCATTCGTTTAAGCTCTCTTAGCATATGGTTAAAACTAGCCCCCGTTGCTTTATATTCAGACGATCCTATTTGTTCTAGCTCAGGCCACTCTTGTAAATTTCCTTTTGCGACCTGATCAGCTGCTTTTTTTAGTCCGCGAGCTGGTTTTGCAATACTCCAAGATAACCATAGTAAAAAAGGAGAACTTGCCAGCATGGTCAAAGTTAATAGTAAAAAAGGATGATCAAATATAAAGTTGACTAATTGAGATTGAATATCTGTAGTTTGTTGTAGGATATATAATTGATATTCAGCATTAGCATAATGAATGAGAAAAGGTCCTATAATTTCTTGAGAATCATAGATTTTTTTTGCAGGATCTTTGACATCATGGGATTTTTCACTAAAGTTTTTGATTAAAGCAATATTTTTTGTTTCAGCTGTAATGATTTGCCCATTAGGAGTAACAATAAATAAAAATTGACCTGGTTTTTGATGACTATCCATGACAACAATAAAACGCATCCACCACCGAAAACTATCTTTTGGTACATTAATAAGATCATTTTCAATCTGATGTGCAAGCATATTACCAGCTTGTTTATCTTTGTTTGCTAAATAGGTTAAATTTCGAGAGTCAAGACTCGGCAAAACCATTATTAACATTAGGAAAAAAGCTATAGTCAATAAAAATATTGTGAAAATTCTGATTGTTAGCTTGTTAAAAAACCACATATTATGTTATCTGATTTTTCATTATAATGTTATTTGTGTAACAAATTGTTATTTTGATCAATAACAAATAAGTAACCTTTTGAACGTAATGTTTTAATCCAAGGTAAACCATCACTCCTAGGAGGAAGTTTTTTGCGTAAATTAGATACATGTACATCAATCGATCGAGCAAGTGGAATAAATTCTTTACCTAAAACAGATTCACTTAGTGTTTCACGTGTAATTATTTTGCCTGCATTTTCAAGAAATGTAAGCAACACTTGAAACTCAGTACCTGTTAAGTCAATATACTTGTTATCAAAAAAAACAGATTGTTGTTTTCGATTTACATTAAGTTTATCAACTGAATATTGAATTGGTTTTTCAAATCCATAGTTAGCTATATTATCCCAATAGGTTCTACGTAAAAGTGCATTAATTCGGGCAATAAGCTCTCTATCATTAAATGGTTTTATAATGTAATCATCAGCACCGAGTTCAAGTCCAATCACTTTATCATATTCATCATCTTTGGCTGTTAAAAGAATAACAGGTACAGTAAATTTACCTCTAAGCTGAGATAATAATCTAAATCCATTCATCTCAGGCATCATAATATCAAGTAAAATGAGATCTATTGTTTTATCAAATTTGTCTAAAGCCTGAATTCCATTATTTGCTATTTCAACTTGATACCCTTCTAACTCAAGCAGCTCTCGTAATAATAAGGTAATTTCCTGATCATCATCCACTACAAGTAATTTGCTGCTCATTGCAATCCTCTTTATCTAATTCACTCTTGATATTATTTCAATAACAAATATAGTTTTTATCCTAAAAAACTCATTATATGTAAAATTTACTAATAATATAGTAAATTATTGTTAAGTTTTATATAGAAAATATTTTTACGTTACTAAAACCTTGGTCAATTAAATAAAGCGCTTGTAACTTACTCATTACGCCACGATCACAATATAGCAAATATTGCTTTGATTGTTCCAAACGCCCAAATTGCGTTGCTAACTTATAAAATGGAATATGCTTAACTTCAATATCGCTCAATATAAGTGGGTTATCTTCCTGCTCTTCTGAAGAGCGAATATCAATAACTACGTGCTCGGCACTTAGAGTTGTGACAGTTTCAACATGAGCAATTTTTGTATCAGTTTGTTTTGCTATCTCACGAATATCAATATTTTCAGCCTCGGCAACTGCTTTATCCAAAATCGTGAAATTAAAATTCATTTCCTCTGCTTCAATTTTTTCTTTCACGGCTTTAACCGTTGGGCTTTTAGATATCACGCCACAAAATTCTGGCATTGTTTTAGCTATATCTTCAGTACCAATTTGACGCGCAATATTGATAATGGTTTCTTTGTCATGTGTGATTAAAGGACGTAAAACTAATGTATCACTGGCATTATCAATTAAACGTAAATTGGTAAGTGTTTGACTTGATACTTGCCCCAATGCTTCTCCAGTAACGAGAGCTTCCACTTTATAGCGTTGCGCAATTTTTGATGCCGCACGAATCATCATCCGTTTTAGAATAACTCCCATTTGCCCATCATCAATTTTTTCAAGAATTTCACCAACAACATCAGAAAAATCAATAGCAATGAAACGCACTTTATGCGAGCTACCAAAACGTTCCCATAGGTAATGAGCCATATGTTTAACGCCAATTTCGTGAGTTTTTCCACCAAGATTAAAGAAACAATAATGCACTCGGCTTCCGCGTCGCATTAGCATATAACTTGATACACCAGAATCAAAACCACCCGATATGAGCGAAAGAACATCTTCTTGTGTACCAGTTGGAAAACCGCCAATGCCAGCATGTCGACCTTTTACCAGCAGTAACTTTTCTTTGTCGATTTCAAGATGAACGGTGATTTCTGGACGAGTTAATTTAACCTTAGCCGAAGACACATGTTGATTAAGCCCACCACCAACATAACGTTCAACATCAATTGAAGTAAATTCATGTTTACCTCGACGCTTTACGCGTACACAAAACGTTTTGTTTTCAATTAATGGAGCATAATAATTTAATGCTTTTTCAAAAATATCATGCATATCAACAAAAGTGATTTCATCAACGGCTAAAATATGATGTATACCGGGGATCCGCGTTAATAACTCAAGTATCTTAGCTTCACTATTTTCAACTTTTGGACGAACTTCAATAAAATCCCAATGACGAATAACCGCAACATCTTCAATATGATGCTTTAAAATATTACGAATGTTACTTGTTAGTATTTTAATAAATCGTAAACGAACAGAATCACTTTTGATGGTAATTTCGGGAAAGAGCTTAACAATAAATTTCATAAAATCAATGCGAACTATTATAAAAATGCATCATTATACTTGTTTTACTCAAAAACTCACAATTGATTATGATAAATATATCTAATGACTGTTTTAATTTATTGCTTGAAATAAAATTAGTGAATACACAATAATACATCATCTACAGATAAAATAAGTATTTTTACTACCTGAAAAGTATAAATGCTTAAAATATATCAATCATATCTTAAATTTTACTTGCTTGTTGGACTGTCTTTCGCTAATATCTCGCATCAATAAATTCTGTTGTATAACATATAAATTGACAGGTTGAAATGTACGAATTTTTAATTATAAGCTATTTAATTATCGCGGTTATAATAGTTGCGTTAGTTTTAATACAACGAGGTAAAGGTGCTGACATGGGTTCATCATTTGGTGCTGGTGCATCCGCAACGTTATTTGGCTCTTCAGGTAGTGGGAATTTTTTAACTCGCGCTACTACTTTATTAGGTATTTTGTTTTTTGTAATAAGCATTTTACTTTCAAATTTAGGTAGCAAACCACGAATAACTTCATCTAGAGAATTTGAGAATATTGAAGATACTGTACCAGTAACAACACAGCTGAATGAAGGTAATACCGCACCTACTACAGCTCCAATTACTCAACCTGTACAGCAAAATTCAACTTCAGATATACCTGAATAATAACGGCGCCGTGGTGGTGAAATTGGTAGACACGCTATCTTGAGGGGGTAGTGCTCTAAGAGCATGCGGGTTCAAGTCCCGCCCACGGCACCAAATCAATAAACAATAACATTCTTTTAAACCCAAAAAAACACACCAAACACAGTAATAACAAGACTTAAAGTCTATTTTATTGCCCATTAAGTATCAGTAAGGTACATTTACAACCAAAATTTTTAGGACTATATTAAGGACTATGCAAACATATTAAAATAATTTCATAGTCCCATAAGAGAAAAGTATGCCTAAAAAAGTAACCCCAATGACGGATACACAAATAAAGAATGCCAAGCCACAAAGTAAAGATTATGCTATTTATGATGGAAATGGTTTGCTTTTACTTATTAAGTCAACGGGGACAAAAATATGGCAATTCAGATATTACCGCCCTATAACTAATAATAGGACTACTGTAAGCTTCGGAAGTTATCCAGAAGTTTCGCTACAGCAGGCACGAAAACAACGAGATGAAGCACGCGAATTAATTAAACAAGGGATAGATCCACAGCATTACAAAGCGGAACAAGAACAACGTAAGCAAGAAGCTTGTAATAATACCTTTTACGCTATGGCTGAGAAATGGTTCAAATTCAAAACAGAACAAGGTTTAGAAGAACAAACACTCAAAAAGGCTTGGCGTTCATTAGAAAATCATGTTTTCCCTTATATAAAAGATATTCCAATAAACCAAGTAACAGCTATCAAAGCAATTAACGCATTACAGCCATTAAATAACAATAATAAATACGAAACAGTAAAAAGAGTTTGTCGGCGAATTAATGAAATAATGTATTATGCTGTCAATATGGGAATTATCGATAATAACCCTCTAGCTAAAATCACCGACGTATTTAATAGCCCGAAAGTAAAAAAATCAGCCAACTATTCCCCCTACTGAGTTACCGCAGTTCATGCAAGCTTTAGCTATAGCAAAGATTGAATTGCAAACCAAATGCGTGATTGAATGGCAGTTATTAACATTAACGCGACCAAGTGAAGCCGTTGGGGCTAAGTGGGAAGAAATTAATCTAGATAAAAAATTATGGAGTATTCCTGCCGAACGCATGAAAATGGATAGACCACACAATATACCTTTATCACCGCAGGCAATAAAAATACTTGAGATAATGTGATCTTCGCCAAAATATTAGACAGTGCCCACCTCTATCATTTTATTGTTTTGATAATATTGTTATTCATATTGTTCAGGCGATATCCAGCCGTTGGCTGAATGACGACGGATACGATTATAATCGATAATCACCGACAGATATAACCCACCTTCACCTGTTTTAATGTAAGTAATATCGGTTACCCATGTGGTGTTAGGCTTATCAGGGTTAAATTGCCTATCTAACGTATTGGGGGCGATATGATGATGGATATCAGTATCTATGTTATGCTTGAATTTACGTGCTGCTTTACTATGCAATCTTAAACTACGTAATCCCCATTGTTGCAAAACACGGCTAACTGTTCTTTCTGAAACTGGATAGCCTGCATCTCTAACATCATGAAGCAGGCTTGGTGCAACCAAACGTGCCTTATGGTACCAATACTACTTTTTGATATACTCGCTGAATTTGATGGATTTGTTGGGTCTTTTTAGCTAGGCTAAATAACCCGATGTACTGACACCAAGTAATTGACACACCTTGATTATAGGATAGGCGGTTAAATAATTTTTAATAAATGAGACTTCTGTCCACTTTTTTGGCGAGAATCAGTTTAATAGTATTATAAAGGCGAATAAATCGCTTAATATTGGTTGATTATGCTACATCTCGACTCAAAGTTCGTATCACTTCTTTCATTTTTCCTATTAGTTTGTGGGGGGATGGCCTCTTGAGTTTTGATTGATACGATAGTTATCATTTTTTTTAATAAATAGATTTCGCTAATTCTCAATTAATCACCAAACGGTAGAGACTCCTGAATATTTTTCACAAAAAATATAACTTTAAAAGTGAACAGTTCTGTAAATAGCCTATAGCGATTACAAAGTTTACATAGAAATTTTGTTGCCTATTTTTAGGCTTTATGTTCAATGAAAATATATTATTCAATACTCATAAGGTCTTCCGGTGTTATAAATGGAATACCCAAAATGGAGGTTTGGTAT
Source organism: Gilliamella sp. Occ3-1 (assembly GCF_001690655.1). GTDB lineage: Bacteria > Pseudomonadota > Gammaproteobacteria > Enterobacterales > Orbaceae > Gilliamella > Gilliamella apicola_P. The sequence goes on from NZ_LZHQ01000034.1 coordinate 124,681, forward strand.
TGACATATAGCAGTTCGCCTAGATAGCTCTTGTTATAGTCCTTAATTTGCCGCCTTAATTTATCTTTAATTAATTTATTAACTTTAACTAAATATTTAATTCCATAACTGATGGTTTTATAAAACGCATTTTTACTGGTTAAAGGGATAAATAAATTCAATCATGTTTTCTTTAACACGTTATAAATAGTCGAACCACTGACCATAAAAAGTTTAGCTAAACCGTTAACGATTATTTTTTATGATATAAACGCCATATATATTTCTTGTACGTGATACGGCGTTAGTTTTGTATTTTTACATATATTCATTATAATAGTTTCTTGAATTACTGTAATCAAAGTGAGTCATTCCTATACCTCTTAAAATAAAACAGCTCACTATAGAGTAATTTTTCAATTATTGGCACTATATTTCATTACGCATTATCGCTATAATCACTCCTTATATTGAAGAAACTAGGTAATTATACAAGTATGGACTTTATAACACTCGAAATTCTACCTTTTTTAAAAAATCATCTTTTACTTTCCTTAGGTTGGGTTGTACTGTTTATTGCAATCATTGTACTAACCATCAAATGTAAACTGTCTAAAGTTAAAATTATCAATAATGCTCAAGCAATCCATATGATTAATAAGCAAGATGCAGTTATTATTGATACTCGCTCTGCTGATAGTTTTAAAAAAGGGCATATAACAGATTCTCACAATATTTTGCCTACCGATATTAAAAATGCAAGTGCAAAAGCAATTGAAAAATTTAAAGAAAATATTGTTATTTTAATTGATGAGAATGGTTTATCATCAACGAGTATAGGTGAAATACTTGTCAAACAAGGTTTTTCAAATGTCTTTGTATTAAAAGACGGCATTACTGGATGGAACAGCGAGAATTTACCATTAGTTAAAAAATAATATTATAAAAAATAAGGTTTTATCATGACAGAACAAAACAATACACAACAATCAGAAACACAATTTGGAATTCAACGTATTTATACTAAAGATGTTTCATTCGAAACTAACAATGTTCCAGAAGTTTTTACTAAACAATGGCAACCAGAGTTGAATCTTGAATTAAACTCATCTTCACAAGTTTTAAGTGAAAATGTATATGAAGTTGCGCTTCGTGTCACTGTAACAGTAAAACAACAAAACGAAGTTGTGTATATCTGCGAAGTTACCCAAGCAGGTATTTTTTCACTTATCGGATTTGACGAAGGCCAAATTCAACATTGTGTTGGTGCTTATTGCCCAAATATTTTGTTCCCTTATGCTCGTGAAGTAATTTCAAGTTTAGTGAATAAAGGCTCATTCCCACAAGTGAATTTAGAGCCAGTAAATTTTGAAGCACTATTTATGAAATATATTCAGCAACAACAAGCTGAGACAGAATTAAAAGAAACACTACAATAGTTGTTTTATTGGAATTAACCGAAAATAAATTTATTAGGTAATTATGAAAAAAAATGCTGCAGTAACAGTAATTGGAGCAGGATCTTATGGGACATCTTTAGCTATTTTACTGGCGCGAAATGGTCATTCAACTTTGTTATGGGGACACAATCCCGATAAAATGATCATTTTGCAGCATGATAGGCAAAACAAACAGTTTCTACCGAATATTCCTTTCCCAGATCTGTTACAAATTGAAACCGATCTAAAAACGGCAGTTTCAGCAGCACCAATTTTACTTATTGTGGTGCCAAGTCACGCTTTTGCAAGTATTTTGACTCAAATTAAACCTTTTTTATGCCAAGATACAAAAATTGTCTGGGCTACAAAAGGGCTTGAAGTTGATACTGGTCGATTATTACAAAATGTTGCGAAAGAGATTTTGGGCGATAAGATTCCATTAGCGGTGATTTCTGGCCCAACTTTTGCTAAAGAAGTCGCATCTGGATTACCAACGGCAGTAACTGTAGCTTCAACTGATGAACATTTTTTAAATCAACTGCAAACTTTATTCCATTGTAGCAAAAGCTTTCGTGTTTATAGCAGCAAAGATTTTATTGGGGTACAGCTTGGTGGTGCAATCAAAAATGTTATCGCTATTGGTGCAGGATTATCTGATGGTCTTGGTTTTGGAGCCAATGCTAGAACAGCACTAATTACACGTGGACTTGCCGAAATGATGCGTTTAGGTGAAGCATTAGGCGCAGTTCCAGCAACCTTTATGGGAATGGCAGGACTAGGTGATTTGGTTTTAACTTGTACCGATAATCAATCCCGCAATCGCCGTTTTGGAATGTTACTGGGTCAAAATAAATCCATTCAAGAAGCTCAAGATGCTATTGCCCAAGTTATTGAGGGGCTCAATAATACAAAAGAAGTCTGGTTATTAGCCCAGAAATATCATGTGGATATGCCAATCACTGAACAAATTTATCAAGTCCTTTATGAGCATAAAGACCCAAAACAAGCAGCGATGGCTTTACTTAGACGTTCACAAAAAGAAGAATTAAAAAGCTAGTTTTTACACTCAAACACCTATTTATCAAAAACTTTTTGACAAAAAATCATACGAACTTGATATCTAAGTATTACAAAAACGTACCAATTCCTTTTTCTTTTGCTTTAAGATAGATATCATAGCCAATATACACGTCTAATACGGCTGTACCAACAGTTTTAAACAGCGTAACTTGCTGATCATTTAGACGGCATTGGGTTGGATCTATCACTAAATCTCCTAACTCTAAAAAATCATCTTCTGATACCAATTTTTGTTTAATTGGATCAATAATATCACCTGCTTCAGCAAATACGCCTTCTTTAGTATCAACTACCCGAATATTAGCCTTTTCAACTACACATTCAGGAATTTCATGCATTAATGGTGTATAAGCACCTACACCATTAATGTGCGTGCCAAGTTTTACTTTTTCGCCATTAAATGTCACAACTTTTGACGTTGTAACCGAAGTAATGATATCGGCTTGGCTAATGTCTTCATCCAAATTTTGTGAAAAATAAAGATTAGTAGAAAAATGAGCAAAACGATGTTTCATCTCTTCTGTAAATTGTTTCGCTTTTTGTGTATCAATATCAAAAATAGCGACGTCAGTAAGCGAACGAACAGTTAACATTGCCTCTAGTTGAGATACTGCTTGCCCACCTGTACCTATCAACACTGCTCGACTAGCATTTTTACGAGCTAGCAAATCGCTTGCAGCACCTTGAACGGCTCCCGTACGAAGCTGAGTAACAAAAGTGCCATCTAACATAGCACAGACTTCACCTGTTTGCGGATCTAATATTAAAACTTGAGCTGGTACTGATGGTTTACCCAATTTAGGATTGTCAGGAAATACCGAAACAATTTTTATACCCACAATATCGCTACCTTTAATATGTGCGGGCATAAACAAGCATTGCCCCTTTTGCATATCAAAATTTATTCGTAACGGCACATCACTGTTTCCTTGACTATAGATTTTCAAAGCTTGTTTATCTGCAGCTATCGCATCTTTCATAGTATAAAATCTTTCAATATCATTGGCCGTTAAAATAAGCATATTAATTCCTTATTGATTTTCTATGTTTATTTAGATTTTTAGTATCTATTATCTATTTTTTTAATCAAGATTCATTGTCAATTAAACCATAAAAAGCTGTCTTATATAACAAAAATTAAGAAAAAACACAGTTCTTGTTTATTCTGTATATTTTCACTATTATTACGCCGTGTAATTTTTCACGGTAATTGAGAAATCAGATGTTATTTAAAATATTAAAATTTTTCTTAAAGATTTTATTCCAAGTTAAAATTAATGGTGATCTAGAAAATTTAAAACAAGACAGAATTATTATTACACCTAACCATGTATCTTTCCTTGATGGTATTTTAATTGGTGTGTTTTTGCCAGTAAGAACGGTCTTTGCTATTTATCCTAGCTATATTAATCATTGGTTAGTCCGTTTAGCAAAACGCTATGTTGATTTTGTGCCAATGGATCCACTTAGTCCAATGGCAATAAAGCGATTAGTTAGAGAAGTTGAAAAAGGTAGGCCGATAGTGATATTTCCTGAAGGAAGAATTACTGTAACAGGCTCATTAATGAAAATTTATGATGGCGCTGCTTTTGTTGCTGCTCGTTCTCAGTCCGCAATTGTACCAGTTTGGATCGAGGGCGCTGAATTTACATTAACTAGTCGTTTAAAAGGATTATTTAAACGTCGTTTATTTCCTAAAATAACCATTCATGTACTTAAACCGACATCTATAAAAATGCCTGATGCGCTTAACTCTAATGAAAAACGTTATATTGCAGGTGAAAAACTTCATCAAATTATGATGAATGCACGCATGGCAAGTCGTCCAAAGTTAACTCTATTTGAAGCACTATTGGAAGCACAAGTCCGCTATGGTGTAAAATCAAGAATGGTGCAAGACCCTACAACTAACGAAGCATCTTATCGTAATTTGTTAAAACAAATTATAGGGATTAGCCGTATTATTGCTAAAATCACTAAGAATAAAGAGCGTGTAGGAGTTTTATTACCTAATGCAACCATTACTGTTGCGACAATTTTTGGCCTATCAGTTAAAAATCGAATTCCTGCGATGCTAAATTATACCGCCGGAACCAAAGGTCTTACTTGTGCAGTTAAAGCCACTGAAATTAAAATTATTATTACTTCGCGCAAATTTATTAAAAAGGGAAAATTAGATTATCTTCTTGAAGAAATAAAAAATGTTAAATGGTGTTTCCTTGAAGATCTACGTAATAGTTTAAATTTTAAAGATAAACTTTATGTCGCAGTTCATCAATATATTCCTCGTTTAGTTAAACGCCCCCAATCAAGTGATGACGAAGCACTAGTACTATTCACCTCGGGCTCAGAGGGTAATCCTAAAGGTGTTGTCCATAGCCATGCTAGCTTACTTGCAAATGTTGAACAAATTCGAACCGTTATTGATCCAACGCCAGCCGATCGATTTATGTCAGCACTACCATTATTCCATGCTTTTGGTATTACAGCAGGATTATTTCTACCACTATTTTCTGGTAGTCGTACATTTTTATATCCAAATCCATTACATTATCGGATGGTACCTGAAATTATTTATGATCAAGATTGTACGGTTTTATTTGGTACGCCAACTTTCTTAGCAAACTATGCCATTTACGCACACCCATATGATTTTATGCGTTTACGCTATGTTGTTGCTGGAGCAGAAAAATTATCAGACATAGTGCGCGAACAGTGGAGAGACAAATATGGTATACGTATTTTAGAAGGTTATGGCGTTACTGAGTGTGCGCCAGCTGTGGCTCTGAATGTTCCTATGGCGTTTAAAACAGGTACAGTAGGTCGATTATTGCCAGGCATGGTATCAAGATTAATTCACATTCCTGGCATTACCGATGGAGGTCAATTGCAAGTCAAAGGACCTAATGTGATGAAAGGCTATTTACGGGTGGAAAATCCGGGCAAACTTGAAGAACCAGTAGCAGTTGATGAAAATGGACAAGCCGAAAAAGGTTGGTATGATACCGGCGATATCGTTGCTATTGATAGTGAGGGGTTTGTAACAATTAAAGGACGTTTAAAGCGATTTGCCAAAATTGCTGGAGAAATGGTTTCATTAGAAAGTGTAGAATCCTTAGCAAAAAAAGTCGATTCTGATGCAATGCACGGCGCAACAGTTAAAGCCGATGCGAATAAAGGTGAAGCAATTGTTTTATTTACTACCTCGACAAATTTAAATCGAGAGCAGCTTAATCAGGCATCTCAAGAATTGGGCATTCCAGCATTAGCTATTCCGCGTGATATTCGTATAGTTAAAGAGTTGCCGCTACTCGGTACGGGGAAAATTGATTTTATTACCTTACGCAAAATGGCTGACGAATAAGCCAGAGGATGCTACATGAAGCAACATTCACTGTTAAACAAAGGCATGGTTACAACCATGCTGGCGCAATTCTTTTCAGCATTTGCCGATAACGCAATCTTTTTTGCTATCTTAGCTTTCATAAAAAATTTACATTATCCAGCATGGAGTCAATCGGTATTACAGATTAGTTTTGTAGTTCCGTTTATCATTCTTTGCCCTTTTGTTGGTCAAATTGCTGACAGCATATCAAAAGGTAAGGCAATGATGATTTCAAATAGTATAAAATTACTGGGCGCTAGTTGTATCTGTTTAAACATTAATCCTTTTGTAGGCTATTTTTTAATTGGAGTAGGCGCTGCAGCATACTCCCCTGCTAAATATGGAATTTTAGGTGAACTTACTACAGGTGATAATTTGGTTAAAGCAAATGGGTTAATAGAAGCATCAACCATTGCAGCTATTTTACTTGGTTCACTAGCAGGTGGTCATATTGCCGATTTTAATGTAGGTGCTTCCTTACTTGCTTGCGTATTAATGTATGGACTGGCACTTATTACTAACTTTTTTATTCCTAAATTACCTGCTGCACGACAGAATATTTCATGGCAATTTATAGGCATGCTAAAAGATTTTGTTAATATAATTAAAATTATCTTCACCAATAAACAGAACGTATTTGCATTTTTAGGTACTAGTTTGTTTTGGGGAGCTGGAATTACTTTACGTTTGCTGTTAATTAGCTGGGTTCCTGATGTATTAAACATTCATGACAATGCAACGCCAACAGACCTGTATGCAATAGTTGCTATCGGCATTGTTATTGGTGCAGGCCTAGCTAGTACATTTATTTCAATTAACAACACTTTACGTTGTATTCCTGCTGGTATAATGATGGGCATAGCGGTAATTGCCTTCACTTTGCAAAGCAACATAATTTTGTCTTATATTTTACTCATTGTTATCGGAGCATTAGGTGGCTTCTTTTTGGTACCATTAAATGCTTTTATTCAAAAAACTGGTAAAGATTTAGTTGGTGCCGGCGGTGTTATTTCGGTACAAAACCTAAGTGAATACTTAGCGATGATGATAATGTTAGGGCTTTATACGTTAGCCGTTGCTTTAAATTTATCAGTTACTGCTATCGGTGTTTGTTTTGGGAGTTTATTTGCTTTAGTTATATTTTTATTATGGTTAGGATTAAAAAATAATGAATCACATTAATCTATCAGCAATGCTAACAGAAAATCGTAATCCAAATAGCGAAAAAATAGATAACTGTTCAACATTAGAAATGCTACAAATTATCAATAATGAAGATAAAAAAGTCGCATTGGCTATTGAAAAAGAATTACCCAATATCGCAAAAGCCGTTGATGCAATTAGTTTGACATTGTCAAATCAAGGTAGACTAATCTATATAGGGGCTGGCACTTCAGGCCGATTAGGTATTTTAGATGCAAGTGAATGTCCACCAACTTATGGCACATCACCAGAACAAGTTATTGGCTTAATTGCTGGAGGAAAAACAGCTATTTTTAAGGCAATTGAAAACGCCGAAGATAACCCAGAATTGGCAATTACTGACTTAAAAAACATTAATTTTAACTCAAATGACGTTTTAGTTGGCATTGCAGCTAGTGGACGCACACCTTATGTAATAGGTGCTATGCAATATGCTAAATCAATTGGAGCAATAGTGATCAGCTTATGCTGTAACCCATCAGCACCAATGATTAATTTAGCCAATATTGCTATTACACCAATTGTTGGTGCAGAAGTAATTACAGGCTCCTCCAGAATGAAAGCAGGTACAGCACAAAAATTAGTCCTCAACATGTTAACTACTGCCAGCATGATAAAAATCGGCAAAGTCTATAGTAATTTAATGGTTGACGTACAAGCTACCAACGCAAAACTTGTTGAACGACAAATATCCATTGTTATGCAGGCTACCGATTGCAGTCGAGAAAAAGCCATTGCCGCATTAACCGAAAGTAATAAGCATTGTAAAACTGCTATTTTGATGATTCTTTCAAGTTTAAATGCAGAGCAAGCCAGACTGAAACTAAAAAAAGAAAATGGTTTTATTCGTCAAATACTATAACATAAACTAATTTTACTATTAATAAATAATAGAAAATTTGAGTTTTTTATCAAAACGTGAGAGCTACATGGTTAGCTACTTAGTTTGCTCTATAAAATAATAAGGTAATTTTATTTTACATACTTTATATTATGCAATTAATATAAAAATTAGGAGGTCGTTATATGGTTGGAATTATCCTAGCAACTCATGGCGAGTTTGCGGAAGGTATTCTACAATCAGGATCAATGATATTTGGAGAACAAGAAAATGTTAAAGCTGTTACCTTGCATCCAAGCGATAGTCCTGAAAGTTTAAAAGAACGAATGCTTGAAGCGATTGCAACATTTGCTAATCAAGAAGAAATCCTGTTTTTAGTTGATTTATGGGGAGGGACACCATTTAATCAGGCTAACAATTTATGTGGTGAACATAGTAATTGGGCTATTGTTGCTGGTTTAAATTTACCAATGTTAATTGAAGCCTATTCTTCTCGTTTTTCAATGGAAACGGCTAAAGAAATTGCTGCCTCAATTATTGAACCAAGCAAAGAAGGTGTTCAAACAACAGTCGAAATACCAACACAATTTTCTGCCTCTACTAAAAACGCAAATACTATCCCCGATGGAACAGTACTTGGTGATGGTAAAATGAAAATTGTGTTAGCTCGTGTTGACTCACGCCTATTACATGGGCAAGTGGCGACAGCATGGACAAAATCAACCAATCCTAACCGTATTATTGTTGTTTCTGACTCGGTTGCAAAAGATGAATTAAGAAAAAAACTCATCCAAGAAGCAGCACCTCCTGGTGTAAAAGCAAATGTTGTTCCAGTTAAAAAAATTATTGAAGTTTCACGCGATCCTCGTTTTGGTAATACCAAAGCCCTACTTCTATTTGAAAACCCACAAGATGTGCTACGAACCATAGAAGGCGGTGTTGATATCAATGAACTTAATATTGGTTCGATGGCCCATTCCGTAGGAAAGGTTATGGTTAATAAAGTGCTGTCAATGAATGCTAATGATGTTGATACATTTGAAAAATTAAAAGCAAAAAATGTGAAACTTGATGTTCGCAAAGTGCCTAATGACTCTAGCAGTAATATGGACGAATTATTGAAAAAAGCGAAAGAAGAATTGGCGCAACAAAAGAATTAGTTTATTTAAGGGGTTATATTATGACATTGTCTATTATTGCTATCATTTTAGTTATTGTTATTGCCTTTCTAGCAGGAATGGAAGGTATTTTAGATCAGTTTCAATTCCACCAACCTTTAGTGGCTTGTTCTTTAATTGGACTTGTAACAGGTAATTTAGAAGCGGGTGTTGTATTGGGCGGTTCATTGCAAATGATTGCACTCGGTTGGGCCAATATCGGGGCGGCAGTAGCACCTGATGCAGCTTTAGCATCGGTTGCTTCATCAATTATTTTAGTATTAGGCGGCCAAGGTATAACTGGCGTATCTACTGCTATAGCTGTTGCTATTCCACTTGCAGTTGCAGGGCTATTCTTAACCATGATTGTACGAACTATTGCTGTTCCTTTAGTACACATGATGGATGCGGCAGCGGAAGAAGGCAATATTCAAAAAATTGAATGGTTACAAATTTTAGGTATCTGTTTACAAGGTTTACGTATCGCAATCCCAGCTGCTGCGTTACTGTTTATTCCTGCTGAAGTTGTTAGAAGTACACTAGAAGCAATGCCAGAATGGCTAACAACAGGAATGGCTATTGGTGGTGGAATGGTTGTTGCTGTTGGTTATGCAATGGTAATCAATATGATGGCAAACCGCGAAGTATGGCCATTTTTCATTATTGGTTTTGTCGTTGCAGCGATATCACAATTAACACTGATTGCACTTGGCGCTTTAGGTATAGCATTAGCACTAATTTACCTCAATCTTTCTGAACGTGGCAATTCATCCAATGGTGGTAGCAAAGGTGATCCACTTGATGATATTTTAAATGATTACTAAAAACTTGGAGAAGAAAATGACTGATAGAATCCAATTAAACAAAAAAGATCGTTTAGCGGTTGCTTGGCGTTCAACCTTCCTCCAAGGGTCTTGGAACTATGAACGTATGCAAAATGGTGGATGGGTCTATTCAATGATCCCTGCTATCAAAAAATTATATACCACCAAAGAGGATCGCTCTGCTGCTCTTAAGCGTCACCTAGAATTTTTTAATACTCACCCCTATTTAGCTTCTCCAGTACTTGGGGTAACTCTTGCACTTGAAGAGGAACGAGCTAATGGAGCTGCTGTTGATGACGTAGCAATTCAAGGGGTAAAAGTTGGGATGATGGGACCATTAGCGGGTGTGGGTGATCCTGTATTCTGGTTTACCGTACGTCCAATGCTCGGCGCTCTTGGCGCTTCACTTGCACTAAGCGGTAATATTATGGGACCAATTTTATTCTTCTTATTATGGAATATTATTCGTTGGGGCTTCATGTGGTATACCCAAGAATTTGGTTACCGTACAGGCTCTAAAATAACCGATAATTTATCAGGCGGATTACTACAAAAAATCACCAAAGGAGCTTCTATTTTAGGAATGTTTGTACTGGCAGCCTTAGTACAAAGATGGGTATCAATTAAATTCCAACCAGTCGTATCTACTGTCAAGCTAGACAATGGTGCTTTTATTGATTGGAATACATTACCAGTAGGTGCTGAAGGCATTCAACAAGCATTAATTCAAATGCAAAGCGGATTATCACTAACTCAACAAAAGGTAACCACCTTACAAAATAACTTGGATCAGTTAATACCTGGACTTGTCCCCTTACTATTGACTTTCTTTTGCATGTGGTTACTTCGTAAAAAAGTATCACCAATCCTAATTATTTTGGGATTATTTATAGTAGGTATTGTTGGCCATGTAATCGGTCTTTTATAAACATATAGCTATGCCTATATATTTAGAAAGTATGATATTTTAAAATAGTGCCAACTTTCTATTTACTATTACATTAACCTTTTTATCACACCATGTGATGAAAAGGTGTCATTAATCATTCGAACTTTGCATGGATATAGGATAGATGGTTCAATCATTAAATACTAAAATTGATTTAACAATGAAAGCAACCGCATTTACAGGCTTATCTGAATACGGCAATATAATAATTGGTGACAAAGCCTTCGAGTTTTATCATCAACACGATCCACGCAAATATATCCAAATACCATGGAATGAAATTGATTATGTGATTGCTTCTGTATTGTTAGGTGGTAGATGGATCCCTCGTTATTCAATACAAACAAAAAAAAACGGCACATTCACCTTTGCATCTAAAGAACCCAAGAAGGTATTAAAAGCCATTCGAGTTTATATTGACGGGCAAAAAATGGTACGCTCACTTGGCTTTTTTGATGTTTTAAAGAGAGCTTTTTTTCACAAAAAGAACAAAAAATAAAAATCACTATTTTATTATATTTATCGATTTCCACTTAAATTAAATAAATTATAGTTAGTATCATTTTTTCCACTCTTTTTTAAGTTAGTTTAAGTCAATCAATATAACACCACTTCATCAACAAACAGCCATTGCACTTTTTGCTAGAAAGAGTATAATTCTGGGGCTTTGATTTTGTCCGTGTTGGGCAGAAAAAAGATTATTTTTTAATTTAAGAGGATGTTATGGTAACTATTCGTTTAGCTCGTGGTGGCTCTAAAAAGCGCCCTTTTTATCAAGTAGTTGTCACTGATAGCCGTAACCCACGTGATGGCCGTTTTATTGAGCGCGTTGGCTTTTTTAATCCAATTGCACAAGGTAAAGCAGAAGAATTACGTTTAGATCTTGATCGCGTAAATCATTGGGTTGGTTTAGGTGCAACTGTTTCTGATCGTGTTAATGCACTAATTAAACAAGCACAAAAAGCTGCTTAATTTAGTAATTGATAATCACTGTAATGATGAATACTGAGAATCTTATTGTTGTTGGTAAACTTGGTTCAAGCTACGGCATTCGCGGATGGCTCAGAATTTTTTCGTTTACAGAATTCCCAGATAGCATTTTTGATTACACTCCTTGGTATATCCAGCATGCTGGGCAATGGCAAGAGGTAATTGTAGAGAGCTTTAAACCGCATAATCATGATATGATTGTAAAACTTAAAGGCATTGATGATCGTGATCAAGCCATTGCATTAACCAATATTGAAGTGTTTGTTGATGCAGAAAAATTACCAACACTTAGCAATGGTGATTTTTATTGGAAAGATCTCATTGGGTGCCGAGTTAAAACAGTTAATAACTATGATTTAGGACTGGTAACTGATTTGATGGAAACCGGATCTAACGATGTATTAGTGGTTAAAGCAAATCTAAAAGATGCATTTGGAGCAACAGAACGTTTAATCCCTTTTGTTGATAATCAATTTATAAAACAAGTTGATTTAACAACAAAAATGATTGTGGTCGATTGGGATCCTGCTTTTTAATTGGTAAGGTAAAACTATGTGGATTGGCGTAATTAGCCTTTTTCCCGAAATGTTTCAAGCTATTACCTGTTATGGCGTAACTGGTCGAGCCGTTAAAAACGGGTTGTTAACAGTAGAATATTGGAACCCTCGCGATTTTGCGCATGATAAGCATAAAACAGTCGATGATAGGCCTTATGGTGGTGGTCCCGGCATGTTAATGATGGTTCAACCACTTAAAGATGCAATTCATGCGGCAAAAACAGTGTCAGGTAACAATACAAAAGTAATCTATCTTTCCCCACAAGGGCGCAAATTAGACCAACAAGGTGTTTGTGAATTGTCACAAAATCAAAATTTAATTTTAATTTGTGGACGATACGAAGGTATAGATGAACGCGTTATTCAAACCGAAATTGACGAAGAATGGTCAATTGGAGACTACGTGTTAAGTGGTGGTGAAATACCTGCGATGACCATGATTGATGCATTAGCAAGGTTTATTCCTGGCGTGCTAAATCACCAATCATCGGCAAAAGAAGACTCTTTTGCTAACGGTTTACTTGACTGTCCACACTATACTCGTCCTGAGGTGTTAGATGGAATGGCGGTACCTGACGTATTAATGTCTGGTCACCATGAAGCGATTCGTCGCTGGCGATTAAAACAATCACTAGGACGAACTTGGTTAAGAAGAGAAGATCTTCTTGCAAATCTAGCTCTGACTGATGAAGAGCAATGTTTACTCGCTGAATTCCAACAAGAATACAGTGACAAACTAAGCAATTAATATTTCAGTATAACTAGTAAGAGATAATATTATGAAAAATGCAATTATTCAGCAATTAGAACAAGAACAAATGAAAAAAGACATCCCGTCTTTTCGCCCTGGTGACACGGTTGAAGTAAAAGTATGGGTTGTTGAAGGTAACAAAAAACGTCTTCAGGCTTATGAAGGTGTTGTTATTGGCATTCGTAATCGTGGTTTGCACTCTGCATTTACCGTACGTAAGATTTCGAATGGTGAAGGTGTTGAACGAGTATTCCAAACTCACTCACCAATTGTTGATTCAATTACTGTGAAACGTCGTGGTCAAGTACGTCAAGCTAAACTTTACTACTTACGCGAACTTCGTGGTAAAGCAGCTCGTATCAAAGAGCGCCTTAACTAAATTTTATTGGTTTAATTGTCTAAAACCAATTAAAAAATATCAGATTAAACATGGTCACCTTTTTGGTGACCGTTTTTGTATCTAACAAAAATCATTCCCTAGCAACTAATAATGTTAACAAAATTAAAGGGAATTTAATTGTTATTCTTTGAAAGGTAACACTATGGATGACTATCTTGTTAATATCCTTGCCACAACTGTAAAGCTATTTGCATTAATGACACCTCCTGCTGTTTTAAGTGCATTTTTAAGTGGCACAAAACAATACGACGAACAGCTTAGACGCAAAACAGCACTCAAAACATCCTGTGCCGTATTTATCATCGGTATAGTGCTATTCTTTTTTGGTAATACCATGTTTAGTGTCTTTGGTTTTACTCTTGATGCATTCCGAATTGGTTCTGGAGCGTTGCTATTTATCACTGCAGTGTCACTAATGAATGATTCTCCAGAAAAGAACAAAATTAACAGTGATGACGATATCAGTGTTGTACCCCTTGCAATTCCACTTTGTATGGGACCCGCTTCCATTGGTACTATCATTGTTATGGGAACAAGCTCCGTAGGCTTTGCAGCCAATATGATTGGCGCTGTTTCTTTATTCATTGCATCTTCAGGAATTTATGCAATGCTATTATGTGCAAAAAGTATTGCTAAAGTATTAAAAAACACAGGTATTGCTATCTTATCAAAACTTACTGGGTTACTAATATCAGCTATTGCTGCGCAAGTCGTTTTTACGGGTGTATCAGCTTTTCTAAAATAACTTGTATCAGAAAGGATTTAATCAAGATTATACCAAGCAAACGCACTTAACTTAGTGCCTTAAAATAAAGATAAATCACAAATAGTAAAAACATTAATAATCTGATTTTAAAAATTAAATGTAATCACCTAAACCGATTTATTAGGTGATTACAAACAAATTAATAGGTCAATAAAATTAATCTAACGTTTTTATTATTAAAGAATTTCGTTTCTTATAAAAAAAGTAAGAAACCAAAATAATTATTACTAAAAAAACTTCTGATAATAAAATAAAATGTCCTGACTCCCCAAACCAAACACCAATAATAATCACAATATTAACAATAATAGAAACCCCTGCCAGCAAAGGAAATAATGGCGATTTGAACTTTACCATCTCTTTGGGATATTTACCGTTATTTACTCCCTTACGGAACTGATATTGACACCAAGCAATAATAATCCATGCAAAACATCCCACTTGCCCTGTTCCCGCTACTAAATAAATATACAATTTTTCAGCGGCAATATATTTAGAAAATAGTGAAACTAGCGCAATAATAGCAATAAATAAAATACCTTTTGTGGGCACTCCACGCTTATTTACGTCTGAAAAATATTGAGGTGCGAGTTTATCTTGTGCCATAGACCACAGCATTCTTGAACTGGCATAAATTGCAGAATTAGCCGCCGATATTGCCGCACAAAAAATAACAAAAAGCATTAAATACGAAGCTATTGAAATTCCTGCTTTATTAAATACCCACACAAATGGGCTAATTTCAGGATGAACCGTTCCATATGGATAAACAAGGGCTAAAACAGCAATAGCCAGAACATAAAATAGAATAATGCGAAAAGCAACACCAGTAATAATTTTGGGTAACACAGACTGTGGAGATTGTGCCTCACCAGCTGCACTACCAATTAATTCGACGCCCTGAAAGGAATAGGTCACGATAGTCATACAAACAAATATAGCTAAAAAACCATTAGGAAACCACCCTTTTTCGGTTTTAAATGTTGGTAAGATATGCGTTTCGCTATATTGGTGATTAAGTAAATAAATCCCCTCCCCAATAAATGCAATAATCGCAAGAACCTTAATAGTTGAAAACCAATACTCACTTTCTCCAAATGCACGAACAGAGGTTAAATGCACTGAAGTAAGAACAATTAGAATTAATAGACTAAAAAGATAAATAGGAATCGAAGGGAAGGTTTGGTGAGCAATCATTGAAGCAGCGGTTAAATCTGCCGCCATAGATAGTACCCAACTAAGCCAATACAACCAACCGATGGTATAACTCCAAATCGGATTGGGTATAAACATCAACGCATAGTGTTGAAATGAACCTGCATGAGGAAATGCACAAGAAAGTTCACCTAAACATAACATAGTTGAAAGCATTATGCTTCCTGCCATTAAATAAGCAATAATTGTTCCTAATGGACCAACTGTGCTAAGTGGAGCTGCAATACCAATAAATAATCCAGTACCAATTGATCCACCTAATGAAATCATCAATAAATGACGATTTTTTAGGTTTTTCTTTAAATTACTACTGGGATAAGGGTTTTCTTGTGATTCAGATGTTGTCATATAAACCACCTAGTAATTAATAAAAACTGCTGGTTACCCAGCAGTTAACACAAATTAATAAATAAACCGTTTTTCTACACCATTAGTTTGACAAGCCATTAGTAAAGCAGTGTAATCAAGCTCAAATCCAATAACATCGCCAACACGAAGTATTTGAGTAACATCTTCAATATCAACCAAGGTATGATCACTGGTTTGACCCAATACAGTAATATCATCATTGATGGGTATACAGCTTTCTGCTGGCACATCTTGACGTCCAAAGGCAAGAAGTGCTCGTTTGCGTGTACCGCTATCAACAAAGGTTTTACTGTTTAAAAAAGCATCTACACCTAATTCACCAACAGGAACTGTTGGTTTACTATTGAGTTCAATGATTTGCGCATATAATTTATAAATATTACTACATGCTTTATCAACGGGTTTATTTGAATGATGAAACTCGTCAAGATATTTCATATCCACATATTCAATACCAAACTCGTGTAAACCACCAATTCTCAAATGATTTAATCCTTCTGGCCAAATACCTTTATCCAATAAGTGGTAACTGGTACAATTACCAGCCGATAAATACTTTATTTTAATATTACAAACTTGCTCTACTTTACGCGCTATTTTTAAAAAGTCTACTCCATTTTTAACTGTAGGTAGTACAGTACCATAGCAATTAAAATTGGTGCCGAGCCCATAGAGCTCAACACCGGGTAAAGAAAGAATAAGTTTAACCGTATCAATGATTTCATCAATATGTTCAAACCAAATACCTTCGCGTAAATCCCCCATATCAACCATTAATAAAACTTGATGAACTTTTTGTTGTTTAACGGCTTCATCAGAAAGTGCCTGAATTACTACTTTTTCGCTGTTTAAGCTAATATCAGCATATCTAACAACATCACTAATTTCACTTAAACAAGGGCTCCGTAATAAGCAGGTTTTACAATTTAAAGCTTCTTTTAATTTCTTTAAATTGTATGTTCTTGATTCAGCAATCACATCAATACCGCCTTCAAGTACTGCTTTGGCCGTTTCAACACAACCATCAAAAACTTTATTAACAGCCATAACCTCAATACCGTGTTTAGCTAATAGATCTTTTTCAACACGAGCATTATTTCTTAATTTGCGTAAATCAATTTCTAATATAGGTTTGTACATAATTTTACTCCTCTATATATTATTACTACTGCAAACGGTTTCGTTTTTGTGCTCGATAATAAATCCATTCAGCTAAACCAATGGCAAGTACTGCACCACCAACAATTTTAGCAATATATTCGACATACCCCCCCATATCTATTTGCGCAGGTGGAATAAACACTAATACCACAGCAAATAGAGTAGATAAGAAACCAAGTGCTGGTAACACAATTGGCAACACCTTACCCGGAATTTTAAAACTACGAGCAACATCTGGTTGAGTAATACGTAAACGATAATATGCAATAAACATCACTAAGTACGGAATAAAGTAACAAATTGTCGTTAACGCTGTTAACATCCAATATGCTGCTGCAATACTTGGCGACACAAAAGTTGAAAAACAAAGTACTGTAACAATAACAGCTTGAATAATTAACGCAAACGCTGGTGTTTTATATACTGGATGTAAACGACCGATGCGTTCTCCAAGCAAATTATCTTCTTTTGATGCTTCTTGTAGCATATAAATCGGACCAACTAACCATGAGTTTATTTGTCCTAATGCACCAAAAAACAAACAAATTGCCATTACTGGTAATAACCAAGGCATATGCAATTCTTTAGCTGCAGCTTCCATTGCTTGCATAACACCCGCTACGATATCAGTATCGGCTGCTGGTAATAAAGTATTAATAGCCCATGTTCCGACCATATAAATACCAACAATAACCACTGCTGAAACCAACATTGCTTTTGGAAAGTCTCGTTGTGGATCTCGTGTACGCCCTGCAATCATCGGAGCCACCTCAAGACCAGCAAATGCGAACATCATGCTAGATAGAAAAACAATAGTATCCCAACTACTTAAATCAGGTAACCAATCACTAACATGACTATAGCTTGTAGCCATAGGATGCCCTGTGAATAACCATACAACAGCTAATAGCACAATAATAGCGGCTGGAATAAATACACCAAGCCATGCACTCACACTATTAATAAACTTAGTCCATTGCATCCCTTTAATATTCATCAGTGTTAAAATCCAGAATACCACCATAGAGCCAACACCAATAAATACTTGATTTTGAGCTAACTCAGCGCTAAACATATACCCAATTGCAGTAAAACCAAATTGCAACATTAACGGGAAGAAAAGAACGCAAGAGAACAAAAAGCAAACAACAACTATCCAACCGATACGTTTACCAAATGCTTCTTTTACCCAAACAAAAATTCCACCATCTTTTGGCCAACCGGTTGAAAGTTCGCCACAAACCATAGCTAATGGGAAGAAAAGACAAAATGCAGCAAGTAACCAAAGTACCATTGCTGACGCCCCATAAGGAGCAACATTAGGAATTTGACGCAAACTTAGTATTGCAATGACATTCATAAAAACAATGTCTTTAATACCAAGTAGACTTGAATCTTTAGAATCACTCATAATAACCTCACTTTATAATATCTGGAGCATAAAATGCCCCAGATATTGATGATTAATATATGTCGTATCCAACCATATCTTCGTAAGTGTCCTCACGGCGAATCAATCTATCCTTGCCTTCTTTATCTACCATTACAACAGAAGTACGAGGACGATTGTTATAAACAGTTTGGCTTTCGATGGTATAAGCACCAGCATCAAGGAAAGCAACAATATCACCGATTTGAGTGTCTTTTGGCATTAAGAATTCTTCACCTTTAACACCGACATGGAAATAGTCACCACCATCACATAAAGGACCTGCCAATTTGATGTATTCATCATGTGTTTCATTGATTTTTGAAGCATTATAAACATAGAAGAACCAATCAAAATGTTGACTATCAGATAGCACACTATAACCAGCATCAACAAATTTCCACTCAACATGCTCTTCAATATTGCCATCTAAATCATAATTGGTTTTACGTTTTTCACAGGCAACTTCAGTTACAAGCACACCTGCTGAGCCTGTTACTTTACGGCCTGGCTCAATACAGATTTCAACATCAGTGCGCCATTTGTGTACTTCACTAATAACAGCATCAGCAAAATCTTTTGCAGTAATACCTGCATACATATTATCTTCTAATGGATTACCATTTTCTTCATCATATTTATAAGGAACAGGGATCCCCCCACCTACGTTGATTAAATCAAATTTAATACCAAGCACTTCTTCTAAGCGACGTGATTCATCAACTAAAACTTTCGTAGCTTTAGCAAAAGGCTCTGATTCTGGAACTTGATCACCAACGTGCATATGTAAACCGCGTAAATGAACATATGGCATTTCTAAAATACGACGACATGTTTCTTCTGCTTGTTCTAAATCGATACCTGATTTAGCATGATAAGCAGTGACTAATTCTGCGTGAGTTGCTGACGGAACATTTGGTTCAACACGCACACAAACATTTGCTACCTTTTTCAAACGTCTTGAAATCTCATCAATAATATCAAGCTCATATAAGCTATCTACGTTGATAATATACAGATCATTTTGAATAGCAAACTCTAAATCCACTGGCTTTTTAACAACACCATTAAACACAATTTGGCTACCAGAGAAACCGATATCTAAACATTTACGCACTTCAAACATTGAGTTTGCTTCGGCATAAATTCCTGCATCTTTAATCGCTTTAAGAACACCCATTACTGAACAAGTTTTTGATGCATAGAAAATTTTTGTTTTTGGATGAGCTTTAAATGCCTCTTTAATTTCTTGCACATTACGATCAATCTCCTTTTCAGAAAACACATAAAAAGGCGTTGGATATTTTTTGGCTAACTCTTCTAAATTAACACCATCAAAACAAAGTTTGCCACTTTCAGCGCTAAAACGACGATCTTTAGTTACAAGATCAGTACGTAATTTGTTATAATTTGACATAATTTTGTCGGACATATAGCCTCCAGTTAATGATTACATAAAAAATAAGTAAAATGGCTTCTCACTTGTTGTGCAATCAGCATGCCAACTTTAAAAACAAAAATAATCAATATATTAACAAACAAAACGCAAGTAAAAATTTAATCATTTAGTATGAAATCCGTTTTTATGACAAAAATTTGTCATTTTTATATGATAATTAACAGGCGTTTAAATTAAACAAAACTAAATATAACAAATCACCCTAGTTCAAAAGGCACGAATATCATGACAATCGATCCTGAATTATTACAATCATTGGAAATATTTAAACATTTTTTTGATTTAATCCATCAACCAATGGCGATTATTGATAAAGAAGGCAAATATGTTTATTACAATCAGGAAAGTGCTGAACTTGATGGTTACCCTATAGAACAAGCTATAGGAAAACCAATGCTTAAAGTTTATCCCAAGATGCGAAAAGAAGACAGCACGATGTTGCAAGCCCTACAACATGGGAAAGAATATCAAAACAATTACCAAAGCTATTATAACCATGTAGGTAAACTTGTAGATTATATGCACACAACAGTTCCTCTTTATAATAAAAATCAAAAAATTATCGGCGCAATAGAAATAGGTCGAAATTTATCTACTGTTAGGCAATTACAAGACCAAGTATTCAAGCTCAATAGCAAGTTATATCAAAATAAAGAACAACCATTACCAGAAATTGTTTTTGTATCAAAAACAATGCAAGAGGTTATCGATCAAACTAACATCTTGGGAGCAAATGAAGTTCCAGTATTAATAGTTGGCGAAACAGGAACAGGTAAAGAGCTATTTGCTCGTTTAATCCACCAAATAAGCCAACGCCGTGACAAAGCATTTATCTCGCTCAACTGTAGTGCACTACCAACCACACTGATTGAAAGCACCCTATTTGGTACGGTCAAAGGCGCATTTACAGGTGCTGAAAACCGACAAGGTTATTTAGAACTGGCTAACGGAGGCACATTATTCCTTGATGAATTAAATGCTATGCCTCTTGAAATGCAAAGTAAATTATTACGATTCTTACAAGAAAAAACCTACTGGCAATTAGGTGGTAATAAAGAAATGCATTCAGATGTTCGTATTGTTGCTGCCATGAATGAACCACCTACAGAACTATTAAAAACAGGAAAAATGAGAAGTGATCTGTTTTTTCGCTTAAACGTTGGTTTAATAAAACTCCCCGCTTTGCGCGACAGAACAGAAGATATTCCGGTGTTAGCACGCTATTTTATTGATAAACATAAAAACGACGTCAATGTTGTAATTAGCGGTATTAGTGAACATGCACTACAACAATTAATATCAGCTCCTTGGCCTGGTAATGTCCGTATGCTTGAAAATACAATTGTCAGAAGTATGGTATTACAAAACGAACCGGGTAAATTACAGAATATTGTCCTTGATAAAGATCTATTCGATCTTAATAGTTCATCTTCTCAAAACGATGATATCAATAAACCAGAAAATTTACCTATTAACACATCTACTGATGGAAACAACTTAATTGAACAAGTTGAAAACTATGAACGACAACTCATTATTAACGCATTAAATCAAGCCAACGGCAAAATTATAACGGCGGCAAAACTATTAAACATTTCACGCACAACGTTACAATACAAAGTAAAAAAATACCATATTCAAATGGGCGTAATTAATTAAACGATCGAGCACAAGCAAATGCACTACTCCATGCCCATTGAAAATTATAGCCACCTAACCAACCTGACACATCGACAACCTCACCAATAAAATAGAGGTTGGGGTGTGTTTTAACTGCCATAGTTTTGGAAGACAACACATCAGTACTTATACCACCAAGAGTCACCTCCGCAGTACGATAACCCTCAGTCCCATTTGGAGTAATATGCCAATGTGTTAAAGCATTATACAAGTCTTGCTGTTGTTTGGGATTAAGTTGCTTAACTATTATATCGTTTATCAAATTGAGCTGTATTAACACCTCAACAAGCCTTTTAGGTAAAACCTGTGCTAAACAATTTTTTATAGTTTGATTACGATTCTGCTCTAATAATGGTTTAAACGATGATTCGAATGTGAAATCAGGTAATAAATTAATAGTAATTGACTCTCCAGCCTGCCAATAGCTTGATATTTGCAAAATAGCTGGTCCTGAAATTCCTCGATGAGTAAATAATAGATTCTCCTTAAAACTAACTCTTTCATTAGAAACTTCAACAGCAACAGCAATACCTGACAAGGTTGATAATATATCAAGTAAAGGTTTATGTAACGTGAACGGTACTAATCCTGCTTTGACTGGTATCACTGGAATAGCCAATTTTTCGGCAATTTTATAACCAATTGAAGTCATGCCAAGGGCTGGCATCGATAAGCCTCCCGTAGCAATAATAAGATTATCACTATCAATAATGCCTTGAGAAGTATGTAATTTAAATCCTATTTTATCACTGCTAATATCTTCAACCTGAGTCTGCATCATAAAATGAACATGCCCTTTTTGACACTCGTTTAATAGCATATCAACAATATCTTGCGCTGAATTATCACAAAATAATTGCCCATGATCTTTTTCATGGTAAGCAATACCATACTGATTTACTAATTGGATAAAGTCCCACTGAGTAAATTGTTTCAAAGCTGATTTACAAAAATGAGGATTGCAAGAAATATAATTACTAGGTTCAACCATTAAATTAGTAAAATTACATTTACCACCACCAGACATTAGAATTTTGCGTCCTAACTTTTTACCATTATCAATCACAGTAACATCATACCCTTTTTGCCCCAGTAAACCTGCACAAAAAAGCCCAGCGGCGCCAGCACCCACAATTGTAATTTTAGTTTGCATTATTAATAGATCAAAAATAAAAGATAACAAATTATAACAGTATACAATTGTCACTCATAGTTATTGAATCTAACAGCAGATTTTATACTCAAACACCTAGTTACCGGAAACTTTTTAACAAGAAAGAAAAAGAACTTATATCCCATTTTCTAAAGCCAAATTTAAAAGCAACACCTTAACTTATAAAAAAGAAAATAAATCATAAAGGTAAATACTACTATTAGCTTTCTTAATAACGTTTATATAACTTATTAAAAGATCGACTTATAAATAATATTTATTAAGCCAGCATTCTTTTTATTCTTCATACAATTATAAAGGTATGATTATGCAATTTTTATAAAAGGAGGGTAAATATATCAAAATAATCTTTATTACTTATTTAAACTTAATTAGTAGTAAAAAGCTTGTATTATTAAAATAATTAACTAATTGATTTTAATAATATATTGATAAACCAGCGACAACTATCACCGATTTATCATTTTTAATATCTTTATAGTACTATTCTATCTTCTTATCCGCTCTTTTTTATTCGTATTTTATTTAAAAATAGATAAGCAGATATAGCAACAACAAAATTTCCTAGTGCAGCAAATATTGTTACAACATTAAGAGCAAAATAGTTAAATAAAATAAATCCTGTCAAAATTGCACCAATTGCCGCACCAAAAGTATTAATCGCATAAAGATGTCCAGTTGTTTGACCAATATTTTTCCAAAACTGTGCTATATAAGTAATTAAAATTGGAAGTGTTGCTCCCATCAAAAGAGCTGGAATAAGCACCAATAAGAAATTAACAATTGCAACAACAATTAAATTGTAAACAATAAAGATATCACCGACAAATAAAATAAGTTGATAACTAATTATTCCAAATAAACCAATTCCAAATTCACTAAAACAAAAAAACTGTAGTGCTTTATTTGGGTATTTATCAACAATTTTTCCTCCTCCAAGAGCGCCTAAACCAAGTCCTAACATAAATGCCGATACAATGATTGCCACAGAATCAACATCAGAACCAAAAGCCGAATAAAGAGCTCGTTGCCAAGCAACTTGATAAGTTAAACCACTCATTCCAGAAATAAAAAATAGCGTGCTTAATAGTAGTGATTGTTTCTTACTTAACATAAAAGCGTCCTTAATTATTTTTCCAAAAACCATATTTATATTCAGTTATCATATTACTATCGGTAATAATTTCTGTATCTCTTCCTAAGTTATAAAGCTTTTCAACTTCATCTAGACTTAACAGTTTGGTTGCTAATGTTTTTTGGTAAGCGCCATTTTTAAGTTGTTTGGAAGCTTCATTAAACAATAGCTTACCATCTAAAACTAACTTATCGAGACTCTCTTTCGCTACACCTTCATCTATTTTAATCATTGAATCAGAAGCATAAATAAAACCCATAGTGCCCCAATAAGCATGTTTAAATACCGATTGTGCCGTTTTTAATGTATCTAGCGAACGAGTACTATTAAATGCCAAAATACCATTAGGATTTAATGAATTATGTAATATATTCATCATCTCTTGCGATAATAGATTGGTTGTACCTGAACGCCAATGATAAGTGGTATTCATGATAATTAAATCATATTTTTTATCACTATTTCGTTTAAGCCAACGTCGACCGTCATCAATATAGATATTAATTCGATGATCATCTAGTATTGGAGAAACAACTGGGTATTGTTTAATAATATCCAAGTAACCTTTATTAATTTCAATGCCGTCAATCGTTTCTAATGTAGGGAAACTTGATAGAGCACGCGTCCAAGCCCCACCACTAACACCAATAACCAGCACTTTTTTAGGATTTGGATGAATTGCCGCTAATAGATAAAGCCGGTTTAAGTCATTTATATCATTATCAGGATCTATATTTAAAATACCATCATACATTCGATTTCCTAATACAATATTTTTCCTTCCATCCCTATTGTCATTGGCAATATGAATTATACCATAGCGATTTTCAATATAAGAATTAATAGATATGTCTTGTCCGAAGCTATCTCTAAAAATATAATCAGAGTGTTTATCTACAAAATAAAAGCAACTAATACCAAGTATAGCAAAGGCAGAAACAGAAACTGCCGATTTTTTAATTATCATCAAGCCACCTAATAAGATACAAACAATACCTATTAAAATAAACATTGATGAAATAGAAATATAATCAAGGAGAACTCCGCCAATTAATAAACTACCAAGTGTTGAGCCAATAATATTAAAAAAATAGACTTTAGAAACTGAAGCACCTACTTTTCCATTGCCAATATTCGTACCTAAATGGTGCACAATTGGAAATAATATTGCCTTTAAAGCTGCAACGACAAATATTAAAATACTACATATACGTATACATTGAGTTAAGCTATTTGGTTGATTTATGCTTTGAATAATAAATGGAATCAATATATCAATAAAACCAGCAAAAATTAAAACCATTCCTCCGACCAATAGTAGGTTCGAATAGCGTGTACAAATTGCTTTACCTCGACTTGCACCAAAAGCAATACCTAATAGAAAAAAGAACAGTACAAGTGCAAAAGCATAAGGAGCACCACCTAACATAAAGCTAACGATTCTAAACCATAGCATTTCTTGACCTAAGCTCATTAATCCAACTAAAAGTGAAATGCACCAAGCAAAATATTTCATAGTGTTTTCCTCTATCCTAAATAACTATTATTATTTATAACTATTATAGTAAACATATAATTAATTGCTAATGTTTTATACAATTATTCATTTTACATCAAATAAAATTAGCTTCATTAATAACGCTATATTGGAAGATTAACTTATAAGTAATATTTATTTGACCAAAAACTAATTTTTGATTAACTTCACACGCAATATGGAATTAAAGCCTATTCCTTCTTAAATTATAAAACGATGAATTAGAGGCAATGATATGTTATATAACCAGTATCATGAAAAAGATAACTGTGGATTTGGTTTAATTGCTCACATTGAAGGACAACCAAGTCATAAAGTGGTGCGTACTGCAATTCACGGACTTGCCAGAATGCAACACCGTGGTGCTATTTTATCAGACGGTAAAACTGGTGATGGCTGTGGACTTTTATTACAAAAACCCGATCGATTTTTTAGATTAGTGGCACAAGATGCGGGCTGGCGTTTAGCAAGTAATTATGCCGTTGGTATGTTGTTTTTGAGCCAAGATGAAAAAGAAGCTCAAATTAGCCGTGATATTGTCGAAGAAGAATTAGCCAATGAAACCTTATCTATTTTAGGTTGGCGTGAAGTACCAATTGATAAAAGTGTGCTTGGTGAAATTGCCCTATCATCATTGCCTAAAATTGAACAAGTCTTTGTTAATGCACCCGCTGGATGGACAAAAATTGATTTAGAACGCCGCCTATACATGGTGCGCCGTCGAATTGAAAAACGGGTACAAGACGATACATTTTACGTTTGTAGCTTCTCAAATCAGGTCAATATCTATAAAGGCTTATGTATGCCTAAAGATTTACCTCGATTCTATCTAGATTTGGCTGACATCCGAATGGAAACAGCAATTTGTTTATTTCATCAACGTTTTTCAACCAATACTGTTCCTCGTTGGCCATTAGCGCAACCTTTTCGGCATTTAGCTCATAATGGTGAAATCAATACTATTGAAGGTAATAGACAATGGGCACAAGCACGTTCCTATAAATTTAAAACTCCACTCATTCCGGACTTACAAGATGCGGCACCTTTTGTTAATGTCACAGGTTCTGATTCAAGTTCATTAGATAACATGCTTGAGCTATTTCTTGTAGGAGGAATGGATATTGTACGAGCTATGCGCTTATTGGTTCCACCTGCATGGCAAAATAATCCTGACATGAACGAAGATCTGCGTGCTTTTTTCGACTTCAACTCAATGCATATGGAACCTTGGGATGGTCCTGCCGGTATTGTAATGTCTGACGGTCGTTATGCCGCATGTAACTTAGACCGTAACGGATTACGTCCTGCACGTTATGTAATAACGACAGACAAACTCATTACCTGTGCATCCGAAATCGGTATTTGGGATTATCAACCTGACGAAGTCGTCACTAAAGGACGCGTTGGTCCAGGTGAATTGTTAGTTATAGACACTGAAGAAGGTCGCATTTTACAATCGTCTGAAACAGACAACGATTTACAAAAACGTCATCCATATAAAGAATGGATGGAAAAAAATGTTAAAAGACTGATCCCTTTTGAAAACCTACCTGATGATAACATTGGCTCTCGATATTATGACGATATCTTGCTAGCAACTTATCAAAAACAATTTGGTTATAGTGTTGAAGAGCTAGACCAATGTATTCGAGTGCTAGGTGAAAACGGTCAAGAAGCCACCGGCTCAATGGGCGATGACACACCATTTGCGGTACTATCAACAAGGCCTCGCTCAATTTATGATTATTTTCGTCAAAAATTTGCTCAGGTAACAAATCCGCCTATCGACCCACTACGCGAATCACACGTTATGTCACTTTCAACCAGTATTGGCCGTGAAATGAACGTGTTTGCCGAAGCAGAAGGTCAGGCGCATCGTGTTGCGTTCAAATCCCCTGTTTTGGTCTATTCAGATTTTAAACAATTAACAGCATTAGAATCACGTTATTACAAATCAGAATCCTTAGATATCACTTATGAAATCGATGGTAGCCTGCGCGATGCCATTGAACAATTATGTGGTGATGCTGAAGCAAAAGTTCGCAATGGCACGGTATTATTGATTTTATCAGATAAAAATATAGCACCTGATCGCTTACCAATTCCTGCGCCTATGGCAGTTGGAGCTGTTCAGCAACGCTTAGTTGAAAAAAACTTACGTTGCGATGCTAATATCATTGTCGAAACCGCAGGCTGCCGTGATCCACATCAATTTGCGGTACTTCTTGGTTTTGGTGCAACCGCAATTTACCCTTATTTAGCCTACGAAATCTTAGGCCAAATGGTCGATAATAGCACAATAAACAAATCTTACCGTGAAGCCATTCTTAATTATCGTAATGGAATTAACAAAGGCTTATATAAAATTATGTCAAAAATGGGCATTTCAACCGTCGCCTCTTACCGCTGTTCAAAACTATTTGAGGCAGTTGGCTTAAATAAAGAGGTCGTTGAACTTTGTTTCCAAGGAGTTACTAACCGTATTAATGGAGCCAATTTTGATGATTTTGCACAAGACCAATTTAACTTATCAAAAAGTGCATGGCTGAAAAGAAAACCATTAGAACAAGGTGGGGTACTTAAATATGTTCATGGTGGTGAATATCATGCTTATAATCCTGATGTAGTACAGTCACTACAAAAAGCGGTCAATAATGGCAATTATGAAGATTACAAACGCTATGCCGATATCGTCAACAACCGCCCTATTGCCACCTTGCGTGATTTATTAAAGCTCAATCCACCTGAAAACGCAGCTATTCCACTTGATCAAGTCGAACCAGAAGAATCACTGTTCAAACGCTTTGACTCGGCAGCCATGTCTATTGGTGCGCTAAGCCCTGAAGCACATGAATCCCTTGCCGAAGCAATGAACACGCTCGGTGGTTTTTCAAATTCAGGCGAAGGCGGTGAAGATCCAGCTCGCTACAACACCATAAAAGTATCACGCATAAAACAAGTTGCATCAGGTCGTTTTGGTGTAACACCAAGTTACTTAATGAGTGCCGATGTTATTCAAATCAAAGTAGCACAAGGAGCAAAACCGGGGGAAGGTGGTCAGTTACCTGGCGACAAAGTCACACCATATATTGCTAAATTGCGTTTTTCTGTACCGGGCGTCACACTTATTTCACCACCACCTCATCACGACATTTACTCGATTGAGGATTTGGCACAATTAATATTTGACCTAAAACAGATTAACCCTAATGCCATGATTTCGGTTAAATTAGTATCAGAGCCAGGCGTTGGCACAATCGCAACTGGAGTTGCTAAAGCCTATGCCGACTTAATTACCATTTCAGGCTATGATGGTGGAACAGGCGCCAGCCCATTAACTTCAGTCAAATATGCTGGTTCTCCATGGGAATTAGGGTTGGTTGAAACTCAGCAATCATTAGTCGCCAATGGGTTACGTCACAAAATACGTTTACAAGTAGACGGTGGTTTAAAAACGGGCACTGATATTGTCAAAGCAGCTATTTTAGGTGCTGAGAGTTTTGGATTTGGAACAGGACCAATGGTTGCCTTAGGTTGTAAATATCTGCGTATTTGCCACCTTAATAACTGTGCAACGGGTGTTGCAACGCAAGACGAAAAACTGCGTAGCGAACATTATCATGGCCTGCCAGAAAAGGCGATAAACTATTTCCGCTTTATTGCGCGTAACACGCGAGAAATTATGGCCGAGCTAGGTGTCAGTCGTATCGTCGATTTGATAGGACGCACCGATCTGTTATTAGAACTTGATGGCATCACAGCAAAACAACAAAAACTTGATCTATCAGGACTGCTCGAAACAGCAAAACCTATTGATGGCAAACCAGTTTATTGTATTGAAGACAATAAACCATTTGATAAAGGTGTGCTAAATAAAGAGATCATCACACAAGCACAACAATTTGTTGATAATCGCCAAAGCCAAAGCCTCTATTTTGATATACAAAATACTGATCGCTCTGTGGGTACTAGTTTATCTGGCTATATTGCCAAAAAATATGGTGACCAAGGTCTTGTTGCTGATCCTATTTCGCTTAACTTTAACGGCACTGCGGGTCAAAGTTTTGGTGTTTGGAACGCTGGAGGTGTGAACTTAACACTCACAGGCGATGCCAATGATTATGTTGGTAAAGGCATGGCTGGCGGTCGTATTGTGATTCGACCACCGCAAGGCTCAGCATTTTTAAGCCATGAAGCAACCATTGCCGGTAATACCTGCTTATATGGTGCAACTGGAGGAAAACTCTTTGCCGCTGGACGTGCTGGAGAACGATTTGCGGTACGTAATTCTGGTGCAATTAGTGTTGTTGAAGGCATTGGAGACAATGGCTGTGAATATATGACAGGCGGTATTGTCTGCGTATTAGGTAAAACAGGAGTTAACTTTGGTGCAGGTATGACAGGTGGTTTTGCTTATATTTTAGATGAAGATAGTGATTTCCATAAACGCATAAATAAAGAGTTAGTGGAACTATTGAATGTTGCTGATTACTCAATTCACGAAGAACATTTACGTGGTTTAATAATGGAGCACGCTCAACTTACCCATTCATCACGCGCGGAAGAAATTTTGGCTAATTGGGATGATTATTCAAAACAATTTGTATTAGTCAAACCAAAATCGAGTGATGTAACAGCGTTACTTGGGCACCGCAGTCGCTCATCAGCAGAATTACGTATTCAAGCACAGTAAGGAGAACACGAAAATGAGTCAAAATGTTTATCAATTTATCGATTTACAACGTGTTGATCCGCCTAAAAAATCGTTAAACATTCGCAAAATTGAATTTGTTGAAATTTATGAAGGATTTTCTGCTCCACAATCACAAGCGCAGGCTGATCGTTGCCTTGCTTGTGGCAACCCATATTGTGAATGGAAATGCCCTGTGCATAACTATATACCCAATTGGTTAAAACTGGTTAATGAAGGCAAAATATTAGAAGCGGTTGAACTCTCACATCAAACCAACAGCCTGCCTGAAGTTTGTGGCCGAGTTTGCCCACAAGATCGCCTTTGCGAAGGCTCTTGTACTTTAAATGCTGAATTTGGCGCAGTTACCATAGGTAATATAGAGCGTTATATTACTGATGAAGCCTTTAGAATGGGTTGGAAACCTAATTTATCAAACGTCGAAAAAACAGGATTGAAAGTTGCAGTTATTGGTGCTGGTCCTGCTGGCCTTGCTTGTGCCGATGTCTTAGTCCGCAATGGCGTAACACCAGTGGTGTTTGACCGTCACCCTGAAATTGGTGGACTACTCACCTTTGGCATCCCAGCGTTTAAACTTGATAAAGAAGTATTAATCAACCGAAGACATATTTTTACTGAAATGGGCATTGAGTTCCGTCTAAATACTGAGGTCGGTAAAACGGTACAATTAACCGACTTAATCAACGAATTTGATGCGGTTTTTGTGGGTGCTGGAACTTATCAATCAATGCGAGCGGGTCTTCAAAATGAAGATGCCAACGGCGTTTATGATGCCTTACCATTTTTAATTGCCAACACTAAACACATAATGAAACATGCGCAAACCCAAGATACCCCATACATTGACATGAAAAACAAACGTGTTGTGGTATTAGGTGGTGGTGATACTGCAATGGACTGTGTACGAACATCTATTCGTCAAGGTGCAACTGAAGTTACTTGTGCTTATCGCCGAGACGAAGCCAACATGCCGGGCTCAAAACGAGAAGTCAAAAACGCCAAAGAAGAAGGCGCACAGTTCCAATTTAACGTACAGCCACTCAGCATTGAAATTAACAGCACAGGACAAGTCACAGGTGTCAAAATGGTTCGAACAGAACTCGGCGAACCCGATACAAAAGGTCGGCGTTCACCAGTGGTGATTGCAGGTTCAGAATTTGTCTTACCTGCTGATGCGGTTGTAATGGCATTTGGATTTAGACCTCACGCCATGCCTTGGCTTGCTCAGCATGGTGTCGAATTTGACCTACATGGCAAAATCATCGCACCCGAAGCTAACAGCTACCAAACCACCAATCCAAAAATCTTTGCTGGTGGCGATGCTGTTCGTGGTTCTGATCTAGTTGTCACTGCCATTAACGAAGGTCGCAAAGCGGCTGAAGGTATCTTAGATTACTTAGAGATTTAGCGACTATCTTGCTTTCAATCAAAATTACTTTAAATAAAAAAACAAACCCGCTTTAAAACAGCGGGTTTTTAATGCTTAATTTATTGTATTGTTATCCAAGCAATTTATAACAATTATTCACTAAAAAGCTTCATTTATATGGTTTATTTTATTAAAATTTTTGCGTTCGAGAAATATTTTGTTATCTAAGTAAAAATATAAGCTGTGAATTTTTGTTGCCCCTTGCCGCTCTCAACTTATACGGCGGTTGCTTTCTTTTGTTATTATCCTTTTTTCAACCGTCAACTCATGCTATAAACGAAAATAGTGCATGTTTATAGAAAATACTGAAATGTTTATCTATAGTATAATCAGTATAATCAAAAATTACATCTTTATAATAATTGTTTTTCATTTTGACAAAAAATGCTAACATATTGCTATTATGGCAATCACTAATTATTGGCAAAAACTTAGCAAATGCTTAATTATTAAAACCGCTTTCCCGCACTTATTATTAGGTGTGATTGCTACTGTGTTCAGTTTATGTCAACACAATGCACTTCCTACAGAATCTTCAGTTTCGCAAATTGGAATTATTGCAATTGCATCTATTGTGCAAGATCACAAAGAAGTAGATCGAAAAAAATCCCAAACGCTACCGCAGTTACAAAAGCAATGTATTGTAGCACTTTTTATCAGACCCAATTATATTGAGCTTTCACCAAGTAAAGTTATCCGACTATCTCCCTATAACGGCATACGAGCCGGACCTATAGCTACCGCTTAATGATATTATCACGCAAATAAAATTAATTTTTATATAAGGCTAATGCCCTAGATCCGTATAGAAAAAACAAGAGAAAAGTTATGTTATTAAAATTATTGACAAAAGTATTTGGTAGCCGCAATGAGCGCGTATTAAAAAGTATGCGTAAACGAGTTGAAAAAATTAATGCACTTGAACCAGACATAGAAGCATTAACTGATGATGAACTAAAAGCAAAAACTACAGAATTTAAAGACAGGATTGCCTCTGGAACCCAATTAGATGATATTTTAGAAGAAGCTTTCGCAGTGGTACGTGAAGCGAGTAAACGTGTATTTGGCATGCGTCATTTTGATGTGCAGTTAATCGGTGGTATGGTATTAAATGAACGTTGCATTGCTGAAATGCGTACGGGTGAAGGTAAAACTTTAACAGCGACATTACCTGCCTACTTAAATGCACTAACAGGTAAAGGTGTACACGTTGTTACGGTTAATGATTACTTAGCGCAGCGAGACGCTGAAAATAATCGTCCTTTATTCGAATTTTTGGGCTTAACTGTAGGGATTAACCTACCAAATATGCCCGCACACATAAAACGTGAGGCTTACAACGCAGATATCACCTATGGTACCAATAATGAATATGGTTTCGACTACCTACGCGATAATATGGTATTTACCAAAGATGCTCGAGTACAACGTCCATTACATTACGCCTTAGTCGATGAAGTTGACTCAATTTTAATTGATGAAGCAAGAACACCTCTGATTATTTCAGGTCAAGCGGAAGATAGTTCCGACAGATATATTAGCGTTGATAAAATCATTCCTTACTTGACCCATCAAGAAAAAGAAGACTCTGACCAGTTCCAAGGTGATGGTGACTTCTCAATTGATGAAAAATCTCGCCAAGTTAACTTAACAGAACGAGGCTTAGTTAAAGTTGAAGAATTACTGATAAAACAAGGTATCATGAAAGGTGATGAGTCACTTTATGCGCCGAGCAATATCGTATTGATGCATCACGTTAATGCAGCCCTACGCGCTCACCACCTATTCCATCGCGACGTTGATTATATTGTCAGAGATAACGAAATTATCATCGTTGACGAACATACTGGAAGAACAATGGATGGTCGACGTTGGTCTGATGGTTTACATCAAGCTGTTGAAGCAAAAGAGCACGTTAAAATCCAAAATGAGAACCAAACACTGGCTTCAATTACTTTCCAAAACTATTTCCGTTTATATGAAAAACTAGCTGGCATGACAGGTACTGCTGACACTGAAGCATTTGAGTTTAACCAAATTTATGGTTTAGATACGATTGTTATTCCAACTAATCGCCCAATGCAACGAAAAGATCAATCCGACCTTGTCTATATGACCGAAAAGGAAAAGATAAATGCAATTGTAGCTGATGTACAAGAATGTGTAAAACGCGGTCAACCTGTTTTAGTCGGAACAGCATCAATCGAAAAATCAGAATTAGTTTCACAAGCATTTAAAAAAGCAGGTATCAAACATAATGTCCTAAATGCTAAATTCCATGCTCAAGAAGCAGAAATCATTGCTAATGCAGGGAGTAAAGGTGCAGTTACTATTGCAACCAACATGGCTGGTCGTGGTACTGATATTATGCTCGGTGGTAACTGGCAAAATGATATAGCAAAAATTGAAAATCCAACACAAGAAGACATCGAAAAAGCGAAACAAGCTTGGCAAACAAAACACGAAGAAGTGATTGAGTTAGGTGGACTTTATATTTTAGGTACTGAACGTCACGAGTCACGCCGTATCGACAACCAACTACGAGGTCGTGCAGGACGTCAAGGTGACCCTGGCGCTTCACGCTTTTATCTATCACTGGAAGATCCATTGATGAGAATTTTCGCCTCTGATCGTATGGGTAATATGATGCGTAAATTGGGTATGAAAGAAGGTGAAGCTATTGAACACCCATGGGTCACAAAAGCCATTGCCAATGCTCAAAAGAAAGTTGAAAGTCGCAACTTTGATATTCGTAAACAACTTCTTGAATATGATGATGTCGCCAACGATCAACGTAAAGTAATTTACCGAGAACGAAACGGCTTACTTGATAATACCGATATAAAGGATACCATTGATTCAATTCGAGGTGATGTATTTAACACTTTAATTGACCAATACATTCCACCACAATCAATTGAAGATATGTGGAATATACCAGGTCTTGAAACTGCGCTAAAAACAGACTTTGACTTGAATTTACCGGTCGCAAAATGGCTAGATGAAGAGCAAAATCTGCACGAAGAAACATTGCGTGAACGAATCTTACAAATTGCTCAAGACAAATATTTAGAAAAAGAAAACATGGCTGGAGCTGAAGCATTTAGACATTTCGAGAAAAGTGTTATGTTACAAACACTTGATACGCTTTGGAAAGAACATTTAGCAGCTATGGATTATTTACGCCAAGGTATTCATTTGCGCGGCTATGCACAAAAAGATCCAAAACAGGAATATAAACGTGAATCATTTAATATGTTTGCTAACATGCTAGAATCATTAAAATATGATGTTATTGGTATTTTGAGTCGCGTACAAATTCGCTCACAAGAAGAAGTTGACGAAGCTGAACGCCAACGCCTAGCAGAAATGGAAAAACTAATGGCCAAACAACAAGCTAACCATGATTCGGTAGCGAGTATAAATGGCAAAAATGAAGAACTATCAGCAGGAGCTTCTTCGCAACCAATAGTACGAACTCAAGCCAAAGTTGGTCGTAATGATCCATGCCCCTGTGGTTCAGGTAAAAAATATAAACATTGCCATGGTGCTGTTCAGTAAGGAAAAAATTTAGTATCATCAAACAAATTTGATACTTAAATCGTCGATTAAGATCGACAATAGGTTGAAAGGGAAAGTCACAACTTTCCCCCAAAATTTTACTCATAGGCAAATAGAATTATGAATAAACATATTGAAATTGCTGTAGGTATTATTCGTTCACAAAATTGTCAAATATTTATCACCCAACGCGGAGAAGACTCTCATCTTGCTGGTTTTTGGGAGTTTCCTGGTGGAAAAATCGAGACCGGAGAAACGCCATATCAAACATTACAACGCGAAATCGCTGAAGAAGTTGACATCCATATCCACCAAGCCCAATTTTTAGATACCTTTAACCACAATTATGATGATCGCGATATTACAATTCATGCATATTTAGTTGAAGAGTGGGATGGAGTCCCTTTTGCTAAAGAAGGCCAACCAAGTCGTTGGGTTGACCAAGAAGATCTGAATGCTGATGAGTTTCCAGATGCTAATAGACCAATTATTGAGATGCTAAAGAACTTAGATAAACAGATCTAATTTGTAGGAATTGCTCGCATTGTTTGTAGCAATTTAACAAACTCCCATTGAATATAAAACACTAAAACAGGCAACGTAATTTTCTACGCAAGTTTT
This sequence comes from Gilliamella sp. Occ3-1, assembly GCF_001690655.1. Classification (GTDB taxonomy): domain Bacteria; phylum Pseudomonadota; class Gammaproteobacteria; order Enterobacterales; family Orbaceae; genus Gilliamella; species Gilliamella apicola_P. The sequence goes on from NZ_LZHQ01000034.1 coordinate 160,482, forward strand.
GCACTAATTATCTATGGAGTATTCACAACTATTGATTTGTCCAGAATACATATGATGATAATTATTTTCATGGTGTAATCTAAGTTACATGTAACTGAATCGAAAATTTATCAACTAATATATTAAGATTAGAGAAACTCAAATCTTCCATAATGAACTTTTTACTAAATTTATTTGTAGGAAAACGCCGAGTTGTTTACACCTCATGATTAAAATAATCCTCTAAAAATTCATAAGGCGTTTAGCTAAGTCAATAAGGATATTTTTTGTATATTTATTACAGCAGTTTTTCAAATTTACCGTAAACAACACGAGTAATTCCTACACCTATGGGATATTGATAATAATAATAAAAATGGTTAACAACTAAAGAATAAAAAAATTAAACCTAACTATTTTTAAATAAAAAACAAATTGTTATGTTCTAGATACTAAAGTTTAAAAAATATATAATGTTAATTTAAGAAAGTCTTGGAGGTTTAATTATTATGAAAGAATATAAGGTAGTTATTTATCAAGAAAACGGCTTTTCCTCATTGTTTTTGGGAGTAGCTAATGTTAATCCTGTTAGATTTACCGAGTTGTTAAATAGAAATGCTGAAGCAGGCTGGCGCGTAGTAACGATGGAAAGAGAGATACGCCGCTTGTTCTTATTCTGGAATCGAGAAGCTCACATAGTTATCCTTGAGCGTGACCGAATTTAAATAATCATGAAATAATTTTCATTAAAATAAATATTTACGATAAGTAATATTCTAAATTAATAATTATAAGGTTGGAAATTAATATGCTTATTAGGACATATTATTTCCACTAAATAAGATAAACTCAAACTGATCAATTGCTAAATTCAACAAATTAGAAGTATTGCTCTATTGTTAAAAAGTTTCAGGAAACACTATGTTTCAGTATAAAAGAGGTAACTTTAGGATTTATGCTGTAATTTTTGCTCTGCTAGAGCTAAAAAAACAATACCTATAATGATAGCTACCCCACCAAGCATGCGCTTCAATGTAATTTGCTCATCAAAAACAATAACCGAGACCAACATTACTGTAACCACTTGTAAATGAGAAGCAGCAAAAGCCGGACCCACTGGGGCTTTTTTTAATAATACCATCCAAGTGACAAATGCTCCTGTATAGCCAAGTATAACTAAATAAGCCCAACCATAAGAAAAAATACGAATTAACCAATCAATACTTATTTCAAATGGCATAGCTGATATTGCAGTTAATTTAAAGCTTGTTTGACCAAATGTATCAAAAAATAATAGTAAAAAAAATCCAATAATATAAAATTTTTTCATTATGTAAGCCCCACTAAAACTACGCCAGTAGTAATAAAAAATATACCAATGATACGGAATAAAGTAAGGTGCTCTTGAAATAAGATACGCCCAGCTAACATAACAGTAATGATATTAAATGAACCTAGTAAAATACCTTGCGATAAAGGCACTTTACTTAAAAAAGCTAGCCAAAAAATAAAACCGATAAAATATGTACCAAACCCCAACCAAAGCCAAAAATTACTAATTAATTTTTGCCAATAATGTAAACCTTGCTTATTTTTTGAAGTAATTGCGGCATACTTAAATGCAATTTGCCCAACAGTATCGCAGGCAATATTAATTAGCCAAAGAACAACAATTAAGGTTGACACTGCTGACAAAATCCGTGTATTTCAAGCACACTATGTTTGATTAAAAAATCACTTTGCTGTGCTAACTGTTTAAATTGATATTCAATATTTTGTGAGTGTTTTTCAGTGATTCGCTGACATTTATCGCAAATAAATAAAATTGAAATATGTTCAGGGTCTTGAAAATGTGGACAAATAATATAGCTATTAGAAGATTCCACTTTATGGATAAAACCTTGTTCAAGCAAGAATTCAAGTGCACGATAAATTGTGGGAGGTTTAGCTTGAGGTTCGCTTAGTTTGAGTAGATCTAAAAGATCATAGGCACTCATTGCTTTATTTGCCGTTAACATAATATCTAAAACTGTTCGACGCTGCGTTGTCAGTTTAATACCACGTTTTTTGCATAAAGTTTCAATCTTTTCAATTAACAGATTATGCATTTAATATCCTTTACCTTTAGCCATAATTTTTTTGTGCAGCTTTTCTTCGTCTTATTTCTTTAGGATCATTGATTAAAGGGCGATATATTTCAATACGATCGCCATTTTTAACCAATTCATTAAGATCACAACGTTTTCCATAGATGCCGATTAAATGCTCATCTAGTTTAATCTGACATAACGATAAGATATTGGATTTTGTAATTGCTTGCAAGACATTCGTTTGCTCATCAACATTACAGTTAATTACTGTCGAATTATTCGGTAACGCATAAACAACTTGAATATTGATCATTTTAATAAATCTGCCTTGCTCTTTTTGAAAACGCATTAACCATACTAGTCATGATTTCTTTAAATACAGGGGTAAAAGTCATATCTAATAATTTATTTTTGAACTCAAAATCTAAATTAAAACTAATTTTGCTTTGGTTTTCAGTAATTTTAACAAATTGCCAACGACCCGATAATTGTTTAAACGGGCCTTCTAAAAGAGTCATATCAATTGAGTTAGGTTCATTGGCTCTATTTAATGTAGTAAAAGATTTTTTAAAACCGAACTTTTCAACCTCAATAAATGCAGCCATAATATTATCTTGTTTTCTAATAATACCAGATGCGATACAATCAGGAATAAATTCTGGATATTTCTCTATATCATTAACTAAAGCAAACATTTGTTCAATTGAGTAAGGCTCGATAACTTCGTGAAAAACATGCGCCATAATAATAAAATAAAAAGTTAAAATTAGTAGCATATAATATCACGTAACTCTATAATAACGCACATTATGACTAAGAAAAAATCACACAAGCCGGGATCGGCAACTATTGCATTAAATAAACGCGCACGCCATGAGTACTTTATTGAAGAGGAAATTGAGGCGGGATTATCCCTGCAAGGTTGGGAGGTAAAATCACTCCGTGCAGGTAAAGTAAATATTAGCGATAGCTATGTTTTACTTAAAGATGGTGAAGCATGGTTATTTGGTGCAACTATTACGCCATTAAATGTTGCTTCAACACATGTTATTTGTGAACCTATGCGTAATCGTAAGTTACTGCTAAATGAGCGTGAACTCAACTCATTATTTGGTCAGATTAACCGCCAAGGCTATACGGTTGTTGCCCTTTCGTTATATTGGAAAAATGCATGGGCAAAAGTAAAAATTGGTGTTGCCAAAGGTAAAAAAGAATACGATAAACGTACCGATATTAAAGAACGCCAATGGCAAGTTGATAAAGCACGTATTATGAAAAACGCAAATCGGTAATGTGCTGTTATATTTAATATATTGTTACTTAGTAGAGTATATCTTTAACGGTGGCGAATAATTTGTGGCTTGATAAAAAATGCATTGTTTTCTAATTGTTTAAAATTTAGCAAATTATCAATTACATCAACACATGTATGAGCCATACATTGAAAATCCTGTGCAATAGCATCAATCGGGTAATAAGAATAATTAAGATAAACATTATAATCATAAGAACATAAACGGATCTGTTGTGGTTTGGCTTCCACTTCAACTAAATAATTCAGTACTTCTTGTAGTAAATTGCACGAAGGAGTAAAAATAGCCTTCGGTAGTCTGCCCAATTTTATGTGAAGATTTTTGAGTAATTCATATCCTTTATTGGGACAATACCGATCACTTACTAACCATTGTGGATTAATGGTTAAACCCACATTTTTAAGTCCCTGTTTAAATCCCTTAAGCCTAGCTCCAATGGAAGTTAACTGAGTATCACAACCAATAAAATAAAATTCATCTAATTGCCGAGCATACGGTTGAATTAGCTCAGCTACAGAATGCAATGATTCGCTAGTAATAAACGGTAATAGCGTATCTTTGAGATAACGATCGAAAAATAATACTGGGGTATTTTGATTAATACTAATATAAAATTCATCGCTATCTAATGAAGTAACAACAATCATTGCATCTACTTTTCTTTCAATTAAGTTTTGTGCAACTTTTATTTCTTCTTCCTTATTATAATGACTACATGTTATTAATAATTGTATCTTTTTCTGCCTAAATGAAGCTTCTAAATAGTGCAAAAACATGGAAAAAAAAGAATTGGACATATCTGGCACTATCACACCTATAGTATTGGTACTATTGGCCTTAACTAGATATCGACGAATATGTGATTGGTCGCTATATTGTTCAGCAATGAATAATACACGTTGTCGTGTTTGTGGCGAAATACGATATTTTTTATCTCGTTTATTAAAAATATGACTGACGGTCGTTGCTGATACGCCAGCCAAACGAGCAATATCCTTGATTTTTAATTTATTACTCGCCATAAATATCGCAATCTCCTTTTATATCAACGAGGAGTGCGTTGTTGCTTGTTAGGAAATGTTGGGTTGCAATTAACTGATGGATTTTGATACCAATATGCAACACTCGCAATATCATCACAACGCTCATATAATCTTATATCATCATTACCTATTTGTTGAAAGGCAAGTTTGATATTTTTATGAAAGGCAATAGGATCAGGTAAATGCCAACGATATAAACCATGCATAGGTAGAGCATCATCGCCAAAACCGTGAACAGGATTCGCATCTCCTGTTTGAAAAAAGTCACGCGTTGCATCACGATTAGTCTGATAAGGGTAACCCATAAATAACGTTTGAAAACATTTAGCTGATGGGTGCCCTTGACTATCACGATTATGGAATGCCCATGCCCCACCAAAATAGTCTTCAGAGCCTGTTGAGTGTTGGGTTGGATATTCGCTATCATCATCAAGATAGAACTTAAATTCGCCTTCTCCCCACCAATAACGCTCCAAAGCCGTTAATGCTAAATAAGTACCAACATAATAGCCATAACCTTTGATATTATCTAATAATACATAATCTTCAGCATAATTAGTCACTCGTTGTCTGCGCCACTGAGCATGAAAATAGAGTGGTGTTTCAAATGGCTGTGGCATTAAAGCATAATTAATGGTGAAAAAGAAATGCTGTAAATCTGCTTCATGTTCATTTTGAATTTCAATTCTTGCTTTTTTATTAAAAGGCATTCTAAAGTAACAGTTAAATCCCCCTGTTGGATTAACCACAATTGGCATTGAGTTAATATCACATCTTGCGCCAAAGCCATTACAAAAAAAATCACCAATTGGACTTTCAACGGAAGGTTTTTTTTCATCATCCCAATAAATACGAATAACAACATCACGTAGCACAAAACTACCGCGATGAGTTCTATCCGTTAAGGTAAACCACATGTGACGGATCTCTGCTGGCCCTGTAATTTCAGCAATAGTTACCGTTTCACCTGCCCCAATTGATATACATCCTTGCCCTTTACGGCTTGGGCCTAAAGCGCTTGCCTTCATACAAGATTGACCTTTTTCACCGGTCATGTTTTCTGGGGAAATAGTTCTGGTTTGTTCAAAGTGAAATTGTGTTACTGAGTCATATATGTTCATTGTGAATCCTTACTAAGGTTTATTAAATGCAATGTGTTAAAACTAAATCATTTTTATTTAACTATTTTTGTTATTCATATATTTTTCTTTTCACCACTTAAGAAGAAAATAGCAAAAATCATAAATCCAAAAACAATTAATCCTAGATTATTGAAAGTTGCTGCTGCACCAGCGGTGTCATAAAAATCGCCGACAAAAGTCGAAAACAAAATAACTCCCACAGAACCTGCTACCTGATAACCGATCAAAAAAACAGTTGCAGAAAGACGAGAATTAAAATTAATATCAATATATTTAAATACCGAGACTAAAATAGTAGATATTTCTAAACAGTGCATCAATTTGATTACGGAAATAATCGTAATACTATTAACATGACCTGTAAGGAAAATACGAGAAGCAGAAATAAAAGCAGCAAAAATCAAAGCATTTTTTGCTCCAACACGATTCACAATAAATGGAACCAAAAACATTACAGCTGCTTCTAAAAAAACCTGAAATGAATTTAATATGCCATATATACGATAACCATCATTAATATCTTCAAATTGCAGAGTAAAATAGACAGGAAATAACTGTTGATCATAAATATTATAAAGACTATAGGTCCCAAGTACATAGATAACAAATACCCAAAACTTTTTTAGTGTGAAGACGGACATAATTTCATTAAAACTTAACTTATCCTTTTTTTTGAACACTTCTTCTGATGATTTACTTAAATCGGGCTTAAAACTAACATTAAGAATCATAAAGCAGATACCGACAAACGATGCAGCCCAAAAATTAAAATGAGGATTAATACTAATTAAAATACCAGCAATAAAAGTACCTACTGCATAAGCTATACATCCCCAAGTACGACATTGACCAAACTCAAAATCAAAAGCTCGACTAATTTTTTCACAATAAGAGTCAATCAACCCCATTCCTGCAACCCAACCAAAGCCTAAAAAGAAACTACCAAAAATGACACCAATGTAAAAACTATGTTTTAGCAACGGTTCATAAACATAAATTAATGCAGGTGCAGCTAATGTGATAATAATACTTTGAAACCAAATAAGATGTTTTTTCAGTACCAATTTATCTTGATAAATACCATACACAATCATAATAATTAATGAAATAAAGTAATTAAATGAATAAATAATACCTGTCTGTTTTGCCGTTAAACCAATCTCCTTACTTAGCCATATAGCATAAAATGAAAAGACGAGACTACCTGCAGCGTAATACATAAAACTGTAACATGAAGCAAACCAATAAATTGGTTTGTTATAAAATGCGCTTGCCATAATTTATCCTATAAAGAGTGAACCACTGCAGTTGAGTATGCAGAGCTAAAAATTTAGCTTTAAAGGGTTTATTGGATAAATGTGATCAAGTTCAAATTTATTAAGTCATGTTCCCAGTATTTTTTATCTCCTAATACTAGTTGTACTAATTGTTCTATTGTCTCTACCTGCAGTAATATTAGGCCAACTAGTTTTAAATCGTTTTAACCAACTCGCATCATCTTGTAGGGCATAATGAAGAAGGAAAATTAGTATTTAATATCCTCATTACAATAACCATTATTTTTATTAATCTTTTTTGACTACATTAATTTTAGTTCAGTTCAATACCAAAATAATTTTTAGCATTATCAAAACTAATGTTTTTAACCATTTGACCTAATAACTCAATATCACGAGGAGCTTCTCCATCTTCGACCCAATGCCCGATCATGCGGCATAAAATGCGTCTAAAATATTCGTGTCGAGTATAAGAAAGAAAACTACGGCTATCAGTCAACATACCAACGAAACGACTTAATAAACCAAGTTGAGCAAGTTGCGTCATTTGACGAATCATGCCGTCTTTCTGATCGTTAAACCACCATCCTGAACCAAATTGCATTTTTCCACAAATACTTTCTCCCTGAAAATTACCTATCATCGTGCCTAGAATTTCATTATCAGAAGGATTTAAACAATAGAGTATTGTTTTAGGTAACGCATTTTGTTTTGCTTGCGCATCTAGTAATCGTGATAGTGGTTGAGCAATTGGTGAATCATTAATTGAATCAAAGCCCACATCAGCACCCATCAAATTAAACATTCTTGAATTATTATTACGTAGTGCGCCAATATGATACTGTTGTACCCAACCTCGTTTGTTATATTCGCTACCTAAAAAGATAAGTACGGCTGTTTTAAATTGCGCAGTTTCTTTAGTACTTAATACAATGCCAGATAATCGCTTAGTTAAGATGGCATTCAATTCTTTTTCTGAAGCTTCTTCATAAAAAACTGTATCTAAAGCATGGTCAGAAACTTTACAACCATGTTGCTCAAAATGATCCATTCGTTTTGATAACGCTTGACAAAGTACATGAAAACTCGAAATCGTCATATCGGTAGCCGCAGATAGTTTGTCCAAGTAAGTAACAAAAAATTCGGAATCAATATTAAATGCTTTATCTGGACGCCAACTTGGTAATACTTTGATATCAAATGAACTATCTTGTGCAATCGTTTTATGATGAACTAAATCATCAATAGGATCATCAGTAGTTCCAACCATTTTGACATTCATTTTTTTCATAATGCTACGAGCAGAAAACGCTTTGGTTTCTAACATTGCATTACATTTATTCCAAATCGTTTCGGCGGTTGATGGGGATAATAAAATATTATCAATACCAAATGGTCGGCGAAGCTCTAAATGAGTCCAATGATATAAAGGATTACCAATTGTATGTGGTACGGTTTCAGCCCAAGCCTTAAATTTTTCAAAATCATCTACATCCTTACCAGTACAAAATTTTTCAGCAATGCCATTAGTTCTCATTGCTCGCCACTTATAATGATCACCTTTCAACCAGATGTCATACAAGTTTTTAAATTGATAATCTTGAGCAATTTGCTCAGGGGGTAAATGACAGTGGTAGTCAAAAATCGGCTGCTCAACAGCATAATTATGATAAAGTTGACGAGAAAATTCGGTATCTAATAAAAAATCTTCAGTTAAAAAACTCATATTATTCTCCTTAACTGTATTTAGTTATTTAATTGCAAATGATAGATATATGCCTATTAGCTCAAATTATTATTGTTCACTTGTTGATGGCACTTTTAAAATTGTCCAAACAGCAACAGCGGCCAAAAGATCAAGACAAGTCAAAATCACAAACAATGGACTAAATCCAACTGTATCAGCAAGTGCTCCAACAATTAAGGCAAATATAGTACTTGCAAGCCATGCAGCCATACCTGTAAAACCATTTGCTGTTGCTACCTCATTTCGCCCAAAAACATCTGATGACAAAGTAATAAGAGCGCCAGATAAAGCTTGATGTGCAAAACCACCAATACAGAATAAAAAGATAGCTACATAAGGATTTGCAAACAAGCCTATTAGACCAGGACCAATCATTAATACCGCTCCAACCGTTACTACTAATTTGCGGGAATTAATCAAACTTACCTTAAAGTACTTTTGGAAAAATGGTGACATGTATCCACCTAACACACATCCGACATCAGCAAAAAGCATTGGCATCCATGCAAAAATTGCTATTTGTTTTAAATCAAAGCCATATGCTGTGAACATAAATAATGGAATCCAAGCATTGAAAGTTCCCCATGCAGGTTCGGCTAAAAATCTGGGCAAAGCAATTCCCCAAAAACGACGAGTAGTAAGAATCTTATGAGTTGGTAACTTTTTAGTGTTAGACGTTTGATGCCTTACTTCTTGACCTAATAAAATATATTTTCTTTCCTCTTCTGATAAATATTTTTGTTGGGTCGGATGACGATAAAGTACAAACCAAAATAATCCCCAAATAAAACTTAAAATGCCACAGATTATGAATGCTAATTGCCAACTATGTAACCAAATTGCTGCCGCTACTAATGGTGGCGCTATCATAGCCCCAACAGAAGATCCTAAATTGAACCATCCTACAGCTATCGATCTTTCTTTGGCAGGAAACCATTCACTTGTTGCCTTTAATCCAGCTGGAATCATTGCTGCTTCAGAAGCGCCAACTGCTCCTCTTGTAACGGCTAATCCAATCCAACTTCCTGAAAATGCAGTACTAATACAAAATATCGACCATAATAAAGCAAAAACAGCATAACCTATTCTGGTACCCAATAGATCCAGAACATAACCAGCAACCGGTTGCATTATGGTATAACACGCTGAATAAGCCGCAACAACATATGAATATTGTTGTGTTGTTAATCCCATTACATCATTAAGAACTGGGGCTACAACTGCAATCGAGTTTCGAGTAAGGTAACCTAAAATAGTTCCAATAGTAACTAAGACTATCATATACCAACGAAGGTTTTTTATTGTTTTGTACATTTTTACACTCCATGCATATATAAAATATTTTGAAGCATAATAACATGTATGATAACTTTAAAAGTTGACCTACATCACGGATTAAAAATAATTGCTAAACCGACGTGACCTTTAATCATATTGAGTAACTCATAAGCATTTTTACAAAATTTAGAGTAAGATTGTTTAACTCTAAACGATTAGATGTTATTTTAAGGTTTAAACCCAACTTACCGACTTAATCAAATATGACCCAAGAACAAAATGGACATCAGAGACTTTACCAAGTTATAGCCACAGAGCTAAAAAGCCGTATTATTAACGCTATTTATCCAGTAGGGAGTAAATTACCGTCAGAAAGATTGATATGCGAAGAGTTAAAAGTTAGTCGTTCAGTTGTAAGAGAAGCAATAATAATGCTTGAAGTTGAAGGTTTCGTTGATGCTCGAAAAGGGTCAGGTATCCATGTTATAGCAAATAATCAACAAAACACTAATATATTATCAAACTCACAAGGTTTAAATTTTGCAACAACTGGGCCCTTTGAACTATTACAAGCTCGCCAATTAATAGAAAGCAATATTGCTGAGTTTGCCGCAACACAAATTACAAAAGATGACATTGTAAAATTATTAGAAATACAACATAACGCGAAAAAAGAAGATCACTATCGCAATTCTAGTTGGGATTTAAAATTCCATACACAAATTGCCATGATTACGCGTAACACTGCTTTGATAACAATTGTAGAAGAAGCATGGCAACAACGAATGCTAAACCCTTTATGGAAAAAGCTTCATGAACATATACAACATCAAGATATTGATAGCTGGTGGGATGAACATGATAAAATTCTTGAAGCTCTCATCAACCGTGATCCTAAAGCTGCCAAATTAGCTATGTGGCAACATTTAGAAAACACAAAAAAAATGTTATTTGATGCAACTAGTGAAGATTTTGAAACCAAGCGAGATCACTACCTTTTTTCTGATAATCCGGTTATAGGTATCAATGAAAATAATCAAAATTAATTTTTAACTTAACTTATAATTTTTGCCAAACCAATTATTCTTTATAAATTCTAAAGACTGTTGATCTTTTAATAAAAAAATAAAAAGGCATAAAATAAAAAGACGAAACTGCTTGCAGTGGAATATATAAAACTGCAACATTAAAAAAACAATAATTTGATTTATTATAAAATGTGCTTGCCATAAATTATCCTAAAAAAAGTGAACCACTGCAATTGAATATGCAGAGCTAAGAATTTAGCTTTAAACATACATTTAAAACCAAAAGTTATGCAAAAAGTAAAAGTTTTATAAAAAGAAAATAGGTTAAAATTAACAAAAAGGTATATAAATAAATAAATAAAAAAAACAAATAAAAAACAGAAAAATATTATCCAGACCACAATCGAACAAACAACTCCTTATCTAAATAAATTTTTTCTCTACTATTAATTGTAGCCATTTTAGTGAAATGGCTTATTCGTTAGTAACCTTTATTATCTTAATCAAAAAAAATATAACTAACTGAATATATTATTAAATAATTTATAGTAAGAGGTTTTTTATGCCTAAAAGAAATAATCGTGTTCGATTCCATATAGCAATACTTATGTTATTTGCTATTGTGATTAATTATTTAGATAGAACTGTAATGTCTGCAGCTGCACCTATTATTGCTATTGATTTAAATATTTCACCTGAAGCGTTGGGATGGATCATGTCTGCATTTTTCTTAAGCTATGCATGTTGCCAAATTCCTGCTGGATTCCTTGCAGATCGTTTTGGACAAAGAACAACTCTTGCAGGTTCGGTAACTTGGTGGTCTTTAGCAACAGGTGCAACAGCACTCGCAACATCTCCTATCGGTTTTATTTTTGCTAGGGTGTTTATGGGGATTGGAGAAGCTGCCGCATATCCTTGTAATGGGGGGATTACAGCAAAATGGTTCCCTGATCGAGAAAGAGGACGCGTTACTGCACTATTTGATAGTGGTTCACGTTTTGGTACGGCATTCACCATGCCTCTTGTGGTTTGGATTATTGCTGCCTGGGGTTGGCATGCTGCGTTTTTTATTTGTGGAGCTTTAGGGCTTATTTGGGTTGTTTGGTGGTTATGTGTTTATCGAGACCCAGAACAACACCCTAGCATCAGTACAAAAGAATTAAAATACATTCGTGACGGTCAAATCAAAAAAGAAGGAATAGATACTATACAACCAATGAAATGGTATCAATTATTAAAATATCGTAATGTGCTTGCCATGTGTATTGGATTTTTTATGCTTAATTACGCAGTCTACTTTTTTATTACTTGGTTCCCAACCTATTTAATGAAAGAACGAGGCTTAAGTTTAACTGAAATGGGCATTCTTGCTATGTTACCGCCTTTATGTGGAATCATTGGACAATGGATTGGAGGTTGGTTAACTGACTTTATTTACATAAAAACAGATAACATTAATCTTGCCAGAAAACTTAATCTGGTCGGTGGTATGTTAATTGCAACATCAATTTCATTTGCTGGTTTAGTTAATTCTATAGCCATAATGATGACTCTGCTTTGTATTTCATATATTGGTCTTGCTTTTGCTGGTTCAGCCATTTGGTGCCTACCAGGCGATGTTGCGCCAAGAAATATGACATCTGTTTTAGGCGGGATCCAAAATACGGTTTCAAATTGCGGAGGTATATTAGGTCCAATTGTAACAGGATATATTATTGGTGCAACAGGCTCATTTATGTATGCGTTAGTAGTTTCAGGTTGTGCTTGTGCAATAGGAGCACTTGTCTACTTATTTGTATTGAAAGATATTAAACCAATTACAGAAAATCAAACTACTTTATAACTTAGCCATTTTATTAGAAGATCCTATTAAAAATATTTGGTAGGATTTTCTTAAACTCTTATTATTATAATAACATTATCGAGAAAAATAATATGGGCAGAAGTCAAACATTAAGGCAAAATACCATTAATCAATTTATTGATTGCATTAATAACAAAATATTATCATTTCCATTACCTTCTATTTCAATTCTTGCTGATGCATTTAATGTTAGTAGAACAACTATCCGGGCAGTACTTGAGCATTTGTGCAAAAAAGAAATCCTACTATTGAATAACAATGAATACCATTTATTACGAGAACCAACAAATGAGGATAAGATAGTTTGTATTTTTGAAAAAAGATCGGTTCAAGATAAAAAATTCGAAACCTATTTTTACCATTTAATAAATAACAAGAAATTATTACCAGGCGATAATTTTAATGAAATTCAACTAGCTAAAGACACAAATGTAAATCCCATTGTTGTTCGTGAATTTTTATTACGTTTTTTACATTATGGGCTTATTAATAACATAAAAAAGGGAGAGTGGGAACTAGTTACATTTGGTAAAGATTATGTAGAAAATCTTTATGAATTTAGGAGTGTTTTAGAAATATTTGCTCTTAAAGCATTTATGATCCAACCTGATAATCATATCAACTGGATAAAAGCACGAGAGTTATTACAACGCCATAAGAATTTTCAAAAAAACATTCAAGATGAATATACACTTTTTTCAACACTCGATCGTGATTTTCATCAGTTAATTTTATCTTGTAATGATAATCCTTTTTTCATGCAGTCTTTTGATTTAATTTCTGTTATATTTCATTTTCATTATCAGTGGGATAACAGTAATTTAAAAGAACGTAATAGTATTGCTGTATCGGAGCATATTGCAGTATTAACAGCAATTTTACAAAAAAATGAACAGGCTGCCATCTCAGCGTTGTGCCGACATTTAAATACAGCTAAAACATCAATGCAAGAATCAATTGGTGGAACATTACCTATAAAAAACAGATAAAAAACAAAAAATTTTTATATTCAACACGAAACAACTAAAAAAATAAATACTACTTTTTATCTTCTTTTATAGTTCTCTTTACTTACTAGCTAATAACTTAATTAAAGAGAACTATTATATGAATAAACAACTAAATAGATCTAATTTTCCTGGTCCAAATTATCCTGAAAAGATTATCCAGTTTGGTGAAGGTAATTTTTTAAGAGCGTTTATTGATTGGATTATTGATAATCTAAACCAAAAAACAGACTTCAATAGTGGTGTAACAATCATAAGACCTATTGATACCCATCAACCATCCATTAATGAACAAGATGGACTTTATACAACTATTGTCCGAGGTCTTAATGAACAAGGTAACACAATTGCTACCCCCAGAATTATCTACTCAGTTAATCGTGAAATCTTGATATATCAAGATTATCAATTATATTTAAAATGCGCTGAAAATCCTGATTTAGAGTTTATTTTTTCAAATACAACTGAAGCAGGAATAGCCTTTAGCGATAAGGATAAAGCTAGCGATACACCACCAACAACTTTCCCTGCGAAATTAACGTGTTTTTTATATCATCGATTCGAATTTTTTACCGGAAAAAGGGATAAAGGTTTAATTATTATTCCATGTGAACTAATTGATTATAATGGCGAAAGGCTAAAAGAGTTGGTACTAGAATATGCAAATTTGTGGCAACTTGGTGATAGTTTTATTACGTGGATAAACGAAAGTAATACATTTTGCTCAACATTAGTAGATCGTATTGTAACAGGTTACCCAAAAGATGAGACCACACAAATTGAACAACAACTGGGCTACCAAGACCAATTTTTAGATACAGCAGAATACTTTTATTTATTTGTTATCCAAGGACCAAATTGGTTAAAACAAAAATTAAACCTTAACCAAGCAGACTTAAACATTTTAGTTGTTGATGATATCAAACCTTACAAAGAAAGAAAAGTTGGCATCTTAAATGGCGCTCATACAGCTATGGTTCCCGTCGCTTATCTTGCTGGACTGCGTACTGTAGGTCAATGTATGGATAATCCGCAAATTGAAACATTTGTTAAAAATCTCCTAATTCAAGAAGTGATCCCGACTCTATCTTTGGATCAGGATCAGTTAAAACAATTTACTGATGAAGTATTAAAACGTTTTAAAAATCCATTCATTAAACATGAATTAATGTCTATTTCATTAAATTCATTAACGAAATTCAAAACTCGTTTATTACCACAATTATTAACCTATAGCAAACAATTTAACCAACCGCCAAAATATATTTCCTTTGCTTTAGCTGCTCTTATTGCCTTTTATCGTGGAGAGTATCAAGGCCAAACTATTCCATTAACTGATGATGAACATTTATTAGCAAAATTTAATCAATGGTACCCTCTTTACCAAAATGATGTAAAAACATTAGTAACAAACATCTTAAAAATGACAGAGCATTGGGGAATAGATTTAAATCATATTGCTGGATTAAACGATTTAGTAACGGAATATCTGGAAAATATTTTATCCCATGATATTAAAGATTATATTCCAAACCATTAAACCTTAGGAGTCAAATTAATGCCTAAAATGAAATATATTGTTATTCCAGAACCTGGAAAAGTTGAAATCAAAGAAATGGAAAAACCCACTTTACAAAAGGGAGAAGCAATCTTAAGAGTATTATATGGTGGGATTTGTGGTTCAGACATGGGGACGTACAAAGGTACTTTTCTTTATGCTAGTTATCCTCGCATTCCTGGTCATGAATTTTCGGCCGAAGTTGTTGAAGTAGATGATAATGAGCATGGAATCGAAAAAGGGATGATTGTTACAGCAAATCCTTACTTTAATTGTGGTATATGTTACTCTTGCCGACGTGGGTTTATCAATTGCTGCACACGGAATCAAACACTTGGCGCACAGCGTGATGGTATTTTTAGAGAATATTACAGTATGCCAATTGAACGTATTTATGATGGTAAAGGATTAGATGCATTAACACTTTCAATGATTGAGCCATTTTGCATTAGCTATCATTCAGTTCAACGCACATCTGTAAAAGAAGGAGATAGAGTATTAATTGTTGGTGCCGGACCTATCGGTTTATTTGCTGTTATGGCTGCTATATTAAAAGGGGCTGAGGTTTATGTAAGTGACGTCATGCAATCACGATTAGATAAAGCTTTATCATTAGGTGCAAAAGGTGTTATTCGAACAGATAAAGAAAATTTTGAAGAAAAAGTAAAAAACTTCACTCAAGGTGATGGTTTTGATGTTTGCATTGAATGTGCTGGGTTACCACAAACTTTCCAAAATTGCATTGATGCCGCAGCTTACCGAGGTCGCATTGGTTTAGTTGGTGTTAGTAAGCAAAAATTAGATTTTGCCTTTACTCAAATTCAAACAAAAGAGTTAGATATTTTTGGTTCTCGTAATGCTCTCAAAAAAGACTTTATCGAATTAATCAATCTAGTCAGCTCAGGAAAATGTGATGTTAAAAAAATCATTACTGATGTATACCAATTAACTGATGCTGAAAAGGCATTCAAAGAAATGCAAGATGATCCTAGTGCTCGACTAAAATCAGTAATAAAAATCAGTTAACATAATAACAGTTTTCCAATTAATTCCGCTATAAAAATAGCGGAATTGTGCATTATAGGAATGAGTTTATGAAAAAAACAATTAAAATAAACGATAATGATAACGTCATTATTGCATTAGAGCCATTACATCAAGGCGATATAATCATTAGCGAACCATTGGTAACTCAACACCAAATCATTGTGTTACAGGATATTCCTTCAGGTCATAAAATAGCAATTAAACCAATTGAACAAGGTGAAAATATTGTAAAGTACGGTTTCCCTATTGGCCATGCAACACAGGCGATTAAAATAGGCGAACATGTACATACTCATAACGTAAAAACGAATCTTGGTGAGCTTAATGAGTATCAATATCAACCATCTATAAAGGAAATCTCAACACAAATTAGCGATAAAGAAGTCAATCTTTATCGAAGAAAAAATAAAGATGTTGGTATTCGTAATGAACTTTGGATCATTCCTACTGTGAGCTGTGTTAATGGTATTGCTGAACAGATTCGTAAACAGTTTTTAGCTGATATTTCTCAAGAGCCCTTACAAAAATCATCTAATTTTGATGGTGTTCATCTACTTTCACACCCATATGGTTGTTCACAATTAGGTCTCGATCATCAAACCACTAAAACCATATTACAAGATATGGTCAAACATCCTAATGCAGGTGGTGTTTTAGTTATTGGTTTAGGTTGTGAAAATAATCAAGTTAAGGCATTTAAAGAAAGCCTTGGAGAGTATAATAATGAACGAGTGCGTTTCATGATCGCTCAAGACATTGAAGATGAAATTACAGAAGGTGTCAACTATTTGCACGAACTATATCAAATAATGAAATCTGATCAACGTCAACAAGGTAAACTAAGTGAACTTAAATTTGGCCTTGAATGTGGTGGCTCTGATGGATTATCTGGCATTACTGCTAACCCATTATTAGGCAAATTTTCTGATTATATAATTATACATGGCGGCACAAGTGTACTAACTGAAGTTCCCGAGATGTTCGGTGCAGAAACGATTTTAATGTCTCACTGTATTAATAAACAAACATTTGAAAAAACCGTAAATATGGTTAACAACTTCAAACATTATTTTATGTCATATAATCAACCTATTTACGAAAATCCCTCCCCAGGCAATAAAGTAGGCGGTATTACTACACTAGAAGACAAATCTTTAGGTTGCACACAAAAAGCGGGAAATAGTGCAGTTATTGATGTTTTAGAATATGGTGAAAGACTTCAAAAAACTGGGTTAAATTTATTATCTTCTCCTGGTAATGATGCTGTTGCAACAGGAGCATTAGCCGCAGCAGGCTGTCATATGGTGCTATTTTCCACAGGAAGAGGAACTCCTTATGGTGGTGTAGTACCAACCGTAAAAATTTCAACCAATTCAGCTCTGGCTCAAAAAAAGAAGAACTGGATTGATTTTGATGCTGGGCAATTAGTAAATGGGGTCAAAATGGACAAATTATTAGAACAATTTATTGATCTAATTATACAACTTGTTAATGGTAAACAAACATGTAATGAAATTAATCAATTTAGAGATTTATCTATTTTTAAAAATGGAGTGATTGAATAATTTTCTCTTATCTTGTTATGATTGCTCAAATTTAATTTTTAATATAACTCTTGATGAAAACTGAACAAAAAGTAACTTATTATATATTAAATTTGAGCGGAAGATAATCAATTAACGCTGGTCATCAACAGTTACACCTGCTGGCGGAGTAAATTTAAATTTATCTAATGCGACTTTACCTAGTGTTTGTCGAGACAAGTCATAAAAACTACGTTGGCCATCTTCTTCTATAATAGTAAAGTTAGAAATCATACCTGTAGGTAATACCGAAATAATAAAGTCTTGATTAGACCCATCTGTTGGTTTTAGGGTAAACGAATCTTGTTTACGAGTGACATTATAAACATTCCAAATTGGGTTCTGACTGTCAGTAATTAGTAACATTAATCGGTTATCAATCGCTTTTTTCAAGTCCATTACACTAACTTGTTGAACTGCTGGTGTATATACCCACATATTCTTTCCATCAGAAATAATCGATGTTTCATCAGGTTCATTCATCGTCCAATTAAAATAGTAAGGTCTACTAACCCATAGATCGCCTTTACCTTCTTGTACTTGTTGATTATCGGCCGTTTTCACATCTTGCGAAAACCTTGCATAAAACCCGTCAATTTTATCTAAACGTTGTTGTAATACTTCTTTATCGCCAGCCCATGCTGATAAACTAACTAATGCTCCGATTAAAAGTAAAAACTTTTTCATAATCAATCCTTATGTATTTATTCTATAAAAATATGTTAAATATATTTTGATTACTATATATGATCGAAATATTACCGTTTTTATTCCACTGGGGGAAGATATTTTCTTTTCTTTTTTCACTTACAAAATAACAAGTATATAATAGGTTTTATTTTACAAATGCGGATAAATACCTGCCATGCCGAGTATGTCTTTTGAATTTACTACTGATGAATTTAAACCATTAGCAGCTAGAATGCGCCCACGTAATCTAGCTGAATATATAGGTCAATCTCATCTATTGGGGAAAGATAAACCGCTACCAAAAGCAATTGAAGCTGGAAATTTACACTCAATGATCCTTTGGGGGCCGCCTGGCACTGGCAAAACAACTTTAGCTGAAATTATTGCTCATCATGCTAATGCTAAAGTTGAACGAGTTTCTGCCGTTACATCTGGCATAAAAGATATTCGTGAAGCAATTGAACGTGCTAAAATTAATCAGCAAGCAGGGATCCGCACTATATTATTTGTTGACGAAGTTCATCGTTTTAATAAAAGTCAACAAGATGCGTTTTTGCCTTATGTTGAAAACGGTACTGTTACGTTTATTGGAGCAACAACTGAAAACCCATCATTTGAATTAAATTCTGCGTTATTATCTCGTGCAAGAGTCTATTTACTCAAATCATTAACCAACCATGACATTGAGCAAATTTTACAGCAGGCAATGGATGATCCTAAGCGTGGTTATGGTAATAAAAACATCAATCTACCTGAAGAAATAAAAAAACAAATTGCAGAATTCGTTGGTGGCGATGCGAGGCGAGCACTCAATACTCTTGAACTATTAATTGACATGTCAGATGGGCATGAACTTACACCTGATTTACTCAAAGAAGTTATGGGAGAACGTAGTGCGAGATTCGATAATCAAGGCGATCGTTTTTACGATTTAATTTCCGCGGTACATAAATCAATACGTGGTTCCGCACCTGATGCCGCTCTTTATTGGTATGCCAGAATTATCTCTGCTGGGGGGGATCCGCTTTATGTTGCACGTCGATTATTAGCCATTGCTTCGGAAGATGTTGGTAATGCCGATCCTAGAGCTATGCAAGTCGCGCTTGCCGCATGGGACTGCTTTACAAGAGTTGGTCCTGCTGAAGGTGAACGTGCAATTGCACAAGCAATAATCTATCTTGCTTGTGCACCAAAAAGTAATGCAGTTTACCTTGCATTTAAACAAGCAATGACTGATGCCAAATCAAAACCTGATTACGATGTTCCTGAGCATTTACGCAACGCTCCAACAAGCTTAATGAAAAACTTAGGTTATGGCGCTGAGTATCGTTACGCCCACGATGAACCCAACGCTTTCGCAGCAGGTGAAAATTACTTCCCGCCAGAAATGGCTAATACAAAATATTATCGCCCAACAACTCGTGGTGCTGAAAAAAATTATACTGAAAAATTAGCATGGATAGAAGAACAAAACCTCTCAAGCTCTATTCAACGTTATAAGTCTAAAAAATAGAGGCTATGATTATTTTTATAAAAATATTTTGAAAGAATTTGATCTAATGAAATACTAAATCAATAATCTTCAACTAAAAATAAAAGAAGATAACAAAAATACTTGTAAAATAGAGAGTAGTATTTCTATGTACTAATTTGTGTACCCTACTTTCAAATCTTAAAATAATGTTAAAAACTTTCAGTAAAGTATGTGTTTGAGTATAAAATATTAAATAATAAAGTACTATTTATCTAAAAATAGCAATCAAATTCTTGTACAAAAAGTACATTTTAACTCATGCAAATTTTTACTTTGTCGATAATCAGTTAAATGATATCGATAGCACAACGTTAACTTGCATAAGTTATTCTTATCATTTTTTATGAAAAATAAATTTTAACTATTAAAATCAATAACGTTTTATTTTAATTAATAAATTTGAACCATTGATTAATAATACTACATATAGTGACAAATTCAATTAATAGGTACTATATATTGTATATTTTGATAAACATCAATTATCATAATTAAAAATATACTTTAACATTGGAATGAAAGAATGAATAAATCAATACTCGTTACCAAACGAGATGGAAAGAAAGAACCAATAAACCTTGATAAAATCCACCGTGTTATTACATGGGCTGCTGAAGGATTAGAAAATGTTTCTGTTTCTCAGGTTGAATTACGTTCACATATTCAATTTTATGATGGTATTCGTACATCGGATATTCATGAGACAATTATTCGTGCTGCAGCCGATCTGATCTCACAAGAAGCGCCAGACTATCAATATTTAGCCGCACGCTTAGCAATCTTTCATTTACGTAAAAAAGCCTTTAATCAATTTACCCCACCTTCACTTTATGAACACGTTAAAAAATTGGTCGATAACGAGCTTTATGATAAACACTTGCTTGAAGATTATACGCAAGAAGAATTTGAACAAATGGATAAGATTATCGATCACTGGCGAGATATGTCTTTTTCGTATGCCGCAGTTAAACAACTTGAAGGAAAATATCTAGTACAAAATCGTGTCACTGGCGAGATTTATGAAAGCGCGCAGTTTTTATATATTCTAGTTGCAGCTTGCCTTTTCGCTAATTATCCTAAAGATACACGTCTTAGTTATATCAAACGCTTTTATGATGCCGTTTCAACCTTTAAAATTTCGCTACCAACGCCAATTATGGCGGGGGTTCGTACTCCTACTCGACAGTTCAGTTCTTGCGTATTAATTGAATGTGATGATAGTTTAGATTCTATTAACGCCACAGCAAGCGCTATTGTTAAATATGTATCACAACGGGCAGGAATTGGAGTTAATGCAGGGCGAATTCGTGCGTTAGGAAGCTCAATTCGTGGTGGTGAAGCTTTTCATACAGGCTGCATTCCATTTTATAAATATTTCCAAACAGCGGTTAAATCTTGTTCGCAAGGTGGTGTGCGAGGAGGAGCAGCAACTGTTTTCTATCCTCTTTGGCATTTAGAAGTTGAAAGTTTATTAGTATTACGTAACAACCGTGGCGTTGAAGAAAATCGTGTCCGCCATTTAGACTATGGCGTACAAATCAATAAATTAATGTATCAACGTTTAATCAAAAACGAAAATATTACCTTATTTAGCCCATCGGACGTTCCTGGTCTTTATGATGCTTTCTTTGCCGATCAAGATAAATTTGAAACGCTTTATAAACAATATGAACAAGATCCAAATATTCGCAAACGCGAAGTTAAAGCCGTTGAACTCTTTGCATTATTAATGCAAGAGCGCGCATCAACTGGGCGTATTTATATCCAAAATGTCGATCACTGTAATACTCACAGCCCATTTAATGCACAATTAGCACCTGTTCATCAATCTAATTTATGTATGGAAATTGCACTGCCAACAAAACCGCTTAATAACGTTAATGATGAACATGGCGAAATTGCCCTTTGCACATTATCAGCCTTTAATTTAGGTAAAATAGAATCTCTAGATGACTTTGAAGAGTTAGCCGATTTAGCGGTACGCGCTCTTGATTCACTACTTGATTACCAAAATTATCCTGTACCTGCAGCTCGTCATTCTTCATTAAATCGTCGCACATTAGGTATTGGTGTTATTAACTATGCCTATTATTTAGCAAAACATGGGGTTAAATATTCCGATGGCAGTGCCAACAATTTAACTCACCGTACCTTTGAAGCCATGCAATACTATTTACTAAAAGCATCGAATAATCTAGCTAAAGAAAAGGGTGCCTGCCCATTATTTAGTCAAACCACATATTCGCAAGGTATTTTACCTATTGATACTTATAAAAAAGATTTAGATACCATTACTAAAGAGCCGTTACACTATGACTGGGAATCACTACGAGCATCAATTAAAACCTATGGACTTCGTAATTCGACATTATCGGCATTAATGCCATCAGAAACTTCGTCACAAATTTCCAATGCAACAAATGGTATTGAACCACCACGTGGTTTTATTAGTGTAAAAGCATCAAAAGATGGTATTTTAAAACAAGTGGTTCCTGAGTATAACCATCTGAAAAATTTTTACGAATTACTTTGGCAAATTCCAAATAACACTGGTTATTTACAATTAGTTGGCATCATGCAGAAATTTATTGATCAATCAATTTCTGCTAATACTAATTATGACCCAGCTAAGTTCCCAAATAATAAAGTACCCATGAAACAGCTATTATCAGACTTATTGACTGCTTATAAATTTGGCGTAAAAACACTCTATTATCATAATACACGCGATGGCGCTGAAGATATTCAAGGTGATATTGTTTCAACAACCCATTCGGATGATGGCTGTGAAGGTGGCGCTTGCAAAATTTAACCTTGATTAAAACTAAATAGCTACACGCTAAAATTCAATTTTTTATCGGGGGAAAACTAGTAATTTCCCCATTCAACTTGCCTTTTACACTGTCAAAAGGAAGCGGTAAAAGCAACAGTAAATGAGTAGGAGTTCTTTTATGAGTATGAATTACAGTACCTTTTCGCAAGTGCATAACGACCAGCTTAAAGAACCAATGTTCCTTGGACAATCAGTGAATGTTGCGCGTTATGATCAACAAAAATATGAGATGTTTGAAAAGCTAATTGAAAAACAACTTTCTTTTTTTTGGCGCCCAGAAGAAGTCGATATTTCACAAGACCGTATTGATTATGCTGCGTTACCAGAGCATGAAAAACATATTTTTATCAGCAATTTAAAATATCAAACTCTGCTTGATTCCATCCAAGGCCGTAGCCCTAATGTTGCTTTACTGCCACTTATTTCAATACCTGAATTGGAAACATGGGTAGAAACTTGGTCGTTTTCTGAAACCATTCATTCTCGTTCATATACTCATATCATTCGTAATATCGTCAACGATCCATCTGTGGTTTTTGATGATATTGTCACTAATAAAGAAATTCAAAAACGTGCTGGTGACATTGCAGGTTATTATGATGATCTTATTAGCTATGCAAGTTACTATAATTTATTTGGTGAGGGTGAACATAACATCAATAATCGCACTGTTTGCATTAATTTACGTGAACTTAAAAAGAAACTTTACTTATGTTTAATGAGTGTCAATGCACTTGAGGCTATTCGCTTCTATGTTAGTTTTGCCTGCTCATTTGCTTTTGCTGAACGAGAACTAATGGAAGGGAATGCTAAAATCATTAAACTTATTGCCCGCGACGAAGCGCTACATTTAACTGGCACTCAGTTTATGATCAACACACTACGCAGTGGTGAAGACGATCCCGAAATGGCTGAAATTGCCAAAGAATGTGAACAAGATTGTTATAACTTATTTTTACAAGCCGCTAATCAAGAAAAACAATGGGCCGAATACCTGTTTGAGGGCGGCTCAATGATTGGTTTAAATAAAGATATATTATGCCAATATGTCGAGTATATAACGAACATTCGTATGCAAGCGGTCGGACTAAAATTACCTTTTGAAGCTAAATCCAATCCAATTCCATGGATTAATAACTGGCTTGTTTCTGATAATGTGCAAGTAGCACCACAAGAAGCCGAAATGAGCTCATATTTAGTTGGACAAATTGATTCTGAAATTAATGAAGATGATTTAAGCGATTTTACTTTATAATTTTATACTCAAACACATACTTACCTGAAATTTTTTGACAAAGGGAACAAATTATTGTTCCTTTTTTGTTGTTAATATCAATTAATAATAATTTTCTTTCTTCTAACCGTAGCTTGACAGCCATTTAAAATCGGGTAACGATATAGCTATTGAATTGTCTTAATTTGATAATATAGCTATGACTAAAACCCATTTGTGTTACCCAGTCTCTCCACTTAATTTCAATGATGAACAGATAAATATTACATATCTAAAACAGCAGCTTGAGGAGTTTCAACAGTGGTCCATGGTCCAGTTTGAGCAACAAGCTGACATTGATACCTTAGTGCATTTACGCAGTCAATTTATTGGCCGTTTACTTGAGCGATTATGGCGTTTTTATCAAATACCTAAACATGTTTCTTCCTTCTTTAAACGTAATCGTATCGCTTTGGTTGCTGTTGGTGGTTATGGTCGAGCGGAATTACACCCACTGTCAGATATTGATATTTTAATTTTAAGTGATTATCCGTTGACTAAAGAGATAGAAAAACAGATCAGTGATTTAGTTCGCTTGTTATGGGATTTGCATTTAGATATAGGGCACAGTGTTAGAACATTAAAAATCTGCCTACAAGAAGCAAAAAATGATATCACAATAATGACTAATTTGATTGAATCAAGGCTTATTTCTGGCAATCAATTACTATTAGATGAACTACATAAGCAAATTTTTAGCGATAAAATCTGGCCGTCTCGTGCTTTTTATAAGGCAAAAATACAAGAACAACATGAACGTCATAAGCAATATCACAGCACCTCTTATAACCTAGAGCCTGATTTGAAAAATAGTCCGGGTGGATTGCGAGATATGCAAATTATTCAATGGATAGCGATTCGTCACTTTGGTGGAGAATTTCTACAAAAAATAGCTGATTTCAACTATTTAACCCCTGAAGATATTGAAGACTTTAAAACTTGTCGTAAATTTTTATGGAGAATACGTTTTGCACTTCATTGTGTCATAACTCGTTATGATAATCGTTTGTTATTTGATCGTCAGTTAAGCATTGCTAACATGTTAGGTTATCAAGGCGAAGGTAATGTTCCTGTTGAGAAGATGATGCATGATTATTATCGTGTTGCTCACAATATTACTGAACTTAATCAAATGTTATTACAACTGTTTTATGAATCTATACTTGAACATAATCCACATAACAAACCTTATGATATTGACGAATATTTTCAAGTTCGAGACAACCTAATTGATGTAAAAGATAATGACATTTTCAAAAAAGATCCCGTCATGATTATGCAGCTTTTTCACACTATTTTGTTGAATCCTCAAGTTATAGGACTGTATTCTAATACAATTAGACAATTACGTTCCGCTCGGCGCACACTAACCACTTTACTTTGTGAAGATGCAAAAGCAAGAGCGTTTTTTATGTCGATTATCAAGCACCCAGATGCAATTAATAAAGCCATTTTACCAATGCATAAATACGGTATACTTTCTGTCTATATACCGGGTTGGAAACATATATCTGGGATGATGCAATTTGATCTGTTCCATGCTTACACTGTTGATGAACATACCATCCGCTTGCTGCTTGAACTTGATAGTCTTAAAACCGAAAGTGGCAAACAAAAACATCCTAATAGTGCAAAAGTCTTTGCTAAATTACCTAAACTCGAATTATTGGTAATTGCTGGTCTATTTCATGATATTGGCAAAGGCCAACATGGCGATCACTCGGAAATTGGCGCTCATTTAGTTGAAAAATTTTGTCAACTACACGAACTCGAAACCAAAGATACTGATTTAATTTGCTGGCTAGTACGTTATCACTTACTGATGTCTGTTACTGCTCAAAGCAGAGATTTACAAGACCCTGCGGTAATTGGAGAATTTGTTCAATTGGTCAAAAGTAAGCGTCGCTTACAGTATTTGTTATGCCTAACAGTAGCTGATGTTTGTGCTACAAACGAAACGCTTTGGAATAATTGGAAACAAAGTTTAATGCGCGAACTCTATCTTAGTGCAGCAAATTCCTTTGACTCTGGTATACACCAAATACCCGAACAGCGAAGTGTTGCACGTAAAAATAAGCAAGAGGCATTAACCATTTTAGTTAAACAAAATTATGATGAACAAATTATTAAAGAGCTTTGGCAAAACTATCGCATTGACTACTTTGTCCGTTATACAACCGAACAAATTGTATGGCATGCAAAAATTCTATTGCAACATGACTTGGGCAAAACATTAGTAGCCATAAATCCAAATCCATCTCATGGTGGTAGTGAGCTTTTTATTTATTCGCCAGATAGACCTTATCTATTTGCAACTGTGTGTAATACGCTAAGTATGCATAATTTAACTATTCATGATGCACTTATCATTACAAATAAAAAAGGATTTGCACTCGATACATTTATCGTATTAGAGCCTAATGGACAGACAGTACAAGAAGATCGAAACCAAGGTCTAGTAAATGCACTTGATAAAGCACTACAACAACCTGTTTACAAACCTGTCACCATAAAACCACCGAAACAACGATTGCGATCGTTTTCAGTACCGACTCAGGTTAACTTTCTTTCAGCCTTTAATGACAGCCAAACCTATATGAAGCTCATAGCACTTGATAGACCGGGATTGCTGGCTTGTGTGGGCGAAATATTTGCTAATTTAGATTTATCATTAAGGAGCGCTAAAATAGCAACTATCGGCGAACATGTTGAAGATCTGTTTATTCTAACTGATAAAAACAATCAAGCGCTTGATGATGAAACATGTCAAAAACTTCGAGAATCAATCATTATAGCTTTTGATTCAATGAATTAATTTAATTAACCAAAAGATATAACTTATGCAATTTTTTATTATCTTATTTCCTATTTTTTGTATCTTTATTGTAGGTTTTATCGCACAAAAAGCCTTAAAATTTGATGTCGCCAACCTATCGAAAATGTCACTTTATGTGCTATCGCCCTTTTTGGCATTTAAAACGTTTTATACTCATACTTTAACCACAGATTATCTATTTTATATTGGTTATGTCTTTGGTTTATGCTTTTCATTAGTTATTATTGTCTCAATTTGGTCGATACTCATGAAGTATTCAGTTAAAGAGCGCTGTGCAATGATTTTGAGTTCCTGTTTTATGAACAATGGTAACTATGGTACTCCTGTACTATTAATCTTTTTTGGAGCTGTCGGCTTTGATCTTGGCGTAATAATGATGGTATTACAACAGTTTGTAATGAGTACTGTAGGCATTTACTATGCGGCTAAAGGTAGCGCTCATAGTGATATTGTAAATCAAAAAGACGTTATTAATAAAGTTATTCGTATGCCTGTAGCGTATGGCGCTTTTTTAGGTATTATTTTCCAATTGTGCCACATCCCTTTATCTAAATCGATTATGACTTCAATCGGAATGATCGGTGACGCATCAATTGTAGTGATCATGGTTATTTTGGGCATGCAACTGGCAAAAATAAAACTTACTCAGCTTAATTATCCTAAAATCTCATTTGCCTTACTTGCACGTATGGTGATTTCACCAATTGTGGCATTTTGTATGGTTTACTTTATGCCAATTGAGCCTGTTTATAAACAAGTTTTAATTGTCCTTGCTGCAATGCCAACTGCCGCCAATACCACATTAATGTCAGTACAATTTGATACACATCCAGAACTGGTATCAAGTGCGACCTTGCTCAGTACTTTATTAAGCTTGATCACTCTTCCTATTGTACTTGGATTAGTTGGAACACCAATTCCATTTTAGTAAAACCTGTCTTTTTAAAAGAGGCAGGTGTTATACAAATTTTTCAAAAATTAATTATTCATACTCTAACTATTATCGATAAACTAATTTTCAGTAAGAATAATCCTCTCCTTGCCATTCTTTTTCAAATTGTTTAACAAACTGAACTAAAAAATGATGTCTTGGCTCGGCTAGCTTTTTAGCTATGGGGGTATTCATCATATCTTTAAGTAAAAAAAGTTTTTCATAAAAATGATTAATAACGGTATTAGGATGTTTATAATTATTTTCATCCAGTGAAGTTCGTGGTGAAATATTAGGATCGTACATAATATTATGCTTATTACCGCCATAATAAAAGGTGCGGGCAATACCAATTGCACCCAATGCATCTAAACGATCGGCATCTTGTACGATCTGCCCTTCTAGTGATAATTCTTTTTTCTGATTAAAATTTTTTCGATATGACATATTCTCGATGATAGCAAAAATCATCTTAATTTCGGTGTCGGTAAGTGTTAGAGACGTTAAATAATCACGCAATTCCATTATTGCTTGACTCACATCAGCAACCACTTTTTCATCAATCACATCATGCAAATAAGCGCTAACAATCACAATAAAACCGTTCGCTTTTGGTTCATGCTGTAAAATCTTTTTTGCTAACTTTACAACACGTTCAATGTGTGCCATATCATGACCTGAAAAATCATTGGATAATTTCTGTTTAACAAAAGATTGTATAGCTTGAATAATCCCCTGTTGTTGCTTATCATTTTTATTATTCATAATATTATTTTGCTAATTTAATTTACACAAACTGTATTTCCATCCGACCAAATGCCAACTTGTCCCATATTAGAATATACTAGAAGATTCATAGGTCTTTCGTATGGAGGTTTATATGTATTTTTAGTCCAATAAACCTGATTACTTTTGAAATTACTACCAGGGTAGCCCTCATTAATGTTAGCAGAGTCATAAGTTTCTCCCCATTCTGCCAATAATCCCCCACCAATACGACGTTGGTAGTTATTACCTTGACCTGCTAAACCTTGATTCCAATATTGAGAATTAGCATTAGTTAATTGATTAACTGTAGGTATTTGATAGCCCAACTGATTACAGTATTGTTCAGCCTGAGCATAACTACGATTGCTACCACTATAATCCTTTCTTGCGATAAACCATTTGTTGATGGTAAAACTATATACTTTATTGGTTTTGGCTTTATCGGAATATAAGATAAAGGTCGTCGGCACTGCGGTTGCTGCCTCGGCAGCGCTAGCCCCCTCTTTGGGTCCGACTAATCGAATCTTGGCAATACTGCCATTGCCCGTTATAGTTAAATCAATGCCCGATGTTGCTGGTGACTTGTCAAACGTCATATCACTGCCTAAGCTATCAACCATATCCATGGTAAAAAATAGCCCATATGCCCCCATGGTTGGAAAGTTTGATGCCGGATTATTTAAATCTTGACGTTTAAAACCTTTTGCATCATCCCATTGGTTTGGTGGACCTGAATAATTTGACCCACCCCAATTTTTTTTTCGACTATTACTTAAATATAAGTTAGGCTTGGCAGAATAAGTACAAGCGCCTTTAGACGGATTTAGGTAATAGGTGGCGCGATTAGCCATTATCTGAGTTGAATTTGGTTTGCCATAAGCCGTTGATAAAATGCTATTATCACTTTGCATTGTTACACTATAGGGTGCATTGCAATCCTGAAAGGTATCATCCAATCCCATTTCGGTACCATTGGCATCTCGACCAATAATGGTTAAATTCCCCGTTGCGGTAATATCACCATCGCCATCTTTATCAGCCCAAAAATCATTATTATTCAGCAAATCGGTCATTGAAATAGCACTTTGACCCAATGGAATAAGCGTTTTAATATCGCTAAGTTTTAAACCATCATGCGGCAATGGTATCGGATTGGCTTTAGTTGAGGGATTGTTTTTTGGGGTTAGTACCTTACCATCAGGTAGTTCGATATTTAAAAATCTATCTGTATCCCATGATTGGGTTTTGCCGCCATCAAACGTTAAATAAGGTGCTGATCCCTCTATTTCTTTTGCGGTTTTTGCTGACTTAACTTTAGGTAATACCCCAAATACAAATAAAGGATGACTAATTCCTATACAAAAACACAAAAATAAAATTGATTTTAAAGTGATGAGGTTTTTTTGCAATATCAACAGTAAATTGCTACAGAAGCATAATCGACATATAACAAAACGAAAATAACTTAATGCTAACTGCTTAATTAACCCACTCTTATTCTTCTTATTTTTTATTCTAACATGTTGTACCTTTGACTTCATGATAATGTTCCTTTACATTAATATCCACACCATATAAATGCTATACCATAACGTTGCTAGCATAATTTCTTGTCAACTTATTACATTGCATAGCGCTTACTTGGTAATGATCGATTTTTGCAAATACATTTCCAACAAAAAATCCAGTTTCACAAATTAAAAATTAAGTCAATACAATTATAGCGTAAAGGCTATTTTTTTACACAAAAATTTCAATAAAATAATTATCTATCACATGTAAAAAGACATTTTCCATCGCCTAAATACAGTATTAGAAAGGAAAACAGCTTTCTATAGTAATCTAATCTTAGGTAAACAAAATACTCACATAATATTAATAGTAAAATTTCAGTAATTAATATTTTTTATCGTTTCTTTATTTTTTTACGATTGTTTTCACTAAAACGGAAAGGTAGAATGCGCGAATCAAAATATTATCAAAGCAAATATTGGAGTTGATTAAGTGAAAATATCAACGCGTAAAGTTTTGCCTTGGCAGTTAATAGAATACTTCACTCGTTATCGCCAGTTTATAGCTCTACTATTTGGTCTATCTATCTTTTTTATAGCACTGATTGTGTGTTGGCACTTACTTAAGGCAATTAATGTTAATGAGTTAAAAAGAGCTATTCATCACCTTTCGATGTCTACAATTTTATTTTCGTGTTTATCTGCTATTGGTAGTTATTTAATGTTGATCTGCTACGAATGGTCAGCTGCACGTTATGCGGGCGTCAAATTGAAACCCGCAACTATTGTGCTGGGCGGAATTTGTGCCTCAGCTATCGGTAATGCAATCGGATTGTCGGCATTATCTGGTGGTGCGGTGCGTTGTCGTCTCTATTTTAAACAAGGATTAACAACTATTGATGTTGCCAGAATGTCAATTTTTGTTACCTTATCATTAGGATTCACTTTACCACTATTAGCAGCGATTACCGCTTTAATTCATCCCAAAAATACGATGTTAGCTTTGCATTTATCAGCAAATAGTGTGTGGATAATTGCATGTAGCGTAATTTGCTTTTATGGTGTGCTATTTATCTTTTTGCAAAATAAGCGATTAGCAGAAAAACCAAATAACAAAACCCAATTATATCAATTATTTCGATGGTCTATCCGTCTTCCTAATCTTCGTTTAGCATCTTACCAATTTATTATTACTCTATTTGATGCCATTTTAGCTGGCGCAGTACTTTATTTTCTTTTACCAAAACACCCTGATTTTGCTACCTTTATTATGATCTATATTCTGGCATTAGTAGCTGGAGTATTGAGTCATGTTCCTGGTGGTGTTGGTGTATTTGAAGCCATTATGTTAGCGGCATTTTCATCCGAAATTAATATAGCTTCATTAACCGTTGCATTAATCATTTATCGCATTATTTATATTTTAATTCCCCTTATTTTGGCGGCTATTTTGCTTTTAATAAACGAGGGAAAACATTTTTTAACCGCACCTCAGGTTAAAGAGACAAAAACAGGGATTGCAGCGCCTATCATGGCGGCAGCTGTATTTTTTGCCGGTGTGGTAATGATGTTTTCAAGTGTACTTCCTGGGTTTAATCACCATTTAGTCAGCACCTTTATCCCCAGTAAAATAGTCAATATTGCTCATCTAATTGCTAGTTTAATTGGCGTTTTATGCATATTACTTGCAGTAGGAGTAAGACGAAGACTCTATTTTGCATGGGGCATTTCGATTATTTTATTATTTTTAGGTAGTATCTGCTCGCTTTTACGCGGATTACATTGGATTGAAGCCAGTGTATTATTAATTATAGCAATATTATTAATCCATTTTAAACATGCTTTCTATCGTAAAAGTCGATTAAGCATATTACCTTTTTCAATTAAATCCTTTGTCATTTGCTTTTGCATTATTGCGCTTTTTGTATGGCTAATTTTATTTATATATCAAGATATTCCTTATAGTCACGATTTATGGTGGCAATTTGAGTTAGACAGCCGAGTACCGCGTGCACTTCGTGCCGCTTTAGGCAGTTTTATTTTGTTAAGCTTTATTATGTTGTTTTGGTTATTTCGCCCTGCGCCACCAATTCTAACTCAACCTGAACAAAACGAGCTAAATAAAGCTTATCAAATTATTTTAGATTCAAAACAACCTGAAGGTGGGCTAGCCATGAGCGGCGATAAGTCATTACTTTTTAATGAATCACAAACTGCTTTTATAATGTATGCCAAGCGAGGAAGGAGCATGATTGCTCTTTATGATCCAATTGGGAACAGTACTGATCGAGCCAATTTAATTTGGACTTTTCGAGATTTGTGCGATCAACATAATCTTCGTCCGGTTTTTTATCAAGTTAAAGCAGCAAATTTACCTTTTTATATGGATATTGGTCTTAGAACTATTAAGCTTGGTGAAGAAGCCTTAGTTAATTTAAAACAATTTGATTTAAGCTCAAAAGATTATAAAGATCTTCGCTACACGTGGAATCGTGGTCAACGTGATGGTCTATCTTTAGTATTTTATTCTCCAGGCACAGCACCACTTGATGAATTAAAAGCAGTTTCAGATGCATGGTTAAAAAGTAAACACGCTAAAGAAAAGCAATTTTCGTTAGGATCTTTTTCAGAGCAATACTTGAACAAGTTCACTATTGCAGCAATAAAATATGAAGGTCGTATTATTGCTTTTGTAAATCTACTAGAAACAAATCAAAACTATAGTGCAAGCATTGATTTAATGCGTGTTGTCCAAGATATCCCTAAATTAACTATGGAGTTTTTAATGGTTGGGTTGATTTTACATTATCAACAAAAAGATTTTATATTCTTCAGTTTAGGGATGGTTCCACTTGCAGGTATGCAAAGACGTCGAGGCGCTCCCATGATACAAAGACTAGGTGCACTAGTTTTTAGACGAGGTGGACGTTTTTATAACTTCCAAGGATTACGTCGCTTTAAAGAGAAGTTTGCAACACACTGGGAACCACGTTATATGGCCGCTCCAGCAGGGCTTGATCCTTTAGTTGCAATCATTGATACCACCATGCTAATTTCAGGCGGAATAACGGGATTAAAAAAGAATAAGAGATCATAATATGAAAAAAATAACACATTGCATTTTATTTTTAATTGTTATGATACTCATAGTACTATTAGGATTTGTTGGTTGGTATTTGATAAAAAACCAAGATAGTGCGTCAGTAAAAACGATAACAATCGAAAATGACTTTTCTATTATATCGGCAAAACCTAAACAAACAGCCGAAGCTGCGGCTATTATTGTCGCAACTAACAACAATCATTTTACAGAACAACAACTATTAAACTTATCTGAAAAAATGGGCGCCAAACTAGTTCAGTTTGAATTAAAACCGCAAGCAACTTGTGCTGAGCAAAAAAATCGCTTTAACCAAGCTGTAAACATATTAGGAGAGTCTAATTTTGCTGTCGCAGGTATGAGAGAAGGTGCTACTTTTGCTTATCGATGGCTAGCAGAACAGCAAAGTGATGATGCTAAAGCATTATCAATAGAATTCATATTAGATCATAAAGATTGTGATGATCCATTGCCAAGACAAGCTAACCACGGAACGTGGCAAGTAATTTGGAATAATCCACCCGAAGAAAATGTTGCCGTATTCCCACGAGAACAGAAAAAGATTACTGTCACCACAGGAATTGGCGAATACCAAACTTCACCTGTTGAGCTTTTAAGTTTGCATTTATCTTCAATTTTATTTGGTGATCATCAACAGCTACCTGTTATTGAATTACCCGCAACGAGTAAAGAAGTTCATCCTAAAACCGTCACTCTTTACTATTCTGGCGATGGGGGCTGGCGTGACTTAGACAAAGTATCTGCTGAATATATGACTGCGCATGGTTATTCTGTCGTCGGTGTCGATGCTTTGAAACTGTTTTGGCAACACCGTTCTGTTGAGCGTAGTGCAAAAGATCTCGCCTATTTGATGCAACAATATCGCGAAAAATGGGGTACAACTCGTTTCGTGCTTACAGGTTATTCATTCGGTGGAGATATTTTACCTGCACTTTATAATCGGTTATCAACTACAGATCAAAATAGTGTTCAAGCGATTGTGATGATCGCATTTTCAAAAAATGCTAATTTTGAAATTGAAATCAGTGGTTGGCTTGGTCAATCTGGTAATGAAATGAAAACAGGTCCAGAAGTCAATAACATCCCAGCGAGTAAACTATTTTGTATTTATGGTGAAGAAGAGAAAAACGATACTGGATGCTTACAGCCAGAAATGAAAGGTGAAGCATTCAAATTACCCGGAGGCCATCATTTTGACGAAGACTATCAGCATTTAGGGCAAATTATCATGGATGCAATCGATAAAAGGGTACAATAATTTCGATTAGTGATATCAAAATAATGCAAATTTATTAAATAAAATCGGGTTCTTTGTCATCAATCTGAAAGGAGCTAATGCTCCTTTTTATATGTTCGACTTAATAAAAAAATTATTTTTTTGTTACCCTAACTACACCTTCTGATAATAACACACCACAAAGCGTAAATAGTGTTCCAATAGCAGCAATCCCAGTAAAAGGTTCGTTCAAAATAATAACAGCCGCAATAATAGTAAGAATTGGAACTAAATATAAATACTAATTTTAACTGCACCAATTAATTTAACAGCATAGTTCCAAGATGCAAAACAAATAGCCGAGGCACCAACACCCAAGAATAAAAAATTAAAAATGTTAACAGGATCGGTAAAACGTGATAAATTCCAATCAAAGTCAAAGAAAGATAATACAGGAAACATTAACATCAAACCATAAAAAAAGAATCGCCTTGTTAACAAAATAGTATTGTAGCCATAATTGCTACTTTTTTTAGTAAAAATCGAATAACAAGCCCAAAATAAACAAACCAACATAGTAAGCAGATCACCAAGTGGATTTAACGAAAGCACAAACTTACCATTAAAGCTAATTAGTCCAACACCAATAATTGCAAATAAACAACCAATATAAAAACGTTTAGGTGGTGTTTCAGTTTTTAAAAAGAAAATAGATAATATTGCAGTAAATATTGGTGCTAAAGTGGTAATTACTCCAACATTTGAAGCTGTAGTATAAGTTAATGCAATATTCTCACATAAAAATTAACAAGTTACACCACACTGCCCTGCACATAAAAACATAAACTCTCGCTTAACCCCCTGCCAAGCCAAAAAGCGCGGTGATAAGATCCAAAGGGTTAGATAGCCAAGTCCAAATCGAAAAAAACAAGATCTCTATTGGCTTAAAATCCGTCAATAAAACTTTAGTTGCAATAAATGTTGTTCCCCAAAGAAACACTGTCATTAATGCGATTAAGTGCCCTTGTGTTCTTTTTGAAAAGAACATAATAATCTCTCTGCTCACATAACTATTTCGCAACCAAAGTACAGCTCATTGCTCAATCTTTTATTAAAAATAGTAGTATTCAAAAAAATTTAAAACAATTTATGATAAGACTTGCTAACCAAAGAAAAGGCGCTATTTATTAAATAAATAAAATTCTAGCAATACTAGCTTTCTATACGCATTATTTTAAAGCAAAAAAAAAGAAGTAAAAATACTAAAGCAAGTAGTTATTAATAAATAAATGGAAAAAGGAAAGATTTTAAAAATATTTATATGAAAGGAATATCAGGCAAAAAAAATCCACCCGAAAACTCGGATGGAAGGCAAAAAATGAAAAACGTAATCTGTTAATATAGACAGACTAAATGGGGAAAAGTTCAATTTAATTTCATATATTTCTTAATATTTTAATAAAGAAATAATTAACATGTTGATTATATTATATAAAACTTTTTTAAATATTTATAAAAAGTTATAAATCTTACATATTTACTTTAATAGAAGTACTAAATAATCGTACAGCAAATTTTTCAATTTAACTGTTACAAATTTTATTTTTATATTGAAATATATAATTAACTGGAATTTTTAACAATTTTTCAAATCTTTAAATCATAATTGAATTGGTATCCTAAAATTAACAGCGATAGTAATACAACTAATTCTAATTATATTGTTGTAAAATAACGGGGGAAAGTAAAAAACAGGTGGGACAAAGGGTTGGAAGAAGCAATTAAACAAGCTAGAGCTGTAATCAGTGATTATGTAAAAATAAATAGATTAAAGATAAAAATACTCAGCCATTCAATGTAAATAAATTAGCGATAGAAAAAGCTGAATCATCAGAGGATCAAAAAGTTGATTATTAACGTTCTGGGCAAGCTAATTATCACCTTCAGATAAATGGTAAGCAGTCAGCATCTGCAAAATTAATTGATAACAACGGTAAAAATGATTTGGTCGAAACAAATTAATCGATTTTAAATGAATTTTTTCTTATTAATTTTGATTTTGCATCTATTTTACAGCTAGAATAAGGGCGATCTGCTAATTCATCAGTTAACTTATCCGCTTGATTATATATTTCTAGAGAATGTATTAAAACAAGCCGATTTTGTTGTTATCATTCTATCTTTAATCCATAAAAAAACTACTCAACTATTCACAAAAGAAAAATTAGCTTTAATAAAGCCTTCAAGAATACTTATTAACAATACCCGTAAAAAATTGTTGATCAATAAGCGCTGTTTGGAGCACTATAAAATAAAACGAGCAAAGCCGCAGGATTTGATGCATTTAGAGTTGAACTGCTACCCACCAATTCCCTTTTTACTACAAACTTTATGATGATGTCTTATTATCACTTCAAGTCAGCTCTGCAACGGTTGACACACGATATGCAATGGCAAAATGTACTGTTGATAATATCATCACAGCATTAAAAGATGAAAAACCAACCTACAACTGGGTTAACCTTGACGTTGGCTAACTTGTATTCCATCTTAAATTAACCTATAATGCCCTGATATTGTTCTTAGTTACAATTCACAATTGGGGCTGATTCTGGATTCGACGGGATTTGCGAAACCCAAGGTGCATGCCGAGGTGCGGTAGGCCTCGTAAATAAACCGCAAAAAAATAGTCGCAAACGACGAAAACTACGCACTAGCAGCTTAATAACCTGTATAGAGCCTTCTCTCCCTAGCCTCCGCTCGTAGGACGGGGATCAAGAGGAGTCAAACCCAAACGAGATCGTGTGGAAACCTTGCTTGGGGCGGAAACATTAAACTTAATCAAGCTAGTCTATCAGTAGCGTGTTTGTTCGCAGCGGGTAGATGAAATTCAAAAACAAACTACGCATGTAGTACCGAGGATGTAGAGATTTCGGACGCGGGTTCAACTCCCGCCAGCTCCACCACCATACTGTTCATTAAAATTCACCAACCATCATTAATTCACTATAATCCAAATGTTTTATAGTGTTTTTATGTCAATAAGTATTATGTTAATTCAGTGACAATCAATAGTTTTAGTTATATAATTAGTTATACGCTAAAAACACAACATCAACGTATAACTATAAATATATAACTATGCCACGTATAACTACACCACTCACAGATACTAAAATCAGAACAGCCAAGCCGTTAGAAAAAGATTACACTTTATCTGATGGGAATGGTTTGTATTTACTCGTTAAGTCAATAGGTACAAAGATTTGGCGTTTTAATTATTACCATCCCACATCTAAAGTAAGAACTCTTGTGAGTTTTGGATCATACCCTGAGATTAGTTTAGCTGATGCTAGGCTAAAAAGAGATGAAGCAAGACAACTTCTTGCCAAAGGAATAGATCCTCAACAATATAAAAAAGATCAACTAAAACTACTTAGAGATGAACAGAACAATACTTTTGAAAAGGTTGCTACTGATTGGTTTAAATTAAAATCTTCATCTAATTTAAAAGCTGATACATTAAAAGATATTTGGCGTTCTTTAGAATTACATGTACTACCTTATATAGGTAGTATTGCTATCACTGAAATTAAAGCAAGAGACTTTATAAATGCTCTTGAACCAATTAAACAACAAGGAAAGCTAGAATCTATTCGACGAATATGCCAACGAATTAATGAGGTTATGTATTATGCGGTTAATGTTGGTTTGATAGATGCTAATCCAGCATCCAAAATCACAGCGGCATTTGCTAATCCTGTTGTAAAAAATATGCCAGCACTACGACCTGAACAATTGCCTGAATTGTTAAGTGCATTGAGTACCGCAAATATAGAAAAGCAGACTTGGTGCTTATTATTTTGGCAACTTTATACAATGACGAGACCAACGGAAGCAACAGGAACAAAATGGTGTGAAATTGATCTCAACAATAATTGTTGGATTATACCAGCTGAAAGAATGAAAATGGGGCGAGAACATATAATTCCTTTATCCTCTCAAGCAATTGATATTTTGCAAATCATGAAACCCATTAGTGGGCATCGCGAATATGTTTTCCCTAGTATGAAATTACCTCATAATAAACCAATGAACAGTCAGACTGTTAATGCTGTAATTAAACGGATAGGTTTTGCTGGTCGATTAGTTGCTCATGGATTTCGTTCTATTGCATCTACAGCACTTAATGAGAATGGTTTTCCTCCTGATGTAATAGAAGCGGCTCTTGCTCATGTTGATAAAAATGAGGTTCGCCGAGCTTATAATCGAGCTGTTTACCTTGAACAAAGAATTGAAATGATGCAATGGTGGGGAAATTTTGTCGAGCAGTCAAAATCAAGTTATAAACCATTAAGTATGGTAGTTTAGCGATGTTGTTCAATTTTGTTCTATTATGATTACTAGTTTAGCTATTAGGGCTAAAAGAATACACGATTTGAGTGAATCATAGTGTATTGTTTCAATACACGCTACTGAATTATTTTTAGGTTAAAGCTAGTTAATAAACTTATGTTTCTAGTTTTTTCCTGATAAATAATTTTTAATAGAAACAAATTCTTCATCATGTAATACCCAAGCAGCAGCCAAAAGACTAAATCCAAACCCTACTATTATTGTGCCGGTTTGTCGTTTGGAATAGCTTGTCTTTCTTTCATATTTGTTTCTGCTTAATACCGACGATAAAATAAATGCAATAATTATGCATACAACCAATACAAATGGAATAAACACTTTTGTATACAGTTCCAATAAAAAATTTAGTATGTTACCGTTGTTGTATAAAAAGGTAACTTTAATTATTGCAATTAAAAAAGTAATAAAGATTATGCTAAAAACCCAATAACTTATGTTGAGAGAAGAATTTACCCAACGCATGATAATAAACACAATAAGCGGTATAAAAATAGAAGCGAAAACAAATACAATGTCAGTGTAGTTTGTAAAAACGGTTATCTCACGTCTGTTACTCTTGAAGGAACCATAAATAGCTATCGCTAAAGCGGTAGCTAATATTTCCCAGAACAGATAACTATATTCACTTTCCAATGTTATAGGTTTTTGTTGAATTGTAGCAAAATATGGGATTGGAATAATAAGCAGAATTAAAACAACGCTCATTATTAACTGAGTATTTTAATAGTTTATTAGTCAGTTTTTACTAAAACTGTTCATAGGTTTTACTTTGCATTTTTTGTATCAACATTTTAGGAGCACTAAATTCGACCGCTAGAGTAAAACTTCCATCCTCGTAAGACTGTATGATTATTTCTGCTTGACGAGTATTTAATGGACTTTTTTGTAGTAAATCAATATATGAATTAGCCGTTTTAAGCGTTTGTTGTAATGATTCGTTGTTAATGCTAATAATATTCAATGAAGATGAGCTATCGAAACTTTCCATCATAAAATCTTCAACTATTTTTTGGCATACAATATTACCTTTAGTCTTAACAATATAAAAAAGGTCAATATTTTTGTCATCATTTGCTATATAAACAGCTGAAAAGTTTTTTCCTAATGCCGACATTAGTGAAGTAAATTTATTAGCATTCTCATCGAATTTTGTTTCTAAGTATACTGATTCCAATTTTTCATCACTATCAAAAGTTAATAACATGTCCCATTCGAAATCTAAAAATTTTTGGTTATAACCATATAATTCAGAATTATTTTGAGGATTTGATTCAAGTTGATATTTATTTAATACGTCATTTTTACTCATGCCATAATTCAACTCTTTGTATAATTGAATTTTTTGTTGCGATGCAACTGCAATATTTATAAAAGAGAATAGAAAAATAACTAAAAATAGAGTGCGTTTTTTCATGATGTGTTCTCGTCGTTAACGAATAAAAGCCCCCCTAAATTTTATTTTTAGAAGGACTTTTCAAAGTGTATTATTATGAAATTAAAATAAAAATTCTAGTTATTGTAATGAAAGCAACAAAACCCAACGAAATATTTTTCCACAATTTTTTATCTGTTACTTTTACATTGTGAATTGCAAACAAGGTAATACTGTAACTCTCCCCTAAAATAATACAGCAAAAAAGTAGAAAATTCTCTATGATAAAAGTAAAGAGGATTTAAACATGAAAAAAATGACTGAACATCAAATCGTCGCTATTTTAAAAGAAGCTGAAGCGGGTATTCCGGTTAAAGAACTCTGTCGTAAATATGGCATGGGTAATTCAACTTTCTATAAATGGCGGGAAAAATACGGCGGAATGGAAACTTCGGATATCAAACGCTTAAAGGAGCTGGAGGCTGAAAACCGTAAGCTTAAACAGATGTTTGCCGAACTGAGCTTAAAATCCCAGCTTCAGGAAGAAATCAT
>NZ_LZHQ01000036.1 GCF_001690655.1 Gilliamella sp. Occ3-1
TTTTCAAAGCTAATTTAGCTATTTGAATACGACATTGCGTATTATTTCTAGTATGTTTTTCAAAATCAATTAATTGTGAGTGACATTTAGCTAATTCACCTATACGCCTATATATATCGGCTAACAATAATTGGGGTTGATATCTTTTCAAAAATAAAGAAGAGGTATTATAAGTTAGACATAAATTAAGTTGTTTTATTGCATCCTCTAAATTCTGTTGAGAATTATATATTAATGCTTTAAATAAATATAAAACACTTTTATTTTCAGTTAGTTTTTCTAAATCTGAAATGTTAATTGCTAATTTATGTCCTTGATGATAAATATGTTGATAACACATTAATTGATAATAGTAATCAATCTCTTGTTTATTAATTGCTATATCCCAGTATGAATAAGCTTCCTCCCATTTTTCACAAGCCATTAAAATCAAAGCTTTGGTTTTGTTATCTTTAATTTGTTCAAAATTTATATCAGCATTATCAAAAAATATTGATGGTTGATATTGATGGTAACTCGCTTCGGCTAAAATTTGGTATGCAATATTTTTATGTTTGTTGTCACCAAGTAATAATTGTTGAGCGCAATCCATTACTAAATTCCATTCATGATTTGAACAAATACTATAAGTAAAATTACTCAACATGGAAATAGGCATTTCTGATAAGTAATTGTCACTAAATGCTCTTTTTAATTGATTAATTGCTTTAGCATAATTTCTTTTTTTCAAAGCTAATTTAGCTATTTGAATACGACATTGCGTATTATTTCTAGTATGTTTTTCAAAATCAATTAATTGTGAGTGACATTTAGCTAATTCACCTATACGCCTATATATATCGGCTAACAATAATTGGGGTTGATATCTTTTCAAAAATAAAGAAGAGGTATTATAAGTTAGACATAAATTAAGTTGTTTTATTGCATCCTCTAAATTCTGTTGAGAATTATATATTAATGCTTTAAATAAATATAAAACACTTTTATTTTCAGTTAGTTTTTCTAAATCTGAAATGTTAATTGCTAATTTATGTCCTTGATGATAAATATGTTGATAACACATTAATTGATAATAGTAATCAATCTCTTGTTTATTAATTGCTATATCCCAGTATGAATAAGCTTCCTCCCATTTTTCACAAGCCATTAAAATCAAAGCTTTGGTTTTGTTATCTTTAATTTGTTCAAAATTTATATCAGCATTATCAAAAAATATTGATGGTTGATATTGATGGTAACTCGCTTCGGCTAAAATTTGGTA